>JBIIZO010000015.1:0-22891 GCA_044346245.1 Crocinitomicaceae bacterium
TTTTATTAGAACAGTTCAAGGTGGCGTATCGCGATCAAAAGAGTGCGCAAACTTATAACACGACGATTCATACTGCCTCTATATCTGGAAAATTCTCATCGCAAAAAACCACTTTGAAAGCCGCAGGTGACGTCTGGATAAACCGAATTAAAAAAGGACAGGTAATGTTGCTCAAGAACGAGCCATTGGTTTTTGACCTCGCCCTTTTAGTAGACCAAACCCAAAACTTGATTAAGCTGCCGCAAGCACAGATTAAAATCGCCAATTTACCGTTTTTGATAGATGCCGAGTTCGGGCCCCTCCAAAGCAGCTTAGATATCCGTAGCCAAAACTTAGCGCTGGTTAAACTTGTTCGGACCTTACAACCTCAATCTTTAGCAGCACTTAAGCGTGTCAAAGCCAAAGGCAAGGTAGATTTTCAATTACATTATCAATCAAATGCAGCGCAGAAAGCGCCGGAAGTCAGGGCTTATTTCAGTATCAAAGATGGCCAACTTACAGAGCCACAATTTGGCACGCAAATTCAAAATTTACAGTGTTTAGGAACCTATTCTAATTTACCCATTGATGTGCTACAAATTGAAAAGTTTTCCTTCACGAGCAGTGGAGCACGATTTGCGGGCCAGTTTCAATTGAAGGATTTTTTATTTCCCAAATTGGCGGTAAGTGCCAATGGCAATATTCCTTTGGCATTGGTTCAGGCGCTTTACCCTGTTTCGATTGTGGAACAAATGCAAGGTGTTGCAATAGTTCGGATTCAGGCACAATTAGCTCAGGATCAACAACAGCATTGGAAAACACAAACTTTGAAAGGTCAGGTTGGCATTCAAGCACAACACCTTCAACTCACTGACTTTAAAAAGCGTTTTCAGGGCGTAGTTGCCGATATCGCATTTGACGAGCAAGACCTCCGTATCGACCAATTCAAAGCTACTATTGGCGCTACAGACCTCGCCGTACAATTACGTGTCCCCGCATATTCAGCTCAGTTTAATTCCTCTAAACCACTACTAATCAGTGGCCGTTTAATTGCAAAAACACTTCATTTTTCAGATTTTGAAACCAAGTCGACGAGTCAAAAACGCACTTGGATTTTACCCCAAAACCTCTCGCTTTCTTTGCCGTGTCAAACGGATCATTTCACTTATGAAGGTAAGGATTTCAGTCAGTTGAGTGGCACCGTTTCTTTGAGTCCTAATCAACTTGATATCAGTCATTTGCACTTCAAACACGCAAAGGGCTCTTGGAACGGACAACTCAAATTAAAGGAGTATGCGCCATCAATGTTTGATATAGAAACAATTGGCGTAGCAAAAAAAGTAGCGTTGGGGGAGTTGTTTAAGGAGTGGCATAATTTTGACCAAACGATATTGACTGATGAACAACTATCAGGGAACGGGAACTTTGAATTTGATGTAAGCACCAAATACGATTTATTGAAAGGGCTCGACGAAGCGAGTTTAAAAGCGCGTGTACATAGTATCATAGATAACGGCCGCCTTTTGCATGCGCCCATTTTACAAGATTTGGCCAACACGCTCACCATCGGAAAAGGCAGAGCAATTCTTGGTGCTAAGAACCAAGCAGCGCTGCAACAAAAGCTCAAAGATGTGCGATTTGAGCAGCTAGAAAACACATTTAACATCTCCGAGCGCCTGCTCAGTTTTGAAAAGATGCACATTGCCTCTTCGGCACTCGACCTCGATTTGGTAGGTAGCCATAGTTTTGAACACCAAATTGATTATGCTGTTGGCCTGCGCCTGCGAGACCTTTTAGTTCAAGAAACACAAACTGAATTTGGGGAAATTTTAGACGACGGCACTGGGCTGCGCTTGTTTGTCCGCATCAGTGGATCGCTCGAAGACCCCAAAGTGAGTTGGGATAAAAAAGGTAAAAAAGAAGCCGCACAACAACAGTTTGAACGCAGTCAGCAAGAGTCAAAAGAGATGCTCAAAGCCACTTTTGGGTTGTATAAAGACGACCCTAGCGTGCAGAAATATCAAGAAAAGACGACCCCTCACGAAACCATAAAAGTCAAGTTCAAAACCAATGAAAATCCCGTCAAAGCACCCACTGCACCTCAAGCTGCGCCGCCCAAAAACGGAAAATTGCAGCAGAAACTAGAAAAATGGAAGGAGGAGCAAGGTCAGGCGAGTGAGGCCATCAAAATCAAAGGAAAGCCTTAATTGCCTTTTGCTAAAATGCCTGTAGTGGAGTAACCATCCACGATTGGAATGGTTTGAACGCTGCCACCATATGTTTGAACAAATGCCGAACCGACAATATAGTCTTTGGCTTCAGGATTGGTTTGCTCTGCGTTATAGTCTGCTCCTTTCAAAAGCACATCTGGCTTTAAGAATTCGATGAGTTCGAGCGGCGTTTGTTGCTCGAAAAGCACTACAGCGTCTACGCAACTCAATGATGCCAAAACCATTGCTCTAGCATCTTGTGCATTGATGGGCCGATTGGCGGCTTTTTCAAGTAAACGAACAGAAGCGTCGGTATTGATGCCCACAATGAGGCGCTTGGCGTTGTCAGCGGCTTGTGCTAAATAACTTACATGACCCAAATGCAAAATATCAAAACAGCCGTTGGTGAAGGCCACTTTATGACCTTGGAGGGCCCAAATACATCTGAGTCTGAGGGCGTCTTCCCAGCTGAGGATTTTGTGTTGAATGTTATGCAGGCGCATGCTCGTGTAAATTTACGAGAGCAAGTTAGTCTGTTCGTTCGGAAAAACCAAAGAAGGCTTGAAGGTTTTGGCTTCTTCGAAGTCTAGCATGGCATAGCCAATAATAATAATGATGTCGTTGATGGCTACCTTGCGCGCTGCAGGGCCATTGAGGCAAATCATGCCAGTTTGGCGCTCGCCTTTGATGACGTAAGTCTCGAAGCGCTCACCGTTGTTGATATTGACAATCTGAACGCGCTCTCCCTCGATGAGGTTTGCGGCATCCATGAGGTCTTCATCTATGGTGATGCTACCAATATAGTTGAGGTCTGCTTGTGTAACGCGGACCCGATGAATTTTTGATTTGAGGACGTTGATGTACATAACTTATAGCGCCTTGTAGCGCGGCAAAATTACATCAAAGAACCGATTCACACAACATATTATCGATCAGCCGTACCTCACCGCAAAAAGCAGCTACGCAACAAACTTGAATTTGCTGCCATTCTGTGCAGTTTTCTAAGGTAAGCGGATCTACGATTTCGAGGTAATCTATCTCTAAACCAGCTTGTTCAATGATATTTCGTGCATCTTGTTTGACGTTTTCTATGGTATCTTGCCCAATGTTATTTTTGACCAATGTAATGGCTTTTGAAATAGAAACGGCGCTTTGGCGCTGTTCTTGGGTCAATCTCATGTTTCGACTGCTCATTGCCAAACCGTCGCTTTCGCGGATGGTTGCACAGCCAATGATATCAATTCCGAAGCCATAATGCTGATTCAGCAAACGGATAATAGCGAGCTGTTGAAAATCTTTTTGGCCAAAATAAGCTGTATGTGGCTGAACCAAAGCAAATAAATGATGCACAACATGTACCACTCCTTCAAAATGACCGGGCCTATGTGCACCCTCCAAAAGCTGCCCTATTTTTCCAAGTGGCATGGGCTCAAAGGGCAGATCTGCGGGGTACATTTCACTTTCGTTGGGCGCAAAAATAACGAGATTGTTCAGGTGCTGTAACAGGGCAAGATCTGCCGATAGCATTCTTGGATAAGCTTGTAAATCAGCGTTTTGATTGAATTGTTTTGGATTTACAAAAATGGAAACAACCACGACGTCATTCTCCCGGCAGGCTTGTTCCACTAACGACAAATGACCTTGGTGTAGCGCGCCCATGGTCGGCACAAAGCCAATTTGTTTTTGCGCTGCACGTTGTTGCTCGCGCCAATTGAATATTTCTTGCCTAGTAACAAAGGTCTGCATGGCTTCGTCTTTTCTACAGTTTGAATCGGACAAAGCTATTGCTTTTTAGGTTAGTTCATGTTTATTTCGTAATTTTGCAGCATACTTATATAAATGGAAAAGAAGAAAATCCTATTTATTTCTCAAGAAATCTTTCCTTTTTTACCCAAATCTGAAATTTCTGGAAGCGCACGTCGCATTTCTCAAGCAGTTCAAGATGCTGGTAAAGAAATCCGTGTTTTTACGCCCCGTTTTGGCGCAATCAATGAAAGACGCCACCAACTCCACGAAGTCATTCGTCTGTCGGGCCTCAACATCTCTATCGACGACCACGACCACCCACTCATTATCAAAGTTGCCTCTATTTCAGCAGCCAGAATGCAGGTGTATTTCATAGACAACGACGACTACTTCAGACGCAAAACCTGCCTTCAAGAAGAAGACGGCAAATTCCACCCAGACAACGACGAACGCGCTATGTTCTTCTGTCGTGGCGTTTTGGAAACGGTTAAAAAATTAGGTTGGCAGCCAGATGTTATTCATTGCCACGGCTGGCTCACCGGCATTATGGCTTTGTACATCAAATATATCTTCAGCAAAGACCCACACTTCAAAGAAACGAAGGTTGTCTACAGTCTTTACAACGAAACTTTTGACCAACCTTGGGACCCGCGTTTTGCCGAAAAGCTTGCTTTCGACGGCTTCCCGCAAGACCTCACCGCTGCACTCAAAGACACCAGCTGTGAAAACCTCACCAAAGTTATCTTAGCACATTGCGACGGTGTCAACATCGCCAGCGAAGTGCTAGATGCCAACTTACAAGCACTCTACGACGAAGCAAATATTCTCAAACTACCTTATTTTGCCGAAGAGCACCAAGGTAAAGAATTGGCTGCTTTCTTTGACAAAGTAATCGACGCTAACGTCCTAGCCTAAGCTCATGAAAACCTTAAGCGCACTTCTGCTCATGCTGTTGGTAGCCGCGGCATGCACCAAAACAGACTCCGGTTTAGGTCAAGAAATAATCGACCCAGATGCCATCCTCAACGGCATCACAACCGATACTTTTGAACTCATTACCTATTCCATTTTAGAAGACTCCACCGAAACCAAAAATGCGTCTAACGTATTATTGGGTTCTTACGTGGATCCCAAGTTCGGTAAGGTAGAAGCTTCTGTTTACACCGAATTGCGTTTGCCGGGCCTCAATCCTAATTTTGGAGACGCCTCTCTTATTGTGGTCGATTCATTTGTTTTGGCGATGGAGTACGTAGGCTACTACGGCGACCTCAGTCCGCAAACTTTTGAGGTGTATCAGCTCACCGACTCTTTGCAAAATGCGTCAACAGCCAAGTACTACCAATTTTCTACCTTGAGTACGGGAAGCACCAACTGGGTAGCAGCAGGTCAGGGCACCATTACCCCAGATCCTATCAACGATGCAATTGTTGCGGGCGCTGAAGTAGATCCACAATTGCGCATTCACCTCGACACCAACCGCGCCTGGGATTTCATCAATCAGTCTACCGCAAATCCTGCTACTTTTGCTACCAATGCTGCCTTCCAAGATTATTTTAAAGGCCTCAAAATTGCAGTCAACAATCCGAATCAAAGCACAGGACAGGGAGCTATCCTTTATCTAGACCTCAACAACAATCCGGCCTCCAAAATGACCATCTATTTCAGATTAGATGGCGTCAAGAAAACCTACGACTTCACCATCAACTCTAATTGTGCCGACTTCACGCACCTAGACCACGAGCAAGCCAACACGCCAGTTGCTGCTATACTCGCCGATTCTACTTTGGGTCAAAAAGTTTTTTATGCGCAAGCCAATAAAGTGCGCGCCATGGTCAAAATCCCTGGCCTAGACCAACTCCCAGACAACATCATTATTCACCGTGCCGACCTCAGTTTGCCGGTACAGTTCCAAACCGGATACCGCTACAAACCGGGCTCGCGCATTACGGCTGCCAGCAAATTAGCGTCTACCGATGTATTTTATACCTCTCTCGGTATTGCGGGGCTCTATTCTGACACCAAAAAGCAATACGATTTAGATATCCGAGCTTACCTCCAATCTTTGGTCAATGGCAAACTAGAAAACAACGGTATTGTTGTTTCGCCCCTCTTTTTCAGGAATTCTGCCGAGCGCATTGTCTTCAATGGCGTAGAAACCAATAACAAGAAAAAACCCAAACTCGTCGTTACCTATACAACTTATTAATTATGTGTGGAATCGTTGCATACATAGGCAAAAATGAAGCCTATCCAGTAGTTATCAAAGGACTCAAAAGATTAGAATACCGCGGCTACGACAGCTCGGGTATTGCCCTGCATCAAAATGGCGCACTTAATGTATATAAGCGTGTCGGTAAAGTAAGCAATCTAGAAGATTTTGCTGCCAACCAAGACCGCAGCGGCCACGCAGCAATTGGCCACACCCGTTGGGCTACCCACGGCGAACCTTCCGATGTAAACTCACATCCGCATACGTCAATGGATGGCAAAATTGCCCTTATTCACAACGGCATCATAGAGAATTACGACGTTCTCAAACAAGAATTGATCAAAAATGGCTACGTCTTCAAAAGTGCAACCGATACAGAAGTTGTTGTACATTTAGTAGATTATATCCAAAAGAAAGAAAACGTTTGGTTTGGCGAGGCTTTGCGCTTGGCACTCAACCACGTTGTTGGCGCATACGCTATTGTAGCGATGTCTTCTGACTACCCGAATCGTTTGGTGGCAGCCCGCAAGAGCAGCCCGCTCGTCGTTGGTATCGGCAGCGATGGCGCTTATTATTGTGCTTCTGACGCTACTCCAATTGTGGAGTACACCAAAAAAGTTGTTTACCTAAACGACGAAGAAGTTGCTGTTATTGACCTCGAAGAAGGCCTTAAACTCTACGACATCGCCGACCAACAAAAAACACCATTCTTCCAAGAACTTGAGCTTGAACTTGAGGCTTTAGAGAAAGGTGGATACGAGCACTTCATGCTCAAAGAAATCCATGAACAACCTCGTTCCATTCACGACTGCTTTCGCGGCCGTCTGAACTCCGAAGAAGCTTGGGTTGCGCTCGGTGGAATCCGCGAGTACGAGCAAAAAATGATATCGGCAAATCGCCTCATTATTGTGGCCTGTGGTACTTCTTGGCATGCTGGTTTGGTGGGTGAATACCTCATCGAAGACCTTGCACGCATTAACGTAGAGGTCGAATACGCCAGCGAATTCCGCTACCGCAATCCTATTCTCAATGAAAACGACGTCGTTATCGCTATTTCGCAATCTGGCGAAACTGCCGATACGCTTGCTGCGCTCGAATTAGCCAAATCAAAAGGCGCAACAATTTTAGGTATCTGCAATGTCGTGGGTTCATCTATTTCCCGTATTACAGACGCAGGCTCTTACACCCATGCCGGCCCAGAAATTGGTGTGGCTTCTACCAAAGCCTTTACCGCTCAGGTTACTGTTCTCACCCTCATGGCGCTTTCTTTAGCACATAAAAAAGGCACCATCTCAGAGTCTAAATTCCGCCAGTTATTGGCCGAACTCGAAGCGACCCCCGAAAAAGTAAGCCGTGTATTGGGCACAGATAGCGATATCGAAAAAATTGCAGCCATTTATAAAGATGCGCCTAACGCACTTTACCTCGGACGCGGCAGCTCCTTCCCTGTTGCCTTAGAGGGCGCACTCAAGCTCAAAGAAATTTCTTACATCCACGCCGAAGGTTATCCTGCAGCAGAAATGAAGCATGGCCCAATCGCCCTGATCGACGAAAACATGCCGATCATCGTGATTGCCACCCAAGGCAACTCCTATGAAAAGGTAGTTTCAAACATCCAAGAGGTCAAGGCCCGCAAAGGAAAAGTCATTGCAATCGTAACAGAAGGTGACGAGCAAGTCCGCAGTATGGCTGACCACGTCATCGAGATACCTGAAGTAGACGAATTCTTGGTGCCACTTCTAGCGACCATTCCGCTCCAATTGCTTTCTTACCACATCGCTGTCATGCGCGGCTGCAACGTAGACCAACCTCGTAACTTGGCGAAGTCAGTTACGGTGGAGTAAAGCTTTTTTCAGCTTACCTTATTCAAACGAGATTTTGTTCATGAACAAAACAAAGCGCTTGCGCTTGACATCTTCGTCTGTTTTGTTCTTGATTACTTGACTACCATAAGACAAAAAGTAGTTGTCGTACCAATATATGACATCGCTGTAGCTCGCACGAATTTTGTCGTTTTCGTTGGTAGTATTGATCGGATTTGATGTCTTTTCACTCAGCACCTCACCACTAAAAGAAAAAGATTTAGAGTAGATGTTTCTGCCATCGGCATAGACGAGCTTGATGCTGTTTTGCTCGCGGCCTGCAATGCGGATAAACTGCTTGGCGCGCATGGGCTTGTACCACAAATACATTTTGAATACCTGACTCCAGAGCATTTCACCTTGGCTATTAAATTTAGCAACGAGGGCGTGGGTGTATTGATAGCCATCGAATACTTGAACAGTGGTGGTGGTTGGTTTGCCATTGACATAAGTCGTGCGGGTTTCTGTACGATATGTCGGGTAATAGGCCTCAGCGATGATTAAAAAATCGTTGTCAACCGGGATGAGGTCATGCATCATGATCAGTTGGTTGGCTTCGAGCTCCTTTCCACGATTGGCCGCGCGTTCTTTCTTTTTCTCGACGCGTTGTTGGGTTCTCTGAGGTAAATAGGAGGTGTAGTTCGGTATCTCAAGAAAGTTGTAGGTGGCAATGTTGTCTACCACGCCATTTACAGAGGTTCCAAAATAAATACCGTTACTCGCACCATTCACAAAACTGCTATATGTACCTGCGATGGCAATTTCGTCGTTGGAAACACCGCCGACGGTAATGGTTTTGATGACTTTATCGGTTCCTTCATTGATTTTTTGTAGTGCAGAAACCTGACCTTCTAAATCAATGGTTTGCAAGTAAGCACTTGATGAGAATACAGATTTATAGGCTCGGATAGAAAGGTAGAACAGGTTTTTCTCATCGATGTATTCTACATTAATAGGAAAGGTGCGTTTGGATTTAAAACCTTCGACAAGGATAGGCGTGGCATTTACAGTTTGTTTGTCGAGGTCAAAAAATAAGAGGTATGATTTTGTTTTGGTAACGCCAATAGCAACCGCTTTTTGTTCAACCACATAAAAGGAGTGAATAGAACTTAGACCAGCTAGCTCATCAGAAGGAATATTGTAATTGCGGGTGTTTTTTTTGGCCGCATCGTATTCGTAGATCACAAAAGGCATCTTGCGCGCATAACTCAAGTGATAAACTTTTTGCTCTCCTTGAAAAGAACTGTAAAAAATATTTCTCTTGTCGATGATTTCTGCATTCTCGCCAACCATAACCATATTGGTGTCGTAGAGATCGTGGTGCATATAGAGGTCGCCTCTACGGCCGTCTTGGTAACTGAAACTCTTGAGCACAAAGCCATTTTCACCAAAAGTGAAGAAATCTTCATCGAAATGACCGTCGTTGATGTCGATTTCTACACGGTTTTCGGTGGTTTTGAGTTCTTGACCAAAAACAAAAGTAGTTGCTAAAAGAAAAGAGAGAATAAAGATTGCTTTCATAAGGGATAGTACGAATAAATAATAGTTGAGCTAAATTAGGTAAACATTAGTATAGACCTATTAGAAATATATACTAAAACTAATAAAAGCTGAAGTCACCAAATCTAAGCATTTGGGAACTATTTCAAGGCTCTTTTGTTACCTTTGTTCATGCAAGAAAAGAAAGGCATTGCCATACTAGGTTCTACGGGTTCTATCGGCACGCAAGCACTTGAGGTGTTGGCGGCTTACCCAAACTACTTTGATTTACAGGTTTTAACCGCAGGTAAAAATGCCGATTTGCTCATTGAGCAAGCTTTGAAGTTTCAGCCCAACGCTGTTGTGATTACCGATGAAAGCCAATATCAAAAGGTGAAAGACGCCCTTTGGTCTGCGGATATTCATGTGTATGCTGGCCAAGAAGCTTTGTGCCAAGTCGTGGAGTCCAATGAAGTGCATACTGTCCTCACGGCATTGGTGGGCTACGCAGGCCTAAAACCGACTATTCATGCTATTGAAGCAGGCAAAACAATTGCACTTGCCAACAAAGAAACCTTGGTGGTAGCTGGCGAGCTGATCACCAAATTAGCGCGAGAAAAAGCAGTCAATATTTATCCGGTAGATTCTGAGCATTCTGCCATTTTTCAGTGTTTGGTGGGAGAGTTCCACAATCCAATCGAAAAGATTTACCTCACCGCATCGGGCGGCCCGTTTAGGGGTTTTACGCTCGAACAACTTCAAAAAGTGAGCCTCGAGCAAGCACTCAAGCATCCGAACTGGAGCATGGGTGCCAAAATCACCATAGACTCTGCTAGCCTCATGAACAAAGGCTTAGAGGTCATTGAAGCCAAGTGGCTTTTTGGTTTGCAGCCCGAGCAAATAGATGTCATTGTGCATCCGCAATCCATTGTGCATAGTTTGGTGCAGTTCGAAGACGGCAGCATGAAAGCACAAATGGGCCTGCCCGACATGAAGTTACCTATTCAGTTTGCACTCACTTACCCAGCGCGCTTCAAAACGGATTTTCCGAGATTCAATTTCATGGATTATCCGCAGCTCACCTTCGAACAGCCTGATCGCAAAGTATTCAAAAACTTGGACTTAGCGTATCATGCTATGGCGGCTCAAGGAACCGCAGCGTGTGCACTCAACGCGGCCAATGAAGAGGCTGTAGCCGCTTACCTAGATCGTAAAATCTCCTTTTTGGAAATAGGCCAACTCAACGAGTATTGTATGCAAAATGTTGCCAATATCTTGGATCCGCAATACGAGGATTACGTGGCAATCGACGCGAAGGCTAGGGCTTTTGTACAAGCGCAATTCAATAAATAAACCGCCCAGCTAAAAATAGGCCCGCAACTCCATTCCGCCCGTATGTACGGCCGTCTGCCCCTGCATGAGCCTGCCACTATAATTGAGGCTGAGCTGTAAATTTTTGCCAAGAATTTTTTGATAACTCAGGTTCCAGGTCCAATTGGTACCTGGTCTTAAGCCTTCGAGCATTTCGTAACCGACAGCTGAAAGTGCGGTGCCGTTGAAATCGAAATAGACATATTTTAAAGCGCCATTGAAGCTGCCTTTTTCACTTCTATTGATTTTCCAGGTGGTTTCTAGTGACTTTGACTTTGCACTTTGCCCCCCATACAATACACTGTTATTTTTTTGACCCATACTACCCGCAATACTCAGGCGCAGTAAGGCGCCTTCCTGGTAAATGAGTTGTGGTTTGAGTTCTTGCTGTGCAATCTGAAAATTGCGTCCGCTGGTGTAGTCTGCTAGGGCAGCGTTTTGCGCTTGCATGAGTGTTGTTTCGAGCGCAAATTTTGTATTGATGTTGAGGCGCAAGTTGAGTTGGTGTTTGGTTTGGCTACGCGCATCGTAGCCGCTGGCTAGCAGCATTTTGTTTTCTTGTTGCAACCAGCTGTATTCTGCACTAAATACTTTGGCGTTTCGGTTGAAAAACAAGGAATTAGAGAATTGTGCATTGGCAGATTGCAGCGCCAATTCGCCGATGTCTGAGGCCAAAGGGTTGAGCCATTGAAAAGTGCTACCGTCTTGTAATTTACGCTGAACCCTGACGCGCGTTTGATTCGAGAACTTCGACAAGACACCCAACACGCCTGCGCGTTGGCGCCAGAGCAATTCTGGTCTCCAGAGGACACTTTGGTTCCATTCATTGGAAAACACTGCAGCATAACTCGCGCTCGGCACAAAAACACGAATGTAATCGGCTTGGTCTGCATAAACGGCTTGCTCAAATTCATTGAGGTCTTTGATGCCATCTGCATTGTAGTCTATCCAAGTGTAAATGCCCTGCCCGTCGTTGACGCGAATGTACTGAAAGCGTCGTTTTTGCTCTAGTCCAGAACCAATTTCATAAAATGTAGTAAGTGTCAAAGCATTTTTAAAGAAGCGGGCATTGTAGTCAAAACGAGCCACCAAACTTTTTTCAGCTTTCTGATCGATGAGTGCAGAATCGAGGATCGCCAGCTGCCTTGCGCCCAATAGCACCTGTAGGTTTTGGCTCGAACTCGGCTCCCATTTGAGTTCTAAGCCTGTTGTTTTGGCTTTGGCGGCGAGTTGGAGTGTGCTGTCTGGACGCCAGTCATAGCGTTCGCGGCAGAACAATTTCAGGTCGAGTTTACGCGTGGTTTGCAATTGAACAAAGGCTTGTGCATCGTAAAATTGATAGGAGTTGGCCTGCAAACTGCCGCCAAATTGATTCCATTCGTGGTCGTCGATGTATCCGATTTTAAAATGCCCGAGTTGTTTGTCGAGTTTCAAGCGGTGGCGCACAAAGTAATTTTGAGAAACGCTAGTTTGGGCGCGCAAAGCGGAGGCATCCCATTTAGCAGTCCAACCATTTTGTTTCCAATTGCCGTCGCTAAAAAGGCGCTGCCCTTCAAACGCGCTATCGATGTCGAGGTGTTGAGCGGCAAAGTTGATTTGCCCAAATTGGCTGTGTGTGACGCGCTGCTTTAACTCCAGCTGGCGCTGTGTGCCCGTATAATTTTGATTGCGGATATTCCAGTCTCGATCAAACTCTACGGCCCGAAATTGTTCTATCGGTTCAAAACGGGCGTTTAAGTAAAGGTATTCAAGCGAGGTTTCGATGACCCGTTTGCTGCTGTCTAAAGCAGTTGCTTTGTGAAAGCGCAGTCCGCCTTTGGAGGCAAAACCTAGGTTGTTTTGGTCGTCTAGCGAGGAGTATAAATTGAGGTCGTTTTCACTGAGTGCATTTTCTGTAAATAGTGACCAATTTGGATGTAATTCAAAGTTGACTCCAGTACTCGCCATTTGCTTGCGCTTGGGCGTTTGTACACGTCTAATAGGTGCAAAATTACCTTGTGGGCTGCCGTTCAAAGGTGCAACCCATTTATAGTAATTTCCCGACGCACTGACGCCCGCCAAAATGTAATCTCCTTGACCAATTCCAACTTCTGTAAATGTGCTGCGGTACTGCGCCAATTGGGGATCAACACTAAAAACCAAGACATTTTGATAGCCGAGCGTGTCGATCAGGCGGTACATATTCGCATTTTCGAGAAAGGCGCTGGAGTCATAACCTAACACATTTGCTGCGTTGAGTTTGTCGCCGATCTGACTCAGTTGCTGGAGTTGTTCGGTACTGAGCACTTGTTGTAGCGCTTGGTTTTTAAGATCTTGTTCTTGATAGACAGCCAACCACGTTTTGAGTTTTTTGGTTTCGAAACGCGTGGTGTGTTGGAGCAAACTGCGGGCAAAATTTTGATCGGCATATTGAAACTCTGCTACAATTCGGCTGTCTTTGGTAATGAGGTGCCGAGAGGTAAAGGTGAGTTCAGCACTGGCGTAGTCGATGATGTAATCGAATTCTTGTCCGCGTTGCAGCAGTTGCCCATCGATGTAGATGCGCTCAGTGCCCGCCAAAATGAGAATGTACGGCTCATTGTTGCTGCCCACGAGTCGGTAAGGCCCTTGCACGGCTTCGAGCCCCTGAATGATTTGTCTTTGGAACTTTCCTTTTGACAAACCCAAGCTGCTTTGTGTGTAGAGTTTGGCACCATTGGCTGTTTGCCAATTGTACTGCCCCGTGATGCCTTGGGCGCGCTTGCGGTAAGTGAGAAATTGTCCGTCGGGTTTGTCTAGCCAGAAATCACCTGCGGTAACTTTGAGTTTTTCGTTGTGTACTTGGATAAAAACTTGGTCAAATTCTCTGAGCTGATTGGTTGTGCCCGATGCTTGGAAAGGGATATTGGCATCGGAAAGGGAGGCGGTGAGCATCAGGCCCGGCGAAATTTGACCGTTAAGTTGTAAGTTGAGCGCTGAATTGAGGCCAAGACTTTGGTTGTTGCCAAAGCCAATACCGCGCGCCAAACTGCCACTTTTGTGAATGGCATTACCACCAAAAAGATCTTGTGGGCCTCGGGTGGTGATCTGAAATTTTTCACGTTCCTTCTCAATAAGATTAGTTGGCGAAGCAGGCGTTAGTTGATAGTGGAATATGGTTTGATGCTGTGCAAATGCAAAAACCAAAAAGTGTAGGTAAATAGTGTCTTTGGGTTGGTATTGCCATTGAAATGTATTGCGCGTAGGGTCGAAGGCGTAGTTTTGCTCAGGTACAATTATAGTGTCCGCCCCCTCTTTAAAATGAGAAAAGAACAAAGACGGGGTATAGATGGCATTGCTGTCAAGAAAGTGAACCAAAGTGTCTGGTGCAATTGCGACTATTCTGCGGTTTTGCTGTGCAATGCCATGCAACCCAAGTAGGCTGAAAAGAATTAATAAGAGTAGACTTGAGCTCGAAAAGCGGTTCATGGGCAGGACTGCATATTAACGTCAAAATAGCCCAGACATTGCCTTATTCGATGACCGAAAAACCAGTGTAAGCTTGTAGGGCTTTTGGAATTTGAATGCCGTTTTCAGTTTGGTGATTTTCGAGCAAAGACGCGAGTATACGCGGCAAGGCTAATGCGGAGCCATTGAGGGTATGGCAAAGCGTGGTTTTTTTGTCGTCTTTGAAGCGTAATTTCAAGCGGTTGGACTGGAAGGTATCGAATCTGGAAACAGAACTCACTTCTAGCCATTTTTCTTGAGCTGCCGAGTACACCTCAAAATCGTAGGTTAGGGCAGAGGCAAAGCCCATGTCGCCACCGCACAAACGCAAGATGCGATAAGGCAATTCTAGTTTGTCGAGTAGGTTCTTGACGTGGTCGATCATTTCGTCGAGTGCTTTTGCCGTGTTGTCTGGGTGCTCTACGCGAACGATTTCTACTTTGTCGAACTGGTGAAGGCGATTGAGGCCGCGCACATCTTTGCCGTAAGAACCGGCTTCGCGTCTGAAACATGGGGTATAACCACACATTTTGATAGAGAAATTGGCGTCAGGTAAAATGACATCGCGGTAGATGTTCGTAAGCGGAACCTCTGCCGTCGGGATGAGGTAGAAATCGTCTTCTTTGACGTAATACATTTGGCCTTCTTTGTCGGGTAGTTGACCAGTACCATAGCCGCTGGCCTCATTGACCATATGCGGAGAAATGAATTCTTCATAGCCAGCTGCAATGGCTTCGTCTAGGAAAAATTGGATGAGCGCACGCTGTAGTCTTGCGCCTTTACCGCGGTAAAACGGAAAGCCTGCCCCAGTAACTTTAACGCCGAGTTCAAAATCGATGAGTTTGAATTTTTTGGCGAGTTCCCAGTGCGGTTGGGCTTCAAAATTAAATTGTGGAATCTGACCCGCTTCAAAAACGTTTTGGTTGTCTTCGGCATCTCGGCCCTTAACAACTGCTTCGTTTGGAACATTTGGTAAGGTATAGAGGTGTTTTTGGAGGGCGTCTTCCAAGGCGCTGACTTGTTCTTTAAGTGTGGCTTCTTGGAGTTTTAAAGCACTGGTTTTTTCTTTCATTGCCGTTGCTTCAGCTTGCTGACCAAACTTGAAGAGCTCACCAATGGTGCGCGCAAGTTGGTTCATTTCGGCAGCAACTTGATCGAGTTGGGTTTTGGCCATTCTCCAGTTTTGGTCTGTTTCAAGGATGGCTTCAATGGTCTGACTGGCATCGATATTTCTTTTAGCCAAGCCTGCAAGGATGGCTTCTTTTTCTTGACGGATGCGTTGAATTTCTAACATAACTACTCGATTGTAACACAAAAGTAAGCAAATACGCTTAAAATGCCCGATGTTGTCCATACTAAGCTGTTGATTATTCCTTGAAGGATAGCGCTTTTGAGTGTAGAATTGCGCTATTTTTGAAGGATGAGTTTGCACGAAGTTAAAATTGTCAATAAGAGCCACCACGAAGTACCGGCCTATCAAACGGCGGGATCTTCTGGTATGGATGTGCGCGCGTGGCTAGAAGCGCCACTCACTTTGGCTCCCATGCAACGCGCTCTGGTTCCGACCGGGCTGTTTTTAGAAATGGACCAAAGTCTTGAATGTCAAGTGCGGCCGCGCAGCGGTTTGGCCCTCAAAAAAGGTCTTACGGTCTTGAATACGCCAGGTACCATCGACGCCGATTACCGCGGAGAAGTTGGTATTATTCTTGTTAACCTGTCGGCCGACACCGTAACGCTTAGCGATGGCGAACGCATTGCACAACTCGTTTTTTGTAAAGTAGAAAAGGTAAACCTAGTTCCAGTTCAAGAACTGAGCTCCTCGGAGCGCGGCGAAGGCGGATTCGGCAGTACCGGCACCAAATAATTTATATCATGAAAGTAATTGTCCCGATGGCGGGTCGCGGAAGTAGACTCAGACCCCATACCCTCACGATTCCCAAACCACTTGTTCCGGTTGGTGGAAAACCAATCGTGCACCGCTTGGTTGCCGATATCGCACGCGTTTGTGCAGAACCCATCGAAGAAATTGCATTTGTTGTCGGAGAATTCGGCGAGGCAGTTGAACAAGAATTGTTGGCTGTAGCGGCAAGTTTGGGCGCCAAAGGCAGCATTCATTACCAATTACAAGCGCTCGGCACCGCTCATGCAGTTTTGTGTGCCGCCGAAGCCCTAGATGGCCCCGTGGTAGTGGCTTTCGCCGATACACTCTTCAAAGCCGATTTTAAAATTTCTCACGAAGATGAAGGCATCTTGTGGGTCAAGCAAATTGAAGATCCAAGTGCTTTTGGCGTTGTCAAGCTAGATGCCAATGGGCACATCATCGATTTTGTTGAGAAACCACAAACTTTCGTTTCGGATTTAGCCATGATCGGCATCTACTATTTCAAAGATGGCGCGCGCCTCAAGCAAGAACTTCAATACCTCATTGACAACAATGTGGTCAAAAGTGGTGAATACCAATTGCCAGACGCCCTGCGCCGCCTCACCGAAGCAGGCGTTGCTTTCAAGCCAGGCACTGTAGACGAATGGCTCGACTGCGGCAACAAAGAGGTCACGGTAGAAACCAACCAACGCGTCCTCGAACACGACGCAGAGGCAGGCCGTCTGCAAAATTTATCAAGCAATTTTACAGATAGCGTCATTATTCAGCCTTGTTATATCGGCCCCAATGTGCGCATTGAAAGATCTGTTGTTGGGCCGCATGTTTCTCTGGGAGAAGGCACGGTACTGACAAACGTCAATATGTCAAATTGCATCGTTGGCAACCAAACTAAATTATCTGATGTCAACCTCGCTGGCGCCATGATCGGCTCAAATGCACAATACAATGGTCGCTCCAAAGACCTCAGCCTCGGCGATTTCAGCACCGTCAATGAATAAATTGATCTACGCCCTCGCTCTTGTTGCTTTGGCAGCTTGTAAAGTGCAAGAACCAACTGCAGCGCTACAAGACCCTGCCTACATTCGGCAGTTCCACAGCGGCGTGCGCAGCATGCTCAACGCGCAAAACGAGGAAGCTATCCAAGCGTTCAAGGCATGTCTGCAAAAACAGCCCAAAGATGCCGCTGTGCATTACGCGCTTTTTCAGATTTACCTCAAGCAAGAAAACTATCAAGAAGCTGCTTTCCATACCGAGCAAGCGGCCCAACTCGACCCCAAAAACCTGCATTACAAGCGCGAGTTGGCATTTATGTACCAGCAATTGGGGCGTTATCAAGATGCCGCCGAAGTTTTTGAAGCCTTGTTAAAGGCAGATCCAAAAAACATAGATTATTACAGCGGCGCACTCAAGAGCTACCAAGAACTCAACAAGCCGAGCAAGTCTTATGCGCTCATCGGGCAAATGGAACAGCAGCTCGGAGAAAACCCCAATACAGTTCTTGAAAAATTCCGTCTCTTGCAAGAAATGGGCAAGCCCAACGAAGGAGTTGCCTTACTTGAAGCAGCCCGACAGCGCTTTCCTACAGAACCAAGTATCCTCGCTAATTTAGTCGATCACTATTTCAGGTCCCAAAATTACCAGGCAGGTTTTGGCCTGCTTAAGGACCTGGTAGAAGCAGATCCTCAAAATGGCGTTGCACTTTTGATGTATGGCGAAATGCTGTATCGTTCTGGAAAAGTGGACGAAGGAAAGAAATACTTGCATGTAGGTATCCTTGCCCAGGGCCCAAGCCTCGATCAAAAAATGAATATTTTGATCATGTTGGTTAATGAAAAGTCACAAGCTGCAGACCCCAAATTGGAACCCCTTATTGCCTACATGACCCAAACTTATCCCAACGAGGCGAAAGCGCATTCAATAGCCGGTGATTACTACTACGTTTCTGGCCAAATCAAAGCTGCCATTTCCAGTTATCAGCAGACACTGCGCTGTGACCCCAACTTGTTTCCAGTTTGGAGTCAGGTCATGATTTTAGCCTTCGAAGAAGAATCCTGGTCTAACCTACTCAAAGATGCGTCAAGTTGTGCCGAACTATTTCCAAGTCAGCCACTGCCCTTCTTTTTCAAAGCCATGATGCTCAATAGAAGTGGCTTGTATACAGAAGCCCTAGAAAATCTCACACTCGCCAAAGGCGTAGTGCTCAATGACAACGCGCTCCTAGCAGAAATTTATTTGCAAGAAGGCAATGCCTACTTAGGATTGAAACAACAAAATCAAGCCTTTTCAGCTTTTAAGGAAGCGCTGAATATTTCTTCAAACAACCTCGAATTGCAATACCTACACGTCTTAATAGCACATAAAATTGAGCTTCCTAAAACTATCCAGCGTTTACAAGAAAGCCAAGAGAAAGACGCTGCCAATGCACAAGTAATTTTGGAATTAGCTTATGCTGAATTTCAGTCAGGTGCTTACCAATTGGCTTGGCAGGAGATTCAAAAAATAACTGATGCCAAGCTACTTCAAACTGCTGCTTATCAAGAACTCCTCGGCGATATCAATTTCCAATTAGGCCAAGTTCAAGAAGCTAACAATTGCTGGCAGAAGGCACTTACTTTTGGAGAGGGCAGTGTTGTGCTTTCCGAGAAAATCTCTAAAAAAACGTATGTTCAAGTTCCATAAATTATTTTTCATCTGCTTTTTGTTTTTGGGTCTCACTTCCTGTAAAACCCAGGAGCTTATCGCTGAGCAAAGTACCACAGACAAACTTCCGAAAATCAAAGATAAAGAGTTGATAGACCGCATCGATAGCCTTTCACACATTGAGCCAAGGACTTTTTACAGCAAGCTTGCGCTATCTTACCAAGATTTGAGCAAACCTGCAGACGAAAGCGAAATTTCAGTAAAAACCTCCATCAAAATTGTGAGTGATAGCGCAGTTTCTGCCATCATTACCTATGCACGCATTCCGGTAGTAACCGCACTTGTAACCCAAGATACCCTCAGCGTTGTCAATAAGCGAGACCGCTGCTACACCGTCGCTTCTCTAGATTATTTAAAAGACTTATTTGGCGTTGATTTCTCGTATGAAAACATAGAAGAAATCATTTACGGCAAACCTTTAGATTACCAAATCACGCAAAAGTACTTTGTGGATAACGACCCGTTTCAGTACAGTATCTCAACCCACAAAAAGCACGACCGCAAGAAACCAGACCGCAAACAACGCGACGACCTCATGATCCAATACCAACTCACCAACGACGCCAAGGCCCTCAGGCAGACCCGCATTTGGAGCTTGGAAGATTCTACCGAGGTGAGTGTAGTGTATTTAGAAAGACAGCAACTCAATGGCTACGATTTGCCTTTGAAAGTTGAAATCAATATCTGCACACCAAAAAAATCGCTGTTGCTCACTTTGCTCTACGAGCGTGTCGAGGTCAACGAACCACAAGAATTAATCATCGTCATACCAGAAAGCTATGAAAAATGTGATTAGCATCATCTTGCTATTCTGTATGGCCCCGATGGCCAATGCGCAGCAAGATCAAAACCAACTCAAGCGCGAACAGCAAAAATTAGAGAAACGCATTTCTAATACCAAAAAGCTATTGAATAAAGTGAAGAACAATAGCCAAGCTTCACTCAATGAAATCCGTTTGATCGAAAACCAAATCAAGAGCCGTGAAGCACTAGTCAATCTTTTTGACAACCAAGTGCGCAGCGCCGAAATGAAAATCGTTCAAAAAAAGATGGAGATCAAGCGCCTGCGCGCTAAGCTCACCCAACTCAAGCAGCAGTATCGAAAAATGTTTTTATATGCCTACAAACACCGTGGCAACTATAATAAAGTCATGTATTTATTGGCATCTGCCGACTACAATGAAGCGCTCAGGCGCAACCGCTATCTGAAAAAAGTAGCAGCAGTTCAGCAAAAACAAGCAGCGCTCATTAAGCAGCACCAACAGCTCATTTTCAAGGAAATCAATCAAATTGATTCCGAAAAGCTCATCAAGCAACAGGCCTTAGAAGAGAAAAAACAAGAACGCCAACTCATTGAAAACGACAAATCCAAAAAGGAAAAGTCTTATCAAAAATTTAAAAAAGAAGAGCAAGCACTCATTGCACAACTCAAAGAAGATGAGCGCAAGAAAATACAGCTCAAAAAGCAAATCGATGCAGCTATTCGGGCAGATATCGCCAAAGAACAAGCGCGTGAGGCGGCTCGTCAGGCTGAATTAGCCAAGACCAAAACGACTTCAGCGCCCAAAACACAAGGAACTGCTAGCACCACAACAAGTCCGAAAGCAACAACACCTACCGCTGCGCCAAAAGTTGTTGCCACACCAATTTCTACTGAAGGTGCCGCTATCGGCAAAAGTTTTGAGGCCAATCGGGGTCGTTTGCCATGGCCAGTAGACAACGGCAGCGTAACCGAAAGATTTGGCCGCAACTATCATCCGACGCTCAGCGGGGTGGAATGGAACAATAATGGCATTGATATTACTTGCAACAGAGGATCAAAAGTGCGCGCTGTATTTGAAGGCGAAGTAACTACCATCTTTTCTGTACCAGGTGCAGGAAAGGTGGTGATCATTAAGCATGGCGCGTATCGTACCGTTTATGGTAATTTAGCCGAAACGTTTGTGGGTGTTGGATCTAAGGTTTCTACCAAACAAGCAATCGGGACGCTACTTAACGATAGCGGGGTGTCTGTTTGTCACTTTGAAGTGCATCAGGTGGTAGGTGCAAGCCCCGTGACCCTTAATCCTTCGCTTTGGATTGGCCGTTAGTACTGAGTTCGCGTTCGTAAACTAACCACATCGCGCAAATTCCCCAAATTGGAACCGCTGCCTTGTCGGTGTCTAAATAATTATTCAGGAAGGCATGGATGAAATAGGTGCTCAGCGCCATTATAGTACACAATACAATAATTCTGTCTTCTTTGTTGGTTTTGGGCAAGCGGTGATAGAGCGCAATTCCTGTATAAAATATTGCAAAAATGACCGCAATAAGACTCAACATACCGATGAGGCCCGTTTCGGCTAGTGCACCCAAGTATTCGCTGTGTGCATTGCCCATGTCGCCAAAATTGGTAGAAATAATAGTGAGGTTTTCTGGTCGCTGAAAAGGCGCGTATTCGAAGGCATAGGTTCCGGGTCCATAACCCATTATTGGCCGCTGCTTGAACATTTCAATGGCACAACTCCAGCGATTGATGCGCTCCAAGTTAGAGGCATCTGTAGATATATTCGCTGCACTCTGAAGGCGCTCGTCAAAAGCTTCTGTGGTATGCTCGTATTTATTGCGCTCGAGCTCCATTTGAATACGGTCCCATTGGATCAAAACCACCACCACGCCAATACTTGCAAGTACTGCAATGGGTTTCCAAGAAACTTTGTAATACAGCACAAGCGCTACGCCAATGCTGCCAACCACACTCAGCCAAGCTGCACGCGTATACGACAGCACCAAGCCTACTAAAATGATGGCAATGAGCGTAAGAAGGGTCATTTGCACCAACGGATTGTGTTTCTTGTAGAGATAAAGTCCAACGGCCAGAGGAAGAACGAGAGCAACAATAGCACCATAAATAGTATGGTCTTTAAAGAAGGGTGACATGACCCAGTGCCCTTCTTTTTCGCCAAACCCGTAAAAGGAATGATGGATGAGCGTATAGATGATCACAATAACTGTTGCCACAACAAAGAGCCAAAGGAAGGCGATGCGCGCTTTGCTCTTTTGAAAAAAGTAGGTGCCAAAAAATAATATTGGCACAATAAACCAGAGTCTAGCCAGGATAAATTTGAGCGACACAACAGGATGGCTGCTCGTGATGGCAGACATTAAAAGCCAAAGTAAATAAATGAGGATAGTCCAGACCAGTGGGCTACGCCAAACCTCAACAGGCAGGAAGCCTTTTTTGAGCTGGAAAGCACTCAATAAAATCATGAGGCCAAATAAGAGCGGTTCTGTTGGAATGAACAAACCAAAACTGCTAGTGTATTCTTCAATATTGATAGAAAGCGGCGTTAGAAAAGCCAAGCTCAAAAAGAGTTTCTCAGTCTGAAAAATAGCAAAATAGATGGCGAGGAAGCCAACAGGAATGAGCGAATAAAGAATAGGGTCGTTCATTTGAACTTTATGCAGCGGTCTGTTGGAGTTCTTTGATGCGTTGACGGATCAATAAGAAAAACAGTCCGAATAGAAATCCACCTACTGTAGAAACCAACACAATGATCATGCGCTTTGGTTTTTCTTTGCGGTCGGCAACCACTGCTCTTTCAACCACGAATTTGTGGTTAAAGTTGGCGTTGGCATCAGACTCTGCTTGTTCGTAAGACACTTTAAAGTCTTCTATTTTCACGATTTTCTCGTTGCGTTGGTATTCGAGCCCGTCATAAACTGAGCCGTATTTGCTATTGGCTTCAATTTTCTTGCGAAGTTCTTCTTTTTCCTGTGGATTCTTGGCGTCAACCAATGCTTGATAAAGTGTGGCACGCGTGTCGTTGGGTAACACGCCCAATTTAGCGAGGTCCTCTAAGCGCAGTAAGATAGAATCGCGCTCTTTTTCCATTTGCTGTTTTTTGCGCAAATTGATTTGAAAGGCAGGAATCGTGCGCTCGCGGATCATTTCGTTCTTAATGGTATCGATGAGGTCTACGATGTCATTGGCCATAGCAGCCGCTTG
>JBIIZO010000016.1:0-22763 GCA_044346245.1 Crocinitomicaceae bacterium
CATGGACGAGCCTACCAATCACCTTGACCTCGAATCCATTACAGCGCTCAACAACGCCATGCAAGAATTCCAAGGCACGCTCTTGTTCACCTCTCATGACCACGAATTGGTCAGTACGGTTGCCAACCGCATCATCGAGCTCACGCCGAATGGTATCATCGACAAAATGATGCCTTACGACGACTACCTCGCCGACGATAAAATTGCCCAAATTCAAGCCGAATTATACGCCTAAGCCATGGTGCGCTATCAAGTCCGTTGCGAACAAGCCCAACAGCGCTACATTCAGTTCAGCGCGGTATTTGAACAAGCTGCCGAACTCGATCTATTGCAACTAGAGTTACCTAGCTGGAGACCTGGCCGTTACGAAATCGGAAATTTTGCCAAAAACATCAAGGGCTTCAAGGCATTTGGTGCCGATAAGCAAGCGTTGCCCTTTGAAAAAACAGGCAAAGACACCTGGCAAATTGCAACACAGGGCCATGCGCAAATTACCATCACTTACAATTATTATGCAGCCGAGCTCAATGCAGGCTCTACATTTTTAGACCCCAAACAGCTCTATATCAATCCGGTAAATTGCTTTTTTTACGACGCCCAAAACACCGAGCAGCCGTATCAACTGCAGTTGCATATACCCGCCCAATGGCAAATTGCCTCAGCCTTGCATTTTGACGAAAATCAGACCGTAGCAATCGCCAACTTTGACCGTTTGGCAGATAGCCCTTTCATCTGTAGCGCCACCATCGATAGACGCAGTTATGAAGTCAATGGTTATACTTTTCATATTTGCTTCAATCAGCAGACAATGATTCCTTGGGAGCGTGTGCTACACGACTTCTCTCGGTTTACAGAGCGCCAGATCCAAGATTTTGGCGAGTTCCCGAGTCCGGAATACACTTTTTTGATCCAGTCTTTGCCTTACGCAGCGTATCATGGCGTTGAGCACTTAGACTCAACAGTCATTGCTCTTGGCCCCTCTTGCGACATATTCGGCAGCCTTTATACGGAATTACTCGGCGTTTGTTCACATGAACTCTACCACGCCTGGAACATCAAAGCACTGAGGCCAGCCGAAATGCAACCCTACGATTTCAAGCGCGAAAACTACGCGCTCACGGGTTTTATCTACGAAGGCATCACCACCTACATGGGCGACCTCTATTTGCTCAAAAGTGGCGTTTTCAGCCTCGCTCAATACCTCAAAGAACTCAGCAAACAAGTGCAAAAACACCTCGATAACCCAGGGCGTTTTTCCATGAGCGTAGCTGCTGCTTCTTTTGATACTTGGCTAGATGGCTATGTGCCGGGAGCGCCGGGCAGAAAGGTGTCTATCTATACCGAAGGCTGCCTATTGGCCTTTTATGTCGATTACCGACTGCGCAAAGCCACCAACCACAAAATTGGCATCGAGCAGGTCATCAAAACCCTCTACTTCAACTTTGGCGCGAGCAATAACGGCTATACCTTACAAGACTACCAAACGACCCTAGAAAACCTTTCCGGCGAGTCTTTTGCCGCATTCTTCAAGGACTACGTATGCGGCACCTCAGCCTATGAAGCGCTGCTACGAGAAGCATTTGACTTCTTTGGGCTCGAACTCCAACAGACCCCAAGCAAGAGCTATGCAGAAGCGCGCTTGGGCATGAAAGTGAGTTTGGTTGGCAAAGAATGGCAAATCTTGAATATTTATCCAGGTGCTCCGGCAGACACCGGAGGCTTAGCTATCGGTGACCTCATCATTGGCGTCAATGGTTTGCGCGCTTGGCCGAGCCTAGACAACTGGTTGGCTTTTCACGAAAACCAAAACAAGACACTACTCGTGGACCGAGGTGGCCAATTGCTAGAGCGTTTTATTCCGGAGGTTGACCGTCATTTTTACGTGAGCCATGCGGTTGTGGCAGCCAATGAAACCATTGCAGCTCAAGAAAAAGCCCTCTCTAATTGGGCGCATTGAGTGTAAAAAAGTCAGGTGGAAAGTTTAGTAAAAAGAGTTTTTCACTCGCCCGTGTAATGGCTGTATAGAGCCAGCGCAAATAAGCCGCATTTTTGCGTTCTTCAGGTAAATAGCCGTAATCAACATAGACATGTGCCCATTGGCCACCCTGCGCTTTGTGCACCGTAACGGCATGGGCGTATTTAATTTGCAGCGCATTGAAATACGGATTTTTGAGTACCTCACGGTAGCGTTTTTGTTTGTTTTTGATGTCAGTGTGTTCGGCTTCTATGGCATAAAATAATTTGCGCAAGACATCCCGACTGAGGCTCGGGCCCTCGTCAGACAAACTTTGGATGTGCACTATGCAGGTTATGGGCCCTTGATCGGGGTAGTCGACAAAACAGAGGTCGAGCTGGGCAAATTCAAAACCGTAATAGGCTTCTAGCTTTCGGACGCGGTCTACCCGGGCCAACTCACCATTGGCAATAAATCCCATCTTTGAACTCGGATCTAGCCAAAAGTAATTGTTCTTGACCACCATCAGTAGGTCGCCCTTTTCCAATACTTCTTCTCGGTAAAACAGGCGATTGCGGATTTCGAGATTCCATTGGTTGGCGCGTTTGTTGGCGAGCGTCAAGAGAATGGTTTCGTCTGTGCCCACTTGTGCCATAGAACTCTCGAGACTTTCTTGGAAGTCTGCGCCACTGATTGCTTGGACACTCGCATCGATAAACTGACTCAGTTTGGGAAATAAGGGGAGTTCAAAATCTTGTTTTTGACGCAGGTAAGTGGCGGCAGTAAGTATGCCTGAGCTCTCATGGACGCGCACCACCTGAGTGAGGTGGCTGTGCCAGATGTGCAGTGTTGGAAAGGCTGTGGCCAAAAGCTCAGGCTCTAGGGCCAAACTCTGCTCTTGCCCTACTGGCGGCAACTGACCGGGGTCTCCGATGAAAATCAGGTGGCAATTTTCGCCGTTGTAGACATAATTCAGCAAGTCTTCGAGTACGTTGTTGGCTTCGTAGGCAGATGAAGCCGCAAGCATAGAGGCTTCATCGACAAAAAACAAAGTGTTTTTATGCAGGTTCTTTGCCAGCGAGAGCCCTTGCGTACTGAGTTCTCCGCCCGAAAAATAAATATGACGGTGAATGGTACTCGCCGGGAAACCCGCATAGTTAGACAGCACTTTGGCTGCCCTACCCGTTGGGGCAAGTAATTTAAAAGTCAGGTTTTCGGCGCGCATTTGCTGCACGAGGTGTGCAATGAGTGTTGACTTTCCCGTGCCGGCATACCCCGTAAGCACCCACAACTTACGCGTTTCGCGCGCACGGATAAATTCCAAAAACTGCGCGAGCGCTTGTTCTTGATCTAAAGTAAAAGTGAGTGCTTGGTTCATGATTTGAGCGTTCTGCGCATTAACAAAATTAAATATTGTAGCTTTGTACTAAGGCGCTAAGCCCAAAGACTTATAAACAAGCCATGTCGCGTTTGGTACTTCACTATACAGATTCTACGCTCTTGCTGCTCGAACACGCACAAGAAGAAGTGGTGGCGCAATCCCTTCCACTCGAAACCGACAAACCCTTTGCTCGGGAGCGCATGTCTGGCCCAATCAAAAAAGCACTTGAAAGCCATTCCCTGCAGCGCGTTTTATGGTTCAGTCCGAATTACACTTTGTTTCCGCGAGCGCTTTTTGACCCCAATCAATTGGAGGCCTATTACCAACTCAATCAAGGAGAACTCCCTGCAAACCAGCACCTCACGCATCAAGTGCTCGCTGCACTCGACCTCGTCCTGATCTATAGCATCCCGGTTTGGCTCTATGACTTTGCCAAATACGATTTGCACACGCCTCAAGTTCAGCACAGCGCAGCCTTACAACTTGCGCACCTGAGTACGCATCATCCGAAAGACAAAGTTGTGCTCCTGATAGAAGCCACACATTTTGTGCTGATTGCCTTCAAAGACAGCAAACTTTTGTGCTGCACGGCCAACGAATACCAACAAATTACAGATATCCTTTATTTCTTATTGGCGCATCAACAAAAACTGCAGTTGCCCCAGCACCTCGCACTAGACCTCTACGACGCCAGTGAGCAATTTGATTACCCAGCCTTTGCAGCACTCATTTGTCAATTCAAAGATTTTGAGCACTACAATTGCACTTTTTTCGACACCCCAACCTACCAAAACCAAATTTTGTGCGCATCATTCGAGGATCACTAAAAGGCAAGCGTTTTGCCACACCGCCGGGCTTTCCTTCTAGACCCACCACCGACTACGCCAAAGAAGGGCTTTTCAATATGTTAGAATACTCGGTAGACCTCGATGACCTCCGGGTACTGGATTTATGCGCCGGAACAGGCAACATTTCATTTGAATTTGTCAGCAGAGGGGCTGCGCATCTTTTAGCGATAGACAGCCATCCGCGCTGTGTTCAATACCTCAAACAAAACGTACAGCAACTGCAAATTGTAGAAAAAATGCAAGTGTATAAATCCGATTGCGTGATTTATTGCCGCAACGCCAAAAACGTCCAGTACGACCTCATTTTTGCAGATCCGCCCTATCATCTGGGTTTTCACGAAGAGCTCATCCAAACCATTTTTGAGAAACAACTCCTCACTCCAGACGGCTTGGTCATCATTGAACACGGCAAACAACACGATTTTTCTGCCGTAGCGCAATTCGATGCTTGTCGCAATTTTGGAAATGTGTATTTTAGTTTTTTCAAGCACACAACATGAAACGCTGTCTTTTCCCCGGAAGTTTTGACCCTTTTACTAAAGGCCATGAAGCCATAGTGCATCAGGCACTCAGTTTGTTTGACGAAGTGGTCATTGGCGTGGGCATCAACTCCAAAAAGCAAGGGCTTTTTAGCACAGACAAAAAAATAGCGCATATCCAATCGCTCTTTCTCGATCAGCCTCAGGTGCGTGTTGCGTCCTTTCAAAAGCTCACAGTCGAGTTTTGTAAGGATATTGCAGCGACGCATATTGTGCGCGGCTTGCGCGACGCCAAAGATTTTGAATATGAGCGCAGCATTGGCCATATGAACCATGCTATTTCGGGCATTGACACCGTCTTTTTTCTGACCGCACAAGCCCACAGCGCACTCAACTCGAGTATCATCCGAGAAATGTATCAAAATGGCGCTGACATCACGCCTTTCGTAACCAATCACGAACTGCTCGTTTGATGCACGTGAAGCACCTTCTTTTCATGAGCATGCTCGTACTGTGCTCCTCTTTTGAGGCCCAAGTACAACTCCGC
Organism: Crocinitomicaceae bacterium; assembly: GCA_044346245.1. GTDB lineage: Bacteria > Bacteroidota > Bacteroidia > Flavobacteriales_D > Crocinitomicaceae > UBA952. The sequence continues at coordinate 5,210 of JBIIZO010000016.1, forward strand.
GGCCTTTCCTTTTGGAATGAAGCCACGCTCGATATTTATCAAATTGACAATCAGCTTAGCCAGCAAAAAACTTTTTTACAGCGCGTTAGCCCCGACTCTATGGGAATTTTCAATGCGCAGCTCGACCTCCAAACCCTTTCTACTTTACAAATTTGCAGCAGCAACAAATGTGCGCTTTTCTATACACAACCCAAGGGGCGTTACCTCATCGAATTGCCTGAAGTGGAGCAACAAACCTTTTACAACCAGGACCAACAAGATGTTGAATTGCTGTTTTACCAACTCGACACCAACGACATCAATTACCGCATTTTAGGATTCGAAGCCTGGATGGACAACTACATCGCCGATATCTACCAACTCAAAGATATCCGCAGCAACGAATTCATTTTGAAAGTACTGGCCTTCAAGGCCGAAACCGCAATGGTCTATGGCGAAGAAAGCAATGCTTTTTTGAGAGATTACATCAAATACAGCGTGGGCCTCACCATCGATAACTTTTCGGTAATTGGCGGCCCTTCCAAAGTTGACAAATACAACTTCTACCTCCAAACCGATAGCGTAGACTACGCGCAGCCCAAACTCATCGAATACGCGCAGCTTTTTTATGAAAACTACGACTCACAAGTCGAGCTCAAAGTACGCAATGCCATTGACATCTCAATACAAGCCAACAGCCTAGAAGGCGTGATCAAGGCCCTACAACAAGACCCCTTCATCTTCAATGTTGCTTGGGCAGAATTTGTTGCTTTAGCAATCATCCTCGAAGGCGAACAATCCAAGCGCATCCCCAGAGTATTGGCGTTGGAACTCCTGATGAAATTATCCAAAGAAGGGCAGCAGAAAGGGCTACGCGATGCAGCCGCCTATTTTTGGTTAGAGAAAAGCAAATTGGGTAATGGCCAAACTTGGAGCCGAAGTTATGTCGAAAAGCAACTAGGCCTGCGCCTAGAGCCCAATCAATACATTTATTTGCATCATTATATTCCCGGCAATCAAAAATGCATTGCCGAAATGGCCGCCCTTAAACGTTTGGCAGAGCGCTACAAAAACAAGGTGCAAATCATCACGTTTGTGCAATCTGATGCTATTTGGACCAACGCCGATAACAAAGCCTTTGAAGGCGCCAAGTGGCAGCGCTTAGACCTACCGAAAACAGCAACTTTGTGGCAACAATTGGACTGGAAAAGCTCTCCAGCTTATATCTTACTCGATCCACAACTCAAAGTACTTTACCTAGATGCACTCGGGCCCTTACCCAATGCGCGCACCCAAACCATCGACCTCATCTTTAGTCAATTGTTCAGTAATTAATCTACTGACGGCAGTACAAATCTGATTTGCAGGTTTCCTTGCTGGTCTTTGCTCAGCTCGTAACCATTCGACTGACGCAGCAACCAATCCACAAAGGCGCTATCAAGACCATCGCGGTTCAATTCAAGTGTTTGTGTCTCCCCTTTCAAAGTTGGCGTTTTTTTGCGCAGCTCTTTCATGTACATTAGCTGCACCACATCCCATTCAGACGCTTTTTGCATCCCCGACATAATGATTTCTTTTTCAGGATCGTAGACAAATACCCCAATTCTATTATATCTGCTGAGCTCCGTTAGGCAATCTGTACATTTGGTTTCATAGCGCAGCACCGGATCTGGAATTTTCAGCGCTTGCGTTTGTGGAAGCTCAAGAGCCAATAATTTTTGCTGCAGTTCAGCAGATAGCGCTGGCACTTGATTTTGCTCAAAGTTTTGCTCAAAGGCAATACCCGATTGCGCCAATAACCTGGCCTGTGCTAAATCGATGCGCTTGCCCTGATAATAAGCCACAATAAAAGCGTCTGTAATGCCTTTTGCAACGGCTAATTGCTGTCTAGCCTTGGCGTCTTTTAAGTTCCCAAACTTACCGCTCGCATACCTGTATTGGCCTTTAGCTGTTTTGGCCTCAATAAGTTCACTCAGGCCAATTTGCGCCTCAGAAGTCAAGGGCCTATTGTAAACCCCTACCTGAACAGTATAATACAAACCTTGTCCGGGCAAGGCAAAAATAGAATTGTTAGCGGAATTTTGAGTTGGTGCCAAAGTTGTTATTGATTCCAGTGCCCTACCCTGCGCCAAACTCAAGCGGCTGCAATTTTGATACGCCACCACAAACGCATCCGGATAACCCAGCGTGCGGATCAATTTCCGTTGTTGCAGTGCCTCGGCAGACGAGCTAAAATACCCCGCCATATACACCGTGAGCCCATTTGCCAACACCTGACCATCAACCGGCGTAAATTCCCGAAAACGCTCGGTAGGAACCTTTTTTCTAAATGCGCCTACCTGAACTCTAAACACCAATCCTTGCGGGCAAGGTAAACCAACCGGCAAAGGTGTGGCTTGCGTTTGCGCCTGTTTTTCTTGCAGCGCAAAAACACTTCCCGCCACGGCAGCAGAACCCACGCCCTGCGCCAATTCAGTTTGCGTACTCACCTGAGGCCTATAATTTTGCTGCAAAAGCGCCTCGTATACGGCCTGATTAGGCAAGGTCACCAAAGCCTGGTGTTGGGCGTTCAAACGTTCTTGTAATTGCCCTTGAGCCAATATCAAAGCCGCAAGCTGTTCCTTATCTTCTGCTCGAAAATCTTCTTCAATCGCCCTCAGCTCCTGCTGATTCCGCACCAGCTCATCTTTCATTTGCTCAAAAACCCGACGCTGCTCCACATAATTCACATATGCCTTCACATCAACACCTTGCTCCGTAGCATCCATCACTGGAAGTACCAATTGCTGCTCCAAATTTACGAGCGCCTCATTAGAAAGCCCCAGACGTTCAATCTTCGGAATTGTCTTTGGAATTTCATCGCCACCCATCATCGAGATAGCCAATAGTTCTTGTTCAAATCTTGAAATTTGCTCTTGTATGAGTTCCTGATTGGTGGAGGTTGTATTCCAATTCTCCGTTGATGAACGATTTGAATTGACAAGCTCTGGATTTCCATTTTCTTGGTTCGACCCTAGATTACCATTCTCAGGAGTGGTGGTAGAAATTGTATTCTCATTCTCCGTTGCCGTACGATTTGAATTGACAAGCTCTGGATTTCCATTTTCTTGATTCGACCCTAGATTACCATTCTCAGGAGTGGTGGTAGAAATTGTATTCCCATTCTCCGTTGCCGTAAGATTTGAATTGACAAGCTCTGAGTTTCCATTTTCTTGATTCGACCCTAGATTACCATTCTCAGGAGTGGTAGTAGCAACATTTCCAATTTCAGTGGAATTTGGGTTGATTGTGGTAGAAACGTTTCCATTTTCCGAAGAATTTGGATTAGTGGGAGTGGTAGAAACATTCCCATTTTCAGTAGAGATTGGATTGGTAGAAATTGTATTCCCATTCTCCGTTGCCGTACGATTTGAATTGACAAGCTCTGAGTTTCCATTTTGTTGGTTCGACCCTAGATTACCATTCTCAGGAGTGGTAGTAGCAACATTTCCAATCTCAGTGGAATTTGGGTTGATTGTGGTAGAAACGTTTCCATTTTCAGAAGAGATTGGATTGGTAGAAATTGTATTCCCATTCTCCGTTGATGAACGATTTGAATTGACAAGCTCTGAGTTTCCATTTTCTTGATTCGACCCTAGATTACCATTCTCATGAGTGGTAGTAGCAACATTTCCAATCTCAGTGGAATTTGGGTTGGTTGTGGTAGAAACGTTTCCATTTTCCGAAGAGATTGGATTGGTAGAAATTGTATTCCCATTCTCCGTTGCCGTACGATTTGAATTGACAAGCTCTGGATTTCCATTTTCTTGATTCGACCCTAGATTACCATTCTCAGGAGTGGTAGTAGCAACATTTCCAATTTCAGTGGAATTTGGGTTGGTTGTGGTAGAAACGTTTCCATTTTCAGAAGAAATCGGATTGGTAGAAATTGTATTCCCATTCTCCGTTGCCGTACGATTTGAATTGACAAGCTCTGGATTTCCATTTTCTTGATTCGACCCTAGATTACCATTCTCCGTGATGGCAAGTTGAGACTTGAGGTTTTGGGAAAGGTCTTGTTGTTGGGCATATTGGGCCAATAATTCGTCGTAGGAGCTTTGCAGATTGATTTGTGGAAGGCTTTGGTTCTCGGCCGCTTTGAGATAGGCCGCTTTGCGGGAGGCTTGGTCGTAAACTTGAAGTTCGGCGGCGGCGGCTTCGCGTTCTGAGCGCAATTGGGCGGCGGTGGCGTCTAAGGCTTTGCTTTCGCGCTCGCGTGCGGCGATTTGTAATTGCGTTTGGGCTTGTTCTTTTTTGGATTGGATCGGTAAGGCGGCTTGCAGTTGCTTGATTTGCTGTGCGACTTGCTGTTGCTGGGCTTTGTTGGCTGCTTCTTCTTGAATGAGCTTTTGTAAGCTAAGTTGCTGTTCGAGGGCAGCAGCTTCAAGTGCATTCCCTCCATCAAATGCGGCTATTTCAAGATATTGCTGGATGGCAGCTTGTTGTTGGGTCCAGCCAGCGAGTAAGCCAAGGGAATCGCCGGATAGTAGCAAAGCCTGATGGCGTTCGTTTATGGCGCGCAAGGTATCGAGGAGCACCAAATCTGGAATATTGGCCGCCTGATTGATTTGGATCCAACGTTGATTGAATGCCAATGCGCTTTCTACGCCTGCTAATTCTTGGAGCAGTTCTTTGCGTTCAGTTGCAGAACCAGGCTCAGCGATATACTGACTTAACTTGGCGAGGAGTTGTTCTCGGACATCGAGCTGCTGTTCAAAATCTTGACGCAAAAGCTCCATAAGGCGCACTTGATTCTCGAGGCTCACCTCTGCGGCCAACAAGGTATCTATCATTTGTGTGACAAACGCTGCCGTGTCTTGCGCAGAGAAACCCCAAATTGCAGCCAATGTAGGTTGAGTTGGATTAGCGTTTTCAGAGTTAGCTGATTTTGTCTGTAAAAGCCCACCCTTTGCAACATTCATCTGAAGTTTTGAAAGACCTGCCATTTGTGTTGCCGGGTCTTGATCTAGCAGTTGGTTACGCACCTGCCACTGCTCTTTACCCAGCTCATCGCTGAAATACCTCACTTGTTGTTGGAGCGTGGTTTGCGGTTTTAGGTTGGGGATACTGAAACGCGTTTGATAAACCTTTGAAGCGCCATCCACTTGTATTTCGAGTACGAAGTCGCCTTTCTGAGGCAGCGCTATTTGATACGCACCCGTAGCATCCGAAACAAATGGCCCATAGACTTCATTGGTGAGCAGATCTGTAAATTGAAGACTTAACGCTTTAGATTCGGGTTGCAGTTCATTTAGAAAAAGGCCTGCAAAGACAAAATTTGGCCTAGCGGGCGCATCGAGTTGCAAGGTGTAAATTTCGAACTGCCCCACAACGCCTTGTCTGGAGGTGGCGAAGTAAGCCTGATTTTGTGCGGCATCACAGACGTAAAAGAGGTCTTCGCTCGGACTTGCGTAGGGATACGGCATTTTTTCTATTCCAGAGGCGGTATTGGTAGTGAGGTCAAAAGAGGCTTTAAATAAGTCGTGTGCACCTATACTTTGCGCTGTAGAACTGAAATAAAGTGTTTGAGAGGCTGGGTCGTAAAATCCAAAAGACTCATTGCCCAAAGGATCATTGACACCGCCTGCTAGCAGCTCAGGGCTGCCCCAGTTATTGTCGGCATTTTTCTTTTGAATATATAGATCGAGCTGGGTGCCTTTAGGGCCATATGAAGCAAAAATTCTGTATTTCATTCCGCGCTTATAGGCATAAACCGGCACGTGTGCGTGCTTCGCATTGTTCTTGCTATGTACCTCCGGCGCTTCGTAAAAAGTGTAGTCGTCGGATGCGAAGGGATATACTTTGTAAAATTGAGTGCTTCTTGTTGTCTGCAAAGCGAGCAGCGGTAGCCTAATAAAAGCCGACACTTCTTTTAAACCACGCTGACATTCGGCGATTTGACGGCTAACATCCAGGGGGGCTTTGGATTGCTCGCTTAGTTGTTGGTAGTTTTCGTATGCTTTGATCGCTTGGGCGAAAAAATATTGTTCCTGAAAAATTCTGGCGCGGTAGTAATACAGTAAAGGATCAGGAACTTGCTTGAGGCCAAGGGCTACATCGAAATATTTGGCGGCTTCAAAATGGTGCTCTACTTCAAAAAGGCAGACCCCATAATGGTAATTGAACTTAGGGTTTTGTTGGTCTTTGGCCAATAATTGGCGATAATCTATGAGTGCTGCGGCATAATTTTGTTGCTCAAAGGCATGAGCTGCGCGTTTCTCCAAACTGCTCTGACTTTGGGACAAAGCACTGTTGTTTTGCCCTAAAAACAAAACAATAAAAACGTAAAAAATGAGCCTTTTTGTGCGCACCAAGAGTTGAATAACCTAAAGGCTTACGATTTTTTAGCAAAAAGGTTCATGCGGTTTTCGGTACCTTTGAGCAAGCGCTCAATATTCTTTCGGTGAGCCCAAATGACGAGTGTCCCGAGGACGATTGTAAAGATGATCATGATGCGGGTGTCATTGTGGATGAAAAAATAGGATACCAACGGAAAGCAAAGTGCGGAGATAATGGCTCCGAGCGATACATATCGCGTGGTTAGAAATACCACCAAAAACAAGGTCAAGCAAACTGCAGCAGCAGGCGGATTAATTCCGATGACAATCCCGAGAGATGTAGCCACACCCTTTCCGCCTCGAAATTGTGCAAAGATGGGAAAGACATGCCCCACCACAGCACTGAAACCACCCACTAATTGTAAAATCAAAAACTCATCTTTGTAACCACTAAAAGCACTTTGGGCTAAAAAATAGGGCAAGCACGCAGCTGTGATGCCCTTGACCACATCGGTGAGAAGCACAAGCCAGCCAAAGCGCTTGCCTAGGATGCGAAAAGTGTTGGTTGCACCTGCGTTTTTACTGCCGTGTTCGCGGATGTCAATACCTTTAAAATAGCGACCAACCCATACTGCAGTTGGAATGCTGCCAAGCAAATAAGCGGTAAATAATACAAATAAGAGCGTCATCAATTTATTTATTTAGCAAAAACGCCCTTAATTTAGCTAAAATTTTTGAAGCTTCTTGTTCCTGGGTACTCTCGTAATTGAAATTTCGGGTCTTTCTTTTGTCGGGTTTGATGCCGTCAATGGCTGCTAAGAGCTTGACATTCGTTGAATACACACTCAGCAGCCCGTCTTTCTTCTCCTGTGAATACCCTAAAATATAGCTCGTGCCATCAAAAGCTTCCAAAGACCAATAAAAAGCTGTGTTCGCATCGTCGCCAAAACTTTGCACGTATGCTTGAGTAAGTGTGACGGGCTGCACAATCGCCGTGCCATTTATAGAGATGAGGCCGACGCTTTGGGCTTCGCTCATTAGACCTTTTGCTTGCTTATTTGCACTTGGTTTATTGCTACCGAAATTTTCGAGGACAATTCCGCTTAAAATCAAGCTTTGCTCAAGTGTATTAGGCATTTTCTTTAATTTTTCTTCGTCAAAATCTTTAAACACTTCTTGGGCATCTTTCGGGTTAGACCACGCCGTAAGGCTGTTCAGTAGCGCATCCAATGGTTTTTTGATATTCCATTCGGGGGCCGTTTCTGTTGCCTTAAATTGGTTGGTCATTTCAGTCCAGACCGCGTTGTCAAGCGGCATCGAGATTTTTGCATTGGCTGCAATACGGGTCTTTCTTTTTTCAGAATCGTAGCTGATTTTTCCATACAAATCGATATCGACCTCACCTGTTGCGATCCCTAAATCGATGTGACCATATCCAGACAAGCTACAGCTTTCAACGGCCAGCACCAACAAATTACTGAGTGAATCTGTGCGTTCCAAGCGCGCTTTGCTACCGACCTCAAATTGTTTGGTTTGCTGATCGTATTGAAGATAGCCCGATACGCGGAAAAGCCCAGGGTCTGCGACACCAATTTGCTGCGACAAAAAGGCAGGGTAAATACGCATGCTATCAGCTCGTTCAGTGGCGCGCCAAACAAAACCGAGCGCCAAACTTTTACCTTTGGCATCTGTTGGTTTTTCTGGAATAGGAATCTGAATTTGTTTGGCTAAAATGGTGTCCTTGAAACTCATCCAAGATTTATCGTATTGGCAAGGATGAGAAAGTTTTGTGGAGCCTTCTAACAGCAAACCCGGATGATTCGCCTCTATTTGAACTTTTCCAAAATAAGCAAACTCAGGACTGAGCTGAAACTGCGCATTTTCGGGGATCTCGCCTTTGGCCACCGTTTTCGTTTGCACATAACTCAACGATTTGATGCCAATAAGACTCTTACTACTGTCGCGGTCGAAATACGGATAAACACCATAGCCATCATAAGCCAAGCGCCCGGCAATGTGCAGTGTTGCCTGTTCAAACTGATGAAACTTAGTGATGTAATTGGCCAAGACTTTCGCGTTCTTTAGCGTATCCATTGCGGCTGCTTTTCGGATGCGCACCCTTGAAGAATCTGGGAAGATGCGCGCGTCACCAACCTGAATATACTCGACAGCATCGCAGAGGATCAGCTGGGTTTTGAGGTCGTATTTGGCACTAAGCGACTTGAATTGCAGTGTGTCTTGTTTGATATTGGTGGAAAAGAAGTTGTTGCGCGCGAGGTCTGCCCCACTCTCAAATGTGGTTTCTCCGCCCTTGTTTTTCTTGAAGTCTAGTGACTCGCCATCAATGAACCAGGTGAATTTATCCATCTGACAGAAGTATTCATTGGCCGGAAACATGATGCGTTTGGTTCCGTTAGAAGTAAATTCACCATTGCGTGTGGTAAAACTAATGTGCGCTTTCATTTCGTCGGACTGAATAGCCAATGGATTTTCTCCATAACTAGAGAAGCGGTTGCGCAGGGCAAAGGATGCATTTTGGGAGCGGATATCAACGTCAGTGAATTCAAATTCTCGGGAGCTCAGTTGGGCTTCTTTGTAGAAAAGCGTTCCTTTTCCTGTCATGCCTTTTTTATCGAGCAGAAGCTGTCCGTCGACTAAAATATCTTCTGTAAAAATGAGCAAGGGATCATTGCCGTAACTTGCAATCTTGAGCTTTTCCTGACGCGGCTCAAAACTCATGTACGCTTTTTCTGAATTGGCAAGCGGATAACGCACACCCGTCTTTTGCTCTGGTCCCGAAAAAGCCACCAATCCGATGGTGGAATCAGGCAAAAAGGTGAGTTTTTTAGAAATGGCAGTGGTGTGTAAAAACTGGATAGTACCTGCACCTTGTAAGCCATTATGCGACAAATAAATTTGGTTTTTGTAACGCGAATTCGTTTCATAAAATGGATAACCTTCGGTTGGAGCAGTTGTAATAAAGCCCAGCGAGTAATCGTTCATGATGCGCACGGGAACCTGCATTTTAGGAAAGATACCCGATGACACCAGCTGCCCATCGAGCTGAAAAGTAGCTTCTGCGAAATTATCTAAGCTATCGAGCTCAAAGATGGCGAGTTCGTAGTAAAACCTTGTAGAATCATAGGCGCCTTTGAGAATGGAGGGGTCATTGTAAAAAATCTTTCCCGGAGCAACCGTGCTAAGCACTGGAAAATGCGTATTGCCTGTTGCTTTACCCGCTTTGTTGTCCGGATCATCTATGCGGAGTGTCCCGCGCAGCCCTTTGAGCTCACTGAGCAGCAGAATAGATTCTTGACCATCTTCTTTTTTGAGCGGTCTGACACGAAAAGCGGTGTTTTCGGTGGTGAGTAAATTGACCATAAACTGCTCATAATCAAATTTAGAGAAGTTGGTTTGGATTTCACATTTTCCAGCTTTGAGCCAACCAGAAAACCCGATGTCTCTATTTTGATACATATACACAACACTGGTATCGGGGAAAAGGCGAACCTGCTGAGCCTCGGAAAGTGTGATCTGCTCCACCTCATTGAATATAAGCTCTTGTTTATCTAACGAGATACTTGCGTAGGCTGTGGTTTGCACTTTTCTGAGGTCGGAAACCACCAAGAGGTTATCGTAGTCTCCGCTGCCCTGTATGGCGGCTGCATAAGCCAAAAGTTTGGGTGTGATTAACATTTTTTTTTGCGCCGCATCAACGCTTAGAAAACCTGCCGCACTCAGGTCGACAAACAAAGGCTTGACTTGATCAATTGTCTTCTTGAGGGCATTGGCTAACTCGCCCTCCGTGAAAAGCGTTCTACCTTGTTTATCGACTAATTGTGCAAAAACAGGGAACGGATTATTGGCCCCTGCCCCTGCAAAACGCGCGTAAAGCGCTTTGTCTAAATAGTTCATGGATTCAAAGCGGGCCATTTTGCGCTCTTGTGCAGTGCCCACATCGAAAGTATAATACGGATCGGCAGTGCCTTTTTTCCAGGTGAGTACCGGCGCATAGCAATACAGTTTGAAATAGCTGTCTACAAATGGAAAGTAGTCTGTGCCGCGTTGAGCTGCTGACAAACGCAATTGCTGTTGCTTTTCATCAAAGGTAAAAAAGCACTCTTGAATGCTGAGTGAATCGCCATTCTTATAGCGCAGCACTGCCCTTGCTCCTCTGGCTAAAATTTGTTGGGGCGACATCTCAAAACCAGCGGCACTGATTTCAAAAAGTACTTTGCCTTCGCGCTTAAACAACAACATGGCAGGTTTGCCACTTGCTCCTTTTCCAATGAAATCTGCACCTTCTAGGGTAAAACTGCCGTCGTAATCCATTTGCGAACGCAGTTCATTGATTTTCAAACGTTTTTCATAAGAAGTAAATTGTGGAGCCGACTCTTTTTCAGCTAAATCTAAAGTGGTGAGGTCGGTAAGTTTACCTAAGATAGGCGTATCAAAATAAGGGGTGGATAGCGCAACGGAATCAGCCTTAAGTTTGGCCGACTGTAAATCGGCTTTATAGGTTTTAAGCGTGGCAAAGGTTTCGGTTTTTGGTAAATTGACCTTTTCCCAAGTGAGGGTTCCATTTTTACCTTCCCAGCGCTTAGTTAGCATGTCAAAGGTTCCTGAGGTGTTGTAGACCACGATTGAATCCTCGGGGCGTTTGTTGTCGTCGTATTTGATACATTTTAGTGCCACACCCGTGGCCTCAATGTATAGTTTTTTGGTCTCGACCCAACGCAGGGTTCCGCCCTGTGCTTTCCACTGAAAATCGCGCTCTTTGTAGAGGGCACCATATTTGAAAAAATCGACTGAGAAATCGAGAAACTGCGTCAACTGCTCATCCGGACTAGCGGCATAGTCAAAAACATATTTTGTCCAGGGATTGGCGAGCTCTGGGTTGATTTTATTTTGAACAATAGCAATGCTGGCCTGTAAAAAGTCAAATAACTCAGGAAAAGAGGGTACCTCCTTGGCTTGAAGCTGATTGCAGTTTTCTTGCAATTTTTTGAATTGGGTATCGTTGAGGGTCGAACCTTTGATGAGTTGTGGCAATTGGTCTTTGAGGTACGCTTGTGCGCTCTCCTCCACGACAAGTTGCTGCCAGGTTTTAACAAATTTATCGCGGTCTAAAGGAAAGGTTTGGGCAAAGAAAGAAGGCACTGCTAGCAGCAAGCCAAACAACAAATAAAGTAAGGATTTCATGGTATTTTTTTTAGGAGCACAACAGCCCAATTTTCGCGCGTATCGGTTCTTACCCATTCAAAACCAACCTGAGCAGCAGCTGCAATCAGGTCTGGGGCATCGGTTACAAAAAAGCCGCTGAGCATCAGGAGCCCATGTTGGGCAATAACCCTGCCGTAAACAGGAAGTTGGTCGAGCAATACGTTTTTGTTGATATTGGCGAGCATCACCTCGTAACCCGTGGCTGGAATTTCAGGGGCGCCGCCGTGGATCGCTGTAATATTATTACTGCCATTGAGCGCTATGTTTTCAAGGATATTCTCAGCAGACCACGCCTCGATTTCAACGGCATCTATATGCGCTGCACCCAAGCGCTCCGCCAAAATGGCCAAAACGCCTGTACCTGCGCCCATATCGAGGACTTTTTTACCCTTCAGCTCCAAAGCCAACATGTTTTCGCAAATGAGGTGGGTGGTCTGGTGATGACCAGTTCCAAAACTCATTTTAGGTAATATCTTGATTTCAATGCCTTCTGTTGGCGCTAAAGTGTGAAAAGGAGCTACAATGCGCAAGTTATCATTGATGATGACCGGCTCAAACTGCGCCTCCCAAGTAGCATTCCAGTTTTGCTGCGGCAATAAAGCGAGTTCAAAAGTTGCAATCGGTGCACCTTTCTCGTTCAATTCTTTCAATAAGGTCTGTAATTTCTGACCGTCGTAGTGTGCCTCTTGAATATATGCTTTGAGTATTGGCGTCTCTTCTACAAAACTCTCGTAGTCGAGCTCGGCGAGATAGGCTACTAGGATATCGTGCCATTCATCAAAAGAGCCGATTGTGATTTGAAGTTCGTAGTAATTCATGCTTGAAGTGCTTGCCAAAGTTGATTAAAAATAAGTGGGTCGAGCGACGCGCCGCCAACCAATGCGCCATCGACGTTCGGACAGCTGAAAATTGCTTTTGCATTAGCCGCATTGACGCTTCCACCGTACAAAATTGGCACTTGCTCGCCCGCTACACCGTAAAGGCCGACCAATTGGTTTCGAATGGCTAGATGCATTTCGGTGATTTGATCTAGGTCGGCACTTAAACCGCTGCCGATTGCCCAGATAGGTTCATAAGCCACCACCAGTAAATGGAGGTCTGTTACAGACAAGTGTCGCAGATTTTCAGAAAGTTGGGTCAACACGAATTCTATATGTGTACCGGCTGTTCTGGTTTCAAAGGCCTCTCCACAGCAAAGCACAAACGGAAAACTGGCTGTTGCGCAAGCGTTTACTTTTTCAGCAAGGAGTGCATCGTCTTCACTGAATAGTTGGCGGCGCTCTGAGTGACCAATCAGTACGGATTGTGCGCCAATGCTTTGAAGCTGTTCAACAGAGAGCTCACCTGTGTAGGCGCCATTTGCTTTGAAATACACATTTTGTGCACCGCCATGTAAGCCTGCTGTTTGGATGTCTTTAAGGTAAATGGCGCTCGGATAAACCCGGAGAGAAGCATTGGGAGCGCTCCAGTCTAAGGTTTGATAAGTATGCAGCCAATTTTGAACTTCGGGTTGCGTCAAATTCATTTTCCAATTTGCCGCGAGGATCTTATTTCGCATGGAACGAAAATAAGACTTTTAATTGCGCAACTTTTGCTTTTGCAATTGGGTTTTCAAGTCTTCTTTGTTGAAAGCGTCTGCCCCCTCAGGGCCATGATACATTTTAACTAAGTTGCCATTCCACAAATAAGCTACACCGGGTACGTCTCGGTTACCGCCTAAAACACTCCAGAACGCAATGATGTCTAGTACTTTGTGCGGATAAGAAGCGCCTGCAAACTTAAAGAAGTCTGGGATTTCTTCTGCGGCTTCGTCCATAAATAGGATTTGAAGTTCAGGGAAACCAGGCGTGCTATTTTTGATTGCGGTCAGTTGCTTGGCAGTAGCGCGGCAATGGTCACAGCTTGGCGCAAAAAAGCAAAGCAGTTTTTTACCTTCATTGATATTGGCAAAATATTTTTCGTAGCCCGATTTTTTGGGTTTAGGGCCCAAATCTTTGGGCTTAACTACTTTGGTGGTGTCTTTGCCTACAGTCGTCTTCACCGCTTGGGTGGTGTCTGTAGCGGTAGCGGCTTGAGGTGCTGCACTTGTGGGTGTGGGAGTTTCCGTTGCGCTAGACGTTTCAATAACTGTTGCTGCCTTGTACGTTGGGATAAAGATGAACATCAGCAACATGCATGCACTTACAATGGTAGTCAAAAACCAAATATTGGAGCGCTCAGGAAGTCGGGCGCCGTAGCGTTTCCAAAGAATGGCCAAAAGGCCTATAGAGAGGATGTTTTTCATGATAGCTTCTAAAGGAGTCATGGGTAAAAGGGCGCCAAAGCAACCGCAATTGCCTTTATTGCCCGTATTCATAATTTCGATGGAGAGGTGGATGACAAACACAGCGAGCATGGCAATGAGTGCTGGAATAACCCATTTTTTCAGATCAAAAGGAAAAAGCAAGAGCAAACCGAGACCAAACTCGACCCCAATTAAAGCGCGCGAAAAGATTTTGGCCAACTCCACAGAGAATCCCATCGGATAGAGCTGCTTGATTTCAAACATAGAAATGGTGCCGTAAGCAGAGGGATCTGGATATATTTTTCCATAGGCCGAGACTAGAAATAGGCCGGCAATTAAGATGCGGATGGTCCAGGGAAGGTAACGTTCTATTGGTTGCATAGGGTTCGTTTTGAAGTAAATTTAGTTGTCAGGGCGAGAAGATTGCGCACTTTAACAGCCTCTTAACAATTTTCTAAATGAATGAGTGCAAAAACGCTGTAGTTGAGCATGTCAAAATAATTGCCCTCTACCCCTTCTGAAACTTGTGTGGCGCCAGCGTTGTCTTCGATTTGCTTGATGCGCATGATTTTACTAAGAATGAGATCGGTGAGGGAACTCACGCGCATGTCGCGCCAGGCCTCGCCATAATCGTGGTTTTTGCGCTCCATGAGCGCCTGTGCTTCTGCGGCAATTTCTTTGTAGCGCAAAATAGCTTCTTGTGCTTGCATATCATCTTGTGTGCCAGCGGGTTCGCGCACTTGGATAATGGCCATGATACAATAATTGACAATGGCTTGAAAGGCGTCTTCAAAGGATTCGCCGACCAAGTTTTTTCCTGTTTCTTGAATGGTGCGAATGCGCTGGGCTTTGATGAATAATTGGTCGGTCAGGGAACTCGGGCGTAATATGCGCCAAGACAAGCCGTAGTCGAGCGTTTTTTTTTCGAAAATCTCTCGACAAATAGTCATTACATTTGTGTATTGAATTTGCGTTTGTGTCATGAGTCAAGCTAAGGAAAAAAGTACCGTATTTCAGAAAAGTCGCTTTTTGAACATCAAAGGTCGACTCCACGATTTTGGTCAACCAAAGATAATGGGAATTTTGAATATGACGCCCGATTCCTTTTATGCACAAAGCCGTATAGCCCATCCCGACCAAATACTCGAACGCGCAGGCGCCATGGTCACTGCTGGTGCACACATCTTAGATATCGGCGCCAGTTCTACCCGCCCCAATGCACAAATTGCTACGGCACCTGAAGAAATAGACCGTTTAGCAGACACCATTTTTCTGCTCAAAAAATCCTTTCCCGACACTTTGCTTTCCTTAGACACCTATTATGGCGAAGTGGCGCAATTTGGAATCAACCAAGGAATCGACCTTATCAACGATATATCTGCAGGTCAGTTCGACCCTACGCTTTGGCCAGTGGTTGCGCAAGCAAAAATTCCGTACATCCTCAATTACAACCGCGCAGAACAAAACAACACGGCTGAATCATTTATCAAAGAAAAAGGAATTGTGAGCGATGCGCTTTCTTTTCTTTCTGAAAAACGCGCTGCCCTACAAGCCCTTGGCTGCACAGACGTCATCATAGATCCGGGCTTTGGATTTGGCAAGAGCCTTGCTGAAAACCACGAAATACTACAAAAACTCGAGCACCTGCATTTACTCGGCGCGCCACTACTCGTTGGTGTATCTAGAAAAACCATGATTACAAAAGTACTCCATTGCAGTGCTGACGAGGCCCTCAACGGCACGAGCATCCTCAATACGCTTGCCTACACCAAAGGAGCACGACTCTTTCGGGTGCACGATGTTGCGGCTGCCAAAGAGCTGATTCTCTTGTTAGCAGCGCAAGATTTGCATTAATTGAAACTTTTTTGCGTACTTTCGTGTGATTGTACATCTTTATCAAGCGTATGAAAGCTTTATCTTTATTTTTTATTTCCTGTTTTGCCTGGCTGAGCTACTCCCAGGCCCCATCTGCCAATTTTACAGTTTCCGACCCCGACAACATCCTCTGCCAAGGAGATTGCATCTACGTGGTCAATAACTCTACTGGCACCGACCTCGCCTACCTTTGGACTTTCCAAAACGCAAGTCCAGCTACATTTGTAGGCCAAAACCCAGGTCCAATTTGTTTCAATACCGCCAGCACTACTGGTCCGTTTGCCATCACCCTAACCGCCACCAACGCTCAAGGCGCCGTTAGCACCATTACGCAATTTGTAACGGTACTTCCAATGCCTACAGTAAGCAGTACCATTTCTGATACGCTTGCGGGTGTATATGTTGTGATTCCAGACACCACCATCGATATGTTCCAAGAAGCCTATTTGTATGCTGAAGGTGCTCCATTTGGCGGAAACCTTACTTGGTATCCGAGTGGCGTAGCTGCAGATAGCATTTCTGGCTGCGCAGCATGTATTGCCGGTGATTCGCTAACTGTCACACCTTTTTACACCACTAATTATGTGGTGCAATACGGTCTCAACGGCTGCTTCGCATACGATACTGTATTGGTTACTGTCAATTTTGCGACCCAAGTGAAAATCGAGCTGCCAAATTCCTTCTCCCCTAATGGCGACGGCGAAAACGATTTCTTCCGTGTATTATCAAACGTAGATGCCGATGGTAACTTTACCAATGGCTTCGAAGAAGGTGGCGCACTGGCAGAAATTGACCTGCGTATCTTCAATCGCTACGGGCAGCAAATTTTCCGCACAACCGACGTCAAAGAAGGTTGGGACGGAACCTACAAAGGAAAGGCCATGAATCCTGCCACTTACACTTATATTCTCAACTTCCGCACCATTGACGGCCGTTCTGGCTCGCGCAAAGGAAACGTTACCCTATTTAGATAAGCACATGAAACGCACACTATATTTAGCACTGACTTTTGCAGGTGTCTTCAGCGCCACCGCACAGCACGACCGCATTATTTCGAATTGGTCGCAATCGCAAATGATCTACAATCCAGGAGCAGTAGCAACTGGCCAGGGAGACATGAGTTTTTTCGCAAACCACCGCTCCCAATGGCTCACAGTTCCAGAAATGGGTGTTGGCATGCGCAGCAACTACATTAATGGTGAATTCAAAATTAAGGAAGAAAGCTTGGCCAATCGCAATAACTTTGGCGTCGGTTTCAGTATCCTTTCAGACCAAACAGGTGCTGCCAACCTGACCACCCTCAGCGTGTCACTTCCTTTGAACTACACATTAGCACTAGATCGCCAAAACAAACTCAGCATAGGTGTTTCGCCAGGTTTTATTCAGCAAGCTTCAGATCGTTCGGGTCAGACTTGGGAAAACCAATGGAACGGCTCTGTATTTGACCCGGCTACGTCAGTAGAAAACAGCATCAACGGCAGCTACGCCACTATGGATCTCGGTACGGGTCTCTTTTTTCAGCACCAAATCACCAACCGCTCTTCTTTCTATGCAGGATATGCACTCAATCACCTGATCAAACCCAAAATGGCTTGGTCATTCAGTGGCGACAAAATGTATATGCAAATGGTCTTGCAAGGTGGTGCCGATTTGGCAACCAAAAACCCAGACTTCCGCATCCAACCTAATTTTGTATACTTCCGCACGAACAACACCAACAGCTTTACTGCAGGTGTAACTTTTGAGAACACCATCAAAGAAGGATCAAAAATTACAGGTATCAACAAATCAAATTGCGTCAACTACGGAGTTTACTACCGTCATGGTGATGCTGTTGTAGCCACCTTTGGAATGAAAGTATCTCAGTTCCGTTTTG
>JBIIZO010000017.1:0-22089 GCA_044346245.1 Crocinitomicaceae bacterium
TAAAACAAGCACAAAGAGTCAATCGACTCTCGGAGGTCATTTGGTCAGTAACGGCCTCGCACCAAGATACCATTTTGCTCAAGCAGGCACTCGAAAAAAAGGAGGCTATTTGTAAAAAATTAGTACAAAGCACCCCCGATGCTTTGCAACAACTCAAAGAAGCATGTCCACAGTAAGAGACGATATGCCAACTGTGCTCATTGCGGGCGGCTCTGGCCTCATCGGTGGCCATTTAACACGTCATTTCAAAGACCGCGGTTACAGGGTTTACAAACTAACTAGACGTCCAAAAAAAACCGGTCAAATCTATTGGAATCCAGAACAAGGTAAAATCAACACTAGCAAGTTGGCTAAAGTTGATATCCTCATCAATCTTGCCGGTGAAAATATCGGTTCCAAACGTTGGACACCTGCACGCAAAGATCAAATTTTGTCTTCTCGTGTTCAGAGCACTGAATTTTTAGCTTCTATCATTCCACAAATGACGCGGCTCAAATTCTATATTGGCGCTTCAGGGGTCAATTGTTATAACGCCATCCCCGACCAAGTTTTCAGCGAAGACGCTCCTTATGGCCACGATTATTTGGCACAAGTAGTCCAAGATTGGGAAAGCGCCCATCATCAGGTATTGAAACAGGTTCCGGGCGCTATTTTGCGCATCTCTATGGTTTTGTCCAGACACGGCGGCTCTTTACACCTCATGAAACAACCTATTTATTGGGGAGTTGGCGCAGCAGTGGGTCCAGGCACGCAAAGCAGCCCTTGGGTACACATCGATGACTTGTGCCGCCTCATGTTATTCGCCTATGACCACCGCATAGAAGGTACTTATAACGTGCTTGGTGCAAATGCTACAAACCAAGAAATGACCCAGCGCCTGGCAAAATGGCTGAAAAGACCGCTGTTCATGCCCAACATCCCTGCATTCTTTCTGCGCTTTATACTTGGCGAACGCGCAATTTTAGTTCTTTCGGACCTAAAAGCCAGCAATCAAAAAATAATTGATGCGGGCTTTACCTTCAAATATACTTCTTTAGATAGTGCCTTTAAATCCTTCTTTAAGAAGTGAGAACGTCTATTTAATACGCAGCAACTCTCCGCAATACAGCGTTTTTTCAGTTTGACTTTCTAAGTAAAGCTCGCTGTGTTCAGCAGAACGACCTTCGAAATACATTTCCGCTAATTCTGTTAAGAGATTCGCTTCAATAGACGGCGAATAGGTGTTGAGCGTCAGATGCCCATTGGGGCTGAGTATTTGTGCGCACGCAGCGAAAAGCTGATCGATTTTATCTTCAAGTTTCCACTTTTCACCTTTGACGCCATTACCCCAAGCGGGTGGGTCCATGAGGATGTAATTGTATTGATGGCCACGGCGGGCTTCTCTTTCGGCAAATTTAAGCGCGTCTTCAAGTACCCAATGGATGTTGAGTAGCCGGCTGGACTCCATGTTTTGGTTGGCCCAATTCAATATTGATTTAGAAGAATCGATATGATAGGTGTCAGCACCTTTGAGCCTAGCCATGCAACTTGCAGCACCGGTGTAGGCAAATAAATTAAGGAATTTGTCTTCAGAGCTAACGTGTGCATCGATGTGTGCCCAGTTAATGGCTTGTTCTGGAAAGAGGCCTACATGTTTGAAAGTTGAGGTCCCGAGTACAAATTTTAAACGCCCAAAAGTGATTTGCCATTCAGTTGGTGCATCTTTTTTGAGTGCCTTCCAGCGACCGGTTTTGCCTGGGCTCTCGGTGAATTCCCAATGCGCCAACTCTTTCCATTCGGTAAAGGGTTTGCCACTGTGAAAGTAAGCCTGTACATCTGGTCTGATGGTAAAGACCTTGCCCCAGCGCTCGAGTTTCTTACCACCCCCGGCATCAATTAGTTGGTAATCTGGCCAAGAAGGCGCAATAGCGCGAGGTGTTTGAGACATAATTAACGCATTTTAGGGGTTTTCTTGCGACCACCCATCATTTGGGCCATACGCATTTGATTTTTGGAAGGCGCCATCTGAAGTTGTTGTTGTAACATCTTGATTTGATCGCGTAGCATACCGTTTTTATCGTGTTTTTTAGCCTCGGCAAGCAGTGCCAATGCTTCTGGACGGCGGCCTGTTTGGGCACAGATACCTGCCAAATGCATGCGCGCTACAGCGTTGTCTTCTTTTTGACGCAAGCCCAGATTAATTGCTTTGCGCAATAGTTGTTCGGAGGTCGCAAAACCAAGTTCTTGTGCACCAAGTACCGCTTTGAGGTAGAGAATGTAGGCATGTTGCTTTTTTGGCAATAAGTGTGGGTGCGTGATTTTGTTGATATACGCTTTGGCTTTGTCTTGATTGCCCACCCGCATTTGATTGAGTGCTAAAATCATGTTTTCATTTCTGAAAAAAGAAAGGATAACGAGTGCGGTGATGAAAATAAAAAAGATGCCCCAGCCCCAGTGTCCGGATACAAAGAGGTAAATATTAAAGAAAGTAGCAACAAGTGCTAAAACGATGCGGATGATAAATGCTGTCATAGGTTAGGATTCAATAGTGGCAATACATTTAAGTTCGATGGCAATAGGTGTAGGAAGCGAAGAAATCTCGACGGTGGTGCGGCAAGGCAGGTTGTCTTTGAAGTACTCAGCATATAGTTTGTTGTAGGTATGGAAGTCACGTTTCATATTGACTAAAAAGACGGTGACGTCGACAAGCTGTTCCCAACTAGAGCCAGATGCTTCTAGAATGATGCGCACGTTTTCAAATACGCTGCGGCATTGTGCTTCAAAATCAAAGGTGATGAAATTGCCGTTGTGGTCAAGCTTGAGGCCAGGCACACTAGAGTCATTGGCATCTGAACCTGCAACGCGCGGGCCTACACCAGATAAAAACAACAAATTGCCCACACGGCGTGCGTGGGGATACAGACCTACTGGTTTAGGAGCATTGTCTGTAGAGATACGTTCATTTACTGACATTTGACGGAATTTACGCAAATATAGGGAAAGGCAAGCGATTTGAGCAGATCTTAGTATCAAACCCCCATCAAAAGCCAAGATTATTGCGTAAATTCGCTCTACATGAAGCCACAGCAACGCCCGGAACTTTCTCTAGTGATTCCCACCTTCAACGAAGAGGGAAATGTGCAGCGTCTTTATGAACAAATCAAGATCGTCTTAGACCAGCTTCAAATAGATGCTTACGAGGTCATATTTATCGACGACGGCAGTTCAGACGCTTCGCTTTTGCGCATCGAAGAGCTGCGAGCCAAAGATCAACACGTTCATTACCTGCAATTCAGCCGCAATTTTGGTCACCAAAATGCCCTCAAGGCTGGTCTTGACCACGCCCGCGGTGCCGCTGTTATTAGCTTAGATGCCGACCTTCAACATCCGCCAGCACTTATTGCCGATATGGTTCAACTTTGGCGGAATGGTGCTGAGATTGTCTACACGCGCCGCCAAGACAAACAAAACGTTGGGTTTTTCAAGAAAATAAGTGCAAAAGCTTTCTATTGGTTAGCCAATCGCTTATCAGAGGTACCCATAGAAGAAGGCACTGCCGATTTTCGGCTACTCGATCACAAAGTGGTCAGCGCTATCAAATCCTTTAAAGAATCACATCTTTTTTTACGTGGCCTAATTCCTACCTTGGGTTTCAAGCAGGTTGCCCTCGACTACGAGCCCGCTGCGCGCTTCAGCGGCCAAAGCAAGTATTCGCTTTCTAAAATGTTTCATTTTGCCATTAATGGCATTACCTCTTCTAGCGCCAAACCGCTTTATTTCTCCATCTATCTGGGACTCTTTTTTGCTTTTTTTGCTTTTGTATATGGCTGTTACGCAATTTACATTGCAGTTTTTACAAATGCAGCCATTACAGGCTGGACCTCCTTGATAGCTTCCGTCTTGTTTATTGGCGGAATTCAAATGATACTGATTGGCATTGTTGGTATTTATTTAGGCAAGCTTTTTGTGCAGAGCAAGCAGCGTCCTACATATATTATCAAAACAGAAACATTCACCTCAGCTACTCCCCATGAAGTCTAACTTTTTTCTTCTCGTTCTGTTGCTCACCTTTGGCAGTATCGCCAAAGCACAGATCCCAATGGGTACATGGAAGTACCACGTGGCGAGTGCAAAGGCCATCGATATCGTTACAGACGGTGAGCGCATTTTTACTGCACTAGAAAACGGACTCTACATTTACAACCCCTATACCGAAGAAGCCGTTTTGAAAACCGCACTGAACGGTTTGTCAGACATCGAAATTTCTTGTTTATACCACGACACCACTGACAACGCCACCTACATTGGCTATGCCAACGGAAACATCGACAAATGGAAGGCTGGTAAAATCACCAATTTACCCGCCATCAAATTGGCTCAGATATCCAACTCCAAGCGTATCAATCAGTTTGAGCGAAATGGCGCCTATATTTATGTCGCCAATGACTTCTCTATCGTCCTGATCGACGTCGCCAAAGAAGAAATCAAAGACACCTACTATCCAACAAACGGACTCGAAGCCATTGTAGATGTTGCGCTCACCCAAGACTCCATCTTTGCGCTCACCTCAACACAAATGCTCAAAGGGTTACGTAGTAATCCTGCTTTGCCAGATTATGCTCAATGGGATCGCGATTTGCGCTTTCCATATCAGGCTACAAACAAATACCGCGAGCTTCAAACGATTGGCCAGCAATTTTGGGTCCTGCGCTCCAATGAAGCCTATGGCCAAGATTCTGTTTTCCGCCTAAAAGGCGATTTACTAATCAATGTCATCAATGAGCCATTTAGTTATGAAATCAACAGTATTCAAAATATTGGTGCTCAAATGGCGATATCTACAGACGGAGGCTTTCTACTTTACAATGCTGACGGTCTGCAACTGAGTTCGTATTCTGCGAGCCTGCTAGACCGCTGGATCAACCCTTCGCGCATTTGTAAACTGGGCAGCTCATTTTGGAGTGCAGATAGAGCTTGGGGTCTTCAGGAACATCCAAACGCGTTTACTTGTAAGCGTTATCCAATTGAAGGGCTTGCCAATCAGTACGTGTATGCCATGGATTGGCAAGAAGGTGTTTTAGCTGTTGGATCGGGCCGTTTGGAAGCTGAAATAGCACCTGCATTTACGCGCAATGGCATTCATATTCTCGAAGAAAACCAATGGCGCTTTCACAACACGCCAACGGTAACTGCCTGGGATTTCAATGCGCTCTGGGATTTTATAGGTGTTGCCGTGAACCCCAAAAACCCAAAGGAAATTGCAGCAGGCACCTATTCATTTGCGCCTTTAACTCTCTTCAATGAAACAGATACGCTGGTTTTCGATCAAAGCAATTCCCCATTAGAACCAGTGTCTATTGGCAATGGCTGGTCTTTGGTATCTGATCTTAAGTTTGACGCAAAAGGCAATTTGTGGAGTGTCAATGGCTACACAGACAGACCGCTAAAAGTGCGCAAAGCAGATGGTGTCTGGGCGAGCTATTACCTCGGCGCAGGTGCTGCCAACAAAATGACCACCGATATAGAAATTGATTTCCAAGACAACATCTGGATGGGCACTTATGCGAATGGGCTCGTTGGTTTGCAGCATCAAGGTACGCTAGACGACCCCAGTGACGACAAAACCATTCAACTCACCACAGGTGAATTGCTCGGCGCGCTGCCCTCCAACAAAATCACCGCTTTGGCCGCAGATTTCGACGGTGAGCTCTGGATTGGTACAGATGCAGGCTTTGCAGTGTTGTACAATGCCAATGGTAGCTTTACCGCAGGTGCTGGCAACTTTGACGCTCAGCGTATCCTCATTCCTTTTGAAGGTAACTTTGAAGAAGTGCTCGGCGACGCCAACATCTCTGATATCGAGGTGGATGGCGGCAATCGCAAATGGATATCTACAGCCAATGCGGGCTTGGTGTTGCTTTCTGCAGATGGTACTCAAATCATTGCCCAATACAATGAAGACAACTCTCCACTGATTTCCAACACCATCTACGACATCGAACTCAACCACACTACAGGCGAACTTTATATCGTTACCGACAAAGGCTTGGTGTCTTTTCGCATCGACGCGACTTATGAAGACCCCACCTATGAAACGCTTAATGTTTTCCCCAATCCAGTGAAGCCCGATTATTTTGGACCCATCACCATTCAAGGCCTCCGCTATAACTCAGATGTCAAAATTACAGATGCTGGTGGTAACTTGATTTATAAAACGCAATCTAATGGAGGAACGGCTACCTGGGATGGCCAAAATCTGAACGGCGAAAAAGTCCCAACCGGGGTATATTTCTTCTGGACCGCGAACAACTACCAAGGTGGCGAGCACAAAGTAGCTAAGGTTCTCGTGATCCGCTAATATGGTAGGTTTTGATTTTCTTTCTCCGCTTTTGGAAATAGCTGCCGCTATTTTAGGCTTCGTTTACGTCTATCTTATTGCCACTGAAAAATCCATCGGTTGGCTCTTTGGCATTGCCAGTGCATTTTTATACGCTATTTTTTTCTATCGAATGGATACTTGGGGTTTGTTTAGCCAGCAAATTGCCTATATCATTCTTGGTTTTTATGGTTTGGCTACTTGGTCAGATCAGAAAGAAGCTTTACCCGTTCAATCTATAGGGAAATCAATTTGGATTTGGGTTTTATTGAGTTTCTTGACTGGTATGGTGTTCTTGTTTGTTGTTTTGTTATTTGAGTTGGGCTTCAAAATGACGTTTTCGACCAATTTATTGATGTCTTGGCGCGAGGCATTAGACGCACAGTTCTTTGTTTTTTCATTATTAGCCACTTTGCTTACCACCAGAAAAGTGCTGGAGAACTGGCTTGTTTGGATTGTGGTGAATATCGTCGGGGTCATTTGGTTCTGCGCCGAACATTGGTGGTCTACTGCTATTTTGTATTTCGCTTATCTTTTACTTGCTATCAACGGTTTTAGAAAATGGAAAAAGCAGCTCTCCGCATAGCATTTACGGGGCCAGAGTCTAGCGGTAAAACAACCCTTGCTGCATGGCTTTCTTCGTTTTTAGAACTGCCAATTGTCGAGGAATATGCTAGAACTTATCTCGCCGATCAAATTGAATATAGGCAAGAGGACCTCGACATTATGGCAAGCAAACAAGTTGAATTGTGGCCCAACCACGGCTTGATAGCCGATACCGAAATGCATGTTTTTCAGATTTGGTCACAAGTGAAGTACGCTGAGGTAAGCCCGATGATTAGCGAACTTTTGAAGCAGCAGCACTTTGACCATTATTTTCTGTGTGCACCGGATATCCCTTGGGAAGCCGACCCCCTCAGAGAAAACCCCTTGAATAGAGATATGCTATTTGGTTTATATCGAGACCAACTTGAAAAATATGGCCGAAGTTATACTGTTCTGACGGGCAACTTAGAAAATCGTCAAGAACTGATCAAAGTCAGTATTTCTGAGCTCTTGAATCCGTAATTTTGTAGCATGAAACGGATTCTTTTTCTAGTCGTATTTTTCCTCATTTTAGTGCCTATTGGTTATTATTTCTTAAGTGATCAAGGCAGGGAAAAGCCACTTCCAGTAATCAATCCGATAGACGTTCAGCAAGAGATGGTGGATCCAGAAATGCTGCGCATGGGCAAGGGACATCGCATTGGAGCCTTTCGTTTTGAAAATCAAGATGGCACATGGATCAGCGAAGTAGACATGAAAGGCAAGGTGAGTATTGTGGAATATTTCTTTACTACGTGCAAGAGCATTTGCCCCATCATGAACACCCAAATGCAGCGCATTCAGCGCAAGTTTGCTACTGAAAAAGACGTTCGCATTTTTAGTTTTACAGTTGACCCCGACACAGATACAATTGCGCAAATGAAGCGTTACGCAACGGCCCACAAGGCTAAAGCTGGGCAATGGCATTTTTTGACCGGAAAAAAAGCCGACTTATACGGCTTGGCCAGACGCTCTTTCTTCGTCTTGAAGCCTGCAGAAGCTCAGAATCTAGGCGATGCCGGCAGCGATTTTATCCATACGAACAATTTTGTTTTGGTAGACCAACAACTGCGTATCAGAGGTTACTATGACGGCACCAATCCGAACGAAGTTAGTCTACTCCAAGCACATATCGCGCAACTGCTCAACGAGCCTCAATAAAGGCATTTTCTTTTTGCCTATCTTTGTACTCAAATGAGACAACCAAAAAAAACAGGTGCAAAACCTAAAGTAAGCGGTGCCAAAGATGCACCAAAGGTGAGTGCCCGTGACAAGCGCAAATACATCGATTACAAAATCAAAGTCAAAAAAGGCGATCCCTTGCCTAGTTTCCGCGAAGATGCCATTCGCCTCAATAAGTTTTTATCCAATGCAGGTATTTGTTCGCGCCGCGAGGCAGATGTCCTCATTGAAACGGGTGTGGTTTCAATTAACGGAATTATTATCACTGAGTTAGGCTACAAAGTCAAGCCAGGCGATGTAGTTCAATACGACGGAGAAACCATCACTACCGGCACCAAACGTTACGTCTTACTCAATAAACCAAAAGGTTATATCACGGCTATTGATGACCCACGTGGCCGCAAGACCGTCATGACCCTCGTGAGTAAAGCGTGTCGCGAACAAATTTTCCCAGTTGGGCGCATGGAACGCGAAACAACCGGCCTCATGCTCTTTACTAATGATGGCGACATGATGAAAAAACTCATGCACCCGCGTTACCACGCACGCAAAATCTACCATGTTGAGACCAACAAAGCTGTTTCCAGAGAAGATTTGGAAAAAATGACGCGCGGAGTTGACCTCGAAGACGGACGCTTTATAGCGGAAGAAGCTAGTTTTGTTGAAGGTGGCCAGAGCAATGAAATTGGAATCGAAATTCGTTCCGGCAAAAACCAAGTTGTTCGCCGTTTGCTCGAAGCACTTGGTTATCAAGTCATCAAGCTAGACCGTGTCGTATATGCTGGCCTAACCAAAAAAGATTTACCGCGCGGATATTACCGCCACCTCACCGAACAAGAAGTTGCGTTTTTAAAGATGTCTAAATGAAAAAGTGGTTTTTCTACGGTTTATTAGTTCTCAGCGCTACCTTCATCGGATGGTATGTCAAGGGATATATTTCTGAAGAAAAATTTGAATACACGAGCCAAAACCCCAATGCCGCTTATTTTTACCCACTCGATACCATTCCAAAAATTTATCAATACCGCAATATTGCAAACGGATTAGACGAAGAATTTCATCGGATATATACCGTTGAAGATGCCGTCGGACCGCACCTCATTGTAGAAGTGTATGCTGGAGATGGTCGTTTGCGCGAAGCCATCAATTACAACATAGATTCGCTCGTTGTTCAGGACCACATGGTTGTCAATCGTGCGCAAAGCAAAGAAAAGGCGCTGCTCTACAAGAACCAATTTTTCCCGTTTGACCTTGAAAAAGAAACATGGTTTGCGTCTAAATTCAGTGGTGTAACTGACTCTACGGTCATCCTCCAAGAGGTATTTCGTAAATTCCAAAGTAAGCGCACAACTCGTGTTTTGTCTAAAAATAAGGTCTCGTCGCTGGTTTTTAAAGACAATATCCGCCGCACAGTACTCAATCCTTTTACCAGAACTGAAAAGGAAGCGACAGGCCTGCAGTACAGTATTTTTGCCGAGGGCTATGGCCTCGTGGCCTGGCACAACCGTAACAAGTCCATTCATTTTCGTTTAGAACGCATTCTTAGCCAAAAGGAGTGGATTCAAATAATCGCCCAATGAAACAATTGCTTATTTTTTTGCTGTTCCTCATTTTAGGAAGCAGCGCTCAGGCTCAGTACCTCAATCAAAAGAAATCGACAGGCCCAGGAACACTCTTCTTTTATTGGGGCTATAACCGTAGTATCTATACACCTAGTACCATTCGCTTTATTGGTCCGGGTTATGATTTCAAACTGCAAGGCGTCCAAGCCGCAGACCGTCCCTCGACCAATTTCAACGAGTACATCAACTTAAAGACCTTTACAGTGCCACAATTCGATGTGCGTGTGGGTTATAATTTCAAGCGCAATTGGGCAGTATCTCTAGGTTATGAGCACATGAAATACGTCATGAAACACGGCCCAACTTACTACCTGAGCGGCACTATTAACCCAGGAATTGACTTGGGAACAGGCTGGTCTGGCACCTACAGCGGCGACTCCATTACCACCAATGAAAACACCTTTCATTACGAAAACACCAACGGACTCAACTACATCAATGTGCAGCTCACCAATGTGTTTAAGGTCTACAAAACAGAAAAAGGGAATTTTGCAATAACAACCCTGATGGGTATTGGCGCGGGCCCAGTACTTTCTTACAATGATTTTACCTTTGCCGGCGAAAAGTCTATGGAAACCGTTTCGCTTTCGGGTGTAGGTGCATCTGGGCACTTTGGTTTGCGCGCAGAGTTTTTCAAGCATTTATTTGTGGCAGCTAATGTGCAAGGTGGTTTTATTGGCCAGTACCGTGTCAAAACCCGCCCTAATGACTACGATTCTCATGCCAAGCAGGCATTCTTATATGGCCAGCGCGATATCGTGGTGGGCGCTTTATTTTATTTGAAACAAGCAGACAAGTGTAATACTTGCCCAAATTGGTAAAATGAAATTTCTGATTGTCGGTTTAGGAAACCCTGGTGCTGAATACCTCGAAACCCGTCATAACATTGGTTTCAAGGTCTTAGATGAGCTTGCCGTTGATCTCGGCGCTTCCTTTTCCCTAGATAAAGCTGCTTTTCGGGCCGAGGCTAAATATAAGGGCCGACAGCTTATTTTGATCAAGCCGATTACCTACATGAATTTATCTGGAAAAGCCGTCAATTATTGGCTGCAAACCGAAAAAATCCCTTTGAGCAACCTGCTTGTCATTACCGATGACATCGCCTTGCCATTTGGCACCATTCGTATGAAAGGAAAAGGCAGCGATGGCGGACACAACGGGCTCAAAGACATCCAAGCTTTGCTTAAAACCCAAGAGTACCCGCGTTTGCGCTTTGGTGTGGGTTCGGATTTCTCCAAAGGTCGTCAGGCCGAATACGTCTTGGGCAAATGGAAACCTGACGAAGACAAATCCCTTCCAGAAAGGATACAAACTGCCGCAGCGGCGACTAAGAGTTTTGTATTTGACGGCCTTTCGATGGCCATGACCAATTGGAACAATAAGTAGGGCAACACATGTTAAGCCATTGTTAACTTCTTTTTTTTATTTACCTTTCGGTAAACTAATTCCTAATGAAACGCAGTTATTTTCTACTTTTTGCCTTGTTTCAACTTCCCATCTTTGCACAGTATTGCACAAACGTAGGTCCTTCAAGTGCTGCAGACTCTAACGTAGAGAGCGTTATATTGAGCGGCGTTGTGGGCACCATTAATTACGTAGGTTGTCCGGGGGTTATTGGCTTGCACGACCTCTCACAAAGTGTAAATGTAGCGCTCAATGCCGGCGCATCTTACACAATTTCTGTCAAATTTGGAACTTGCGGCGGTAATTTTGCCGGAGTAGGGGAAGCATGGATAGACTTTGATCAAAATGGCAATTTTGATACATATGAAAGCCTTGGCACATGGGCTGGCACACCACCAGCACCAATCCAAAATTGGTCATTTACGGTCCCGCCAAATGCAGTTAATGGAAACACGCGCTTGCGCGTTATGCAGCGAGAGGCAGGCACGCTGCCCCTCAATCCCTGCGGTACTTATACTTGGGGGTCGGTAACAGATTTTGGCATTACCCTTTCTAACGGGTTAGATTGTTCGGGTTACCCAGGCGATGACCAAAGCCATGCCATTGTTGTCGGGACGCTACCCTATACAGACACACGTTCGACAGAGGTCTGTTATTCCAACCAAAATTATGTTTACCCATCGCCTGATATTTACTACTATTTTGAACCCAATCCTTTACTTGCTGAGGTCAATGTTTCCCTATGTGGCGCTAATTTTGATACTTTTTTGAGTGTTTTGGACATGAATGGAAATGTTGTGGCTTATAACGACGATGCAAACGAATGTGCGCCACAGTCTGCTTTATCCTTCGACGCGGCTGATTTGGGGCCATTGTATATTATAGTAGAAGGTTGGGGTTTGCTAAAAGGAGATTATTCCTTGAAAATCAATGCAAGTTATGTCGGTCTTGAAACCGACGAGCACAAAGTATTCAACGCTTATCCAAACCCAAGCCAAGGATTGTTACATCTCACGGCAGATACAGGCAGGTATCAATTTTTAGATATAAAAGGTCAATTGTTAAGCACACTAGACACCAAACAACAGGTCGTTTTTGATATGGAAGAATTGCAGGCAGGTATATACTTCATCAAAGAAATAGAAACAGGTCGCATACAAAAATGGCAGAAATTATGAGGCGTTTTATTTTACTGCTTTGTGTTTCGCTTACACCCCAACTTTTTGCCCAATTTTGGATACAAAAATCTAGTTTGGGGGGTACTGGTAGGCACCGTGCCGCAGGCTGCGCCACCTCGCACAGAGGTTATATGGGCTTGGGTCACATGAACGGTACAGGTCAGGACATCTCCTATAAAGATTGGTGGGAATATGACCCTGCTTCCGATACCTGGACCCAACGTGCAGACTTCCCTGTGGGTACGCACGGCGCAGTTTCTTTTGTGGTAGATAACTGTCCGATTGTTGGTGGTGGCTCTGCGCTCAGCAACCAATTTTATAAATTCGATCCAGCTCAGAATAACTGGACGCCAATTGCCAATTGCATCTTGTCTAATCCGGGTGATAGCCAAGGTTTCGCGGTAACCAATCGCGGTTTTGTGTATCAAGCCAACCAATTAGCCAAGTACAACCCCGATACTGATTCTTGGTCTTTATGTACAAATGCCCCTGTGTCTTTCGGACAATGGCCTTGCTCATTTGTAATAGAGGGAAGTGCATACATTAAAGTTGGCTCGCAGCTATGGGAATACAAACCGCTGCACGACCAATGGATCCAACGCGCTAGTTTCCCCGGAGTTTCTACTGGTGGCAGTTCGGGTTTTGCCATTCAACAACGCGGTTACGTAACTTCAGGCTATGTAGGGGGTTTATCCGTAGTAACGGATCAAGTTTGGTCTTTTGATCCAGCCACGAATACTTGGCAGTCTGAACTTGAATTTCCTGGTACAAAGCGCCGTTTTCCGATTGCCTTCGCTATTCACGGCCGCGGTTATTTTGGCACAGGAACAAACGGGATCAATTTCAATGATTTCTGGCAATTCAATCCCACAGACAACACGATTGGGATAGCGCAAAATGAAATAGATGTAAAAATATTTCCAAACCCAGTAATCGATGAATTACAGGTTCAATATTTAGGGCTGCAAACAGATCATTTAGAAGTTAGGGTCTTTGATATGAATGGAAAGTTATTGTTGAAAGACGAGCTGCACTATTTTATACAAAACATAGATGTTTCTCATTTGAAAACAGGAACCTATATTTTAAAAATAAGCCGGGGCAATCAGCTTATTCACCAAGAAAAACTGATCAAGTGATGAGACTGTTCTATTTGTGCTTAGGCTTTCTTCCTTTTTGGGCCGCTGCTCAATACAACACCTGGACCAAACTAAATGATGTCGGGATGGGCAAGCGTGAACGCGCAACAGGTTTTTCAATTGGAGGCTTGGGATATTTATGTGGCGGTTTAGATACCGCTGAGGTGATTCACAAAGATTTATGGGCTTATGATCCGCAAACCGATGCGTGGTCTCAAAAAGCAGATCTTCCCGGGGCTGGCCGCCGGGATGCAATTTCCTTTGTAATTAATAATTATGCTTATGTGGGAACTGGCATGGACAGCATCTCCGGACCAACTGGTACTACGCTCAAAGATTTTTGGCGCTACAACCCAACAAGCAATTCCTGGTCGGCAATTGCCGATTTTCCCGGGGCTGGAGGTGATGGGATCTATTTTGCCACAGGTTTTGCCGTTGGTGGAAAAGGTTACCTCTGTGGGGGTAAAATGGGCCCTAGTTCATATAGCAGTCAATTGTGGGAATACAAGCCCGGTAATAACCAATGGATCCAACGCGCGAGTTTCCCTGGCGGAGTGCGCTATCAAATGCTTTCATTTGTTATTGGTTCAAAAGCATACGTTGGTATGGGAACCGACCAAAATCTCTTTAAAAAAGACATATATTGCTACGACCCCGGAGCCGACAGCTGGCATACCATAGCACCATTTCCAGCTTACGAACGCGGCGCAGCGAGCACTTTTGCACTCGAAGAACGCGGTTTTGTGTGTCTTGGAAATAATGGTGGTTTGCTCTCTGATTTAATTGAATACAATCCCGAATTCGATACCTGGACGCTCAGGGCAGCCTTTGGTGGCAGTGCAAGAAAAAGTGCGGTTTCTTTCGTGATTGATAATAAAGCTTATGTTGGTACAGGAAAAGGGTATGCCGGCAAAAAAGACAATTGGTATGTATATGCGCCATCAAATTATGCCGCTTTAGAGGAGCTAGAAGCTGCTTTGCATATCTATCCGAATCCTGTTTGTAATTACTTGAGTATTGCAGGTCTTTCCAACGATATCAATCTATCAATTTATAATGCGTTAGGCGTAAAAGTGAGACAATTCGATCTAACAGGGGATCATAGTAAGGCAATCGACTTAAGTGCATTACAGACTGGTAGTTATATCCTCTATTTTAGCCTTGCTGATGGTCAAACACTCACCAAAAAAATCATCAAAATATGAGCAAGTTAGGTTTATTGCTATTTGTGATTTTGATGTTGAAGCAAAGCGCTTTTGGACAAGACTACTGGTTGCCAAAAGACACCGTCAATGGTGCACCGAAGTCTGCGGCTACATCTTTTGTCATTGAGAACCGCGCTTATTTAGTTGCCGGTACCGATGACTTCGAATACAAAAGAAAAATGTATTCCTATCGTGCTGATCAAAACGATTGGGACGACGAAGTTTCTTTGGGCGGCGATGGCGGCGACGGTTTGGGGCGCGTTGGTGCCACTTCTTTTTCTTTACAGCACGAAGGTCAAACCAAAGGGTATGTAGCGCTGGGCCAGACCCAAACCATTGCGTTTATGAACGACTTATGGGAGTACGACCGCAGCACAGAAGCCTGGACACAAAAAGCAAATTTTACGGGCGCGCCACGTCGCGAGGCGGTGAGTTTTGTCATTGCAAACAAAGCTTATGTGGGTACAGGTAATAGTTCAACAGGTTTCAAAAAGGACTTTTATGCCTATGACCCAAGCAGCAATTCTTGGGAACAAATCACAGACTTTTCAGGCACAGCCCGTCGCGCTGCAGTGGCTTTTTCAATGGAAAATTATGGCTTCATTGGCACGGGCGATGATGGCACACTGTGCAATGACTTTTGGATGTATAACCCGCAAGCCGAGCAATGGATTCAAAGAGCGAATTTTCCGGGAGGTGCCCGCTCTGGCGCTTGTGGTTGGGCCGCTTTTCCGGTTTGTTACCTCGGTACGGGCCAAGATGCCAACTACACTTACCGCAAAGACCTCTGGGAGTACAATTACTTTTTAAACACCTGGACCCAGCGCGCTGATCTTCCTGGGCCAGGCAGAAAAAATGCCGTTGCTTTCTATTTAGATGGCTGGGGTTTTATTGGCACGGGTTACAATAATGGCACATTTTACGACGACCTTTGGGCTTATAGCGGCACCGCAGCAATTGCCGAGCAAGAAATACAATGTATTGAGGTTTTTCCGAATCCAACTGCCGACTTCATTGCCCTAACAACGCCTTTAAACGCAGAGAACATCACCATTTATAATCAATTAGGGCAAAAAATGATGTTAACTCATGAAAAATTGGGCCTAAAAATGGTTCTCGACGTCCGTCATTTTCCAGATGGCTTGTATTACCTACAATTAAACGGCGCTCAGCTGCAGCAAAGCACTACTTTTGTCAAATGCAACGGTTCTTTATAATCTTCTTTTTATTGTTTGCTTGCCAAACAGAGCCTCAGAAAAGCAGCGATAAAAGTTCGGCACAAAAGCAAGTCCTTACTCCTTCTAAAAAGGGGAATAAAACGCAATCAAAGTCTTCGAACAGTCATCAATTCGAAATCACGACCCTGCAAAGTGCAAGTGGTTGGGGCTATCAAATCCGTCAAAATGGCAAACTTTTGCTGGATCAGCCTAATATTCCAGGAAGGCCAGGAAATACTGGTTTTCAGAGCCAGGCCGATGCGCAGCGCGTGGCAGAATTGGTCAAAACGAAACTTCAGGCAAAAGTCTTTCCACCAACGGTAAGTGAAGACGATTTAAAGAATTTAAACATTCACTAACTTTGCAGCATGAAAAGAATCCGCATCTCGCAAATTTTGGCTGGCCACGAGGCTTTGCTTGATCAAGAAATCACAGTAAAGGGTTGGGTAAGAGCCTTCCGATCGAACCGGTTTGTACAGCTCAACGATGGCTCTTGTATGGCCAATTTGCAGGCTGTTATTGATTTTGAACAGTGGGATGAAGCACTATTGAAGCGCATTACTACAGCTGCGGCACTTTCCTTGAGCGGAAAACTCGTTGCTTCTCAGGGCGCTGGCCAAGTTGTGGAGCTACAAGTGACAGGAATAGAAATTTTAGGCGATGCGCATCCTGATGAAGTCCAAAAGACTGTCATGCAGCCAAAGCGCCATAGCTTAGATTTTTTGCGCGAGCAAGCGCACTTGCGTTTTAGAACCAACACTTTTGGTGCGGTATTCAGAATTCGCCATGCAGTGGCTTATGCCATTCACCAGTTTTTCAATGAGCGCGGGTTTTATTACCTACACACGCCAATTATTACCGGTTCAGACGCCGAAGGCGCCGGAGAAATGTTTAGAGTGAGTACACTCGACGCCAAAAACCCGCCTTTGAACGAAGACGGAAACATCGACTACAAACAAGATTTCTTTGGAAAGCCCGTCAACTTAACGGTATCGGGTCAGCTCGAGGCCGAGTTGGCTGCTACAGCACTAGGGCAGGTCTATACTTTTGGCCCAACGTTTAGAGCAGAAAACTCCAATACTTCGCGTCACCTTGCTGAGTTCTGGATGATCGAGCCAGAGGTAGCCTTCAATGACCTCCAAGACAACATGGACCTCACCGAAGAATTCCTGAAATATATTGCTGCTTATGTCCTAGAAAATTGTGCTGCCGATGTACAATTTTTACATGAGCGCGATGCCCAAGAGCAAGCGCAAAAACCGGCCAACGAACGCCATGAAATGGGCCTTGTCGATCGCCTCAAATTTGTAATAGAGAATCCATTCAAGCGCCTCACCTATACAGAAGCCATTGATGTTTTATTGAACTCTAATCATTACAAGAAAAAGAAATTCAAATATCCAGTAGAGTGGGGTATTGACCTCCAAAGCGAACACGAGCGCTATTTGGTAGAAAAAGAATTCAATTGCCCAGTCATCTTAACGGATTATCCAGCGAAAATCAAGGCGTTTTACATGCGCTTGAATGAAGATGGCAAAACGGTTGCGGCCATGGATATACTTTTCCCAGGAATTGGCGAAATTGTAGGCGGTTCGCAGCGCGAAGAACGTTACGATGTTTTGGTACAGAAATGTGAAGAGTTTGGCATTCCTGCTGAAGAACTCTGGTGGTATTTTGACACCCGCCGTTTTGGAACGGTACCGCACGCTGGTTTTGGTCTTGGCTTTGAACGCATGGTAATGTTCGTGACGGGTATGTCTAACATCCGCGACGTCATTCCATTCCCACGCACGCCATTGAACGCAGAATTTTAATTGTCTTTCGTATTTTTTTGACCGAGTAATCTTTGGCTTATTTACCTAAAGCGTGCTTTCCGGCTATGAACCCTGTGGTCCAGGCCGCTTGGAAATTGAAACCGCCTGTAATGCCATCGATATCCAATACTTCACCGGCAAAAGACAGGCGTGGGAACTTTTTGCTCTTCATGGTTTGAAAGTCAATTTCGCTCAAAGCGACGCCACCTGCTGTTACAAATTCTTCTTTGAATGTTGTTTTGCCTTGCACTTCAAAGCGGTCATTGATTAGGGTATTAATGAGTTTATTGAGCGCTTTTTTACCGATTTCTGCCCAACGGAGGTCTGGGGAAATCTCTGCACGCTCGAGTAAGTGGTTCCAAAGTCTATTGGTAAGTGGTGTGGGGTTCCAGTTGCTCAGTTTTTTGGCGCTGTGCGCAGCAATGGTGTGTTGCAATTCTTGACGCAAGGTTTCTTCCTTTTTCTGATCGAGCCAATTCACGAGTACATGAAAATGATAGTTTTTCTCTGCCAATAGGCGCGCTCCCCAAGCGGAGAGCAACAATACGGCCGGGCCACTCATGCCCCAATGCGTGATGAGCAAAGGTCCTTGCCCGCTCAGTTTTGTGCCTTCAATTTTGACTGTTGCATTGGGCACAACCGTACCCATGAGTTCACAGATCGGGTTTTTGGGCATATTGAAAGTAAACAGAGAGGGGAGCGGCTCGATCATCTCAAGGCCAATAGATTCTAGCCAATTGAGACTGCTTCTTTTGGGGTGCCCACCAGCGCAAATAATGACTTGGTCATAGGTCTGTATTTCTTCATTGTTTTGAATGGATACATATTCACTGTTGACTACAATATTGGAAATATGTTGTTGTAGTTGCAGTTTGACGCCGAGTTGTCTGCAGGTATTCAAAAAGCAATCAATGATGACCTGTGAGTCGTTGGCCAACGGAAAAATGCAGCCGTCGGGATAGATTTTGAGTGGTATGTCGCGGCTTTCAAACCATTGAACGGTATCTGTAGCTGAAAACTGATGAAAAGCCTTGCGCAGCTGCGTGTTGCCTCTTGGGTAAGCTTTGGAGAGTTCGTTGATATCAGGGCTGTCGTGGGTCACATTACAGCGCCCGCCACCCGAAATTTTTACTTTGGACAAGAACTTATTGCTCTTTTCCAAAATGCAAACGCTGGCATCTGGCCAATGTTGTTTGGAGGCAATTGCTGCAAAAAATCCAGCGGCACCTCCGCCAACGATGGCAATTTTTGGCGTGTTGCTCATTAGTGAATTTTATTGATGATCCACTTTCGGCCATTGAATGCGGCTTCCTCTTGTTCTTTTTTGCCTTTGAGGGCTTGAAAAAGTGGTGCGTCGGTACTCATGCAAAAAACGGTCATGGTGTCAAATTGGAGTTGTCCGTATGGGACACTGCAGTAGTACCAATTGTGGTCAGATTCAAAAAGTGCACCATTTTGTATTTGTGCGAAAGCAGTGTTCGGATCCATTTTTTGGAGGGCCTGAAGTTGTTGTTGTGTCAGGGCAATTTGGTGGTCGAGTTTTTCGATTTCGATTTGCGCAATGGCTATCCCGACCTCGTGTTTGTCGCCGGCAGACCCTTTTCCACTTTCCGTACTTTCAATACTTAATTGGCTTCGTTGAAGTTGCAGCGCAGATTTTCGACTTTCCAGTGCGTTAAATAAATGGTCGTGGAGCCTTGTTTTGAGGGTCATATCTTGCAAAAATAGCCCGATTTGTCGTAAATTCGCGACTTTACAAAGCAAACGTTCATGAAAGCAAAATATCCTGAGTACAAAGGATTAAATCTCCCCAATGTCGCTGCCACCGTCCTTGAAAAATGGCAAAAAGAATCCATTTTTCAGCAATCGGTTGCTCAGCGCAATGGTGCACCGTCTTTTGTCTTTTATGAAGGTCCGCCTTCTGCCAATGGCTTGCCCGGCATTCACCACGTCATGGGCCGCGCCATTAAAGATATCTTTTGCCGTTACCAAACGCTCAAAGGCAAGCAGGTACAACGCAAGGCAGGTTGGGATACCCATGGTTTGCCTGTTGAACTCGGTGTCGAAAAAGAACTCGGCATCACCAAAGAAGACATCGGGGCCAAAATTTCTGTAGACGCCTACAACGACGCTTGTAAAGAAGCCGTTATGCGCTACACCGATATCTGGAACCAACTCACCGAAAAAATGGGTTATTGGGTCGACATGCAAGACCCGTATATCACCTACACGCCCAAATATATGGAAAGCGTTTGGTGGTTATTGGCGCAACTTTACAACCAAGGATTGTTGTACAAAGGCTACACCATTCAGCCATACTCGCCCAAAGCAGGTACTGGGCTTTCCTCGCATGAACTCAACCAGCCTGGTTGCTATAAAGATGTCAAAGACACCACCGTTGTAGCCATGTTTGAGTTATTGGGTGCTCAGGCGCTCCCTTTTGAGGCTCATTTCTCCGAAAAAACACATTTACTCGCCTGGACCACCACACCCTGGACGCTTCCTTCCAATACAGCGCTCACGGTTGGCCCACAGATAGATTACGCCGTTGTCGCGACCTACAACCAGTATACCTTTGAACCCATGCAAGTGATCCTCGCCAACAAATTGGTGGCGTATCAATTTGCGAAAGGTTATGTTGCGGTGGAAGATACAGCGGGTTTAGCAAGCTATCAGGCTGGCGACAAGCATATTCCGTACACGGTTTTAGGCACTTGCAAAGGACAAGATCTCATTGGTCTCAAATACCAACAGCTCTTGGCTTATGCGCAGCCGGCAGAAAATGCCCAAGCAGCATTTAGGGTCATTGGCGGAGACTTCGTGACCACCGAAGACGGCACCGGAATCGTACACACCGCCCCAACTTTTGGTGCAGATGACGCCCGTGTGGCGGCTGAAGCCGGTGTGCCAGGGCTGCTCGTCTGCGACGAGCGCGGCAACCTCGTTCCACTCGTCGACCTCCAAGGCCGCTTCAGACCCGAAGTGGGCCCGTACGCCGGCATGTACGTCAAGAACGAATATTACGATGCTGGCCAGGAGCCAGAACGCTCTGTCGACGTCCAAATTGCCATCCAATTAAAAGAAGAGGGCAAGGCCTTCAAAGTAGAAAAATACGAACACTCGTATCCGCATTGCTGGCGCACAGACAAACCAGTCTTGTATTATCCATTAGACTCTTGGTTTATCCGCGTCACCGATCAAAAAGACCAGCTTGTAGCCCTCAACAAAGAAATCAACTGGAAACCCGAAGCAACCGGTTCTGGCCGCTTTGGCAAATGGCTCGAAAACGCCAATGACTGGAACCTCTCTCGTTCGCGCTATTGGGGTATTCCGATTCCTATTTGGTCCAGCGAAGAAGGCGATGAGCGCATTTGCATCGATTCAATTGCCACACTCAAAAATGAAATCGACAAGTCGGTTAGTGCTGGCTTCATGACCGAAAATCCTTTTGGGGCTTTCGAACCAACTGATTTCTCCAACCAAAATTACGAGCGCATCGACCTGCACAAGCACAAGGTAGACCCCATCATTTTGGTTTCACCAAGTGGCAAGCCCATGAAGCGAGAGGCAGACCTCATTGACGTTTGGTTTGACTCCGGCGCCATGCCTTATGCTCAGCTACATTATCCTTTCGAGAACAAAGCGCTAATAGACGGCAACCTCGCTTTCCCTGCTGATTTCATCGCAGAAGGCGTCGATCAAACCCGCGGATGGTTTTATACGCTCCATGCCATTTCTACAATGGTTTTCGGCCAAAAAGCCTACAAAAATGTCGTTTCCAATGGTTTGGTGCTAGATAAAAACGGCTTGAAAATGTCCAAGCGCTTGGGCAATGCAATTGATCCGTTTACCACCCTAGACAAATACGGCCCAGACGCCACGCGCTGGTACATGATCACCAACGCCCAGCCCTGGGACAACCTCAAATTTGACCTCGAAGGCATAGCCGAAGTGCAGCGCAAGTTCTTCGGAACGCTTTACAACACGTATTCATTCTTTGCACTTTACGCCAATATCGATGGTTTTGACTTCAGTACGGCGCCCATTGCACTTTCAGAACGCCCAGAAATCGACCAATGGGTGATTTCCAAACTCAATTCTTTAATTGCTGAGGTAGATACTGCCTTTGCTGCTTATGAGCCGACCAAAGCGGGCCGTGCCATTCAAGAATTTGTTACCGAGCAGCTTTCTAACTGGTATGTGCGTTTGTGCCGCCGCCGCTTCTGGAAAAACGACGACAGCCAAGACAAACTCGCAGCCTACCAGACGCTTTATACTTGTTTAGAGACAATTGCCATTTTAGCGGCGCCAATTGCACCGTTCTACATGGATCAGCTCTACACAGACCTCCATACCGTTTCTGGCCGTCAAGCACATGCGTCGGTGCA
>JBIIZO010000115.1:0-6959 GCA_044346245.1 Crocinitomicaceae bacterium
CAATTCCCATCAAAATGTGCCTGATTCGGATAAGACTCTAAGCCTTTATAGGTATCAATACCGATGGCTTTGGTAAAACTTTTGAAACTCATGGAGCCTTCCTTGGCGCCATGATAAAAAGACGTTTGATAGCCTTTCTCTTTGAGCAACTGAGGCAAACTATTAAGCTGATTGCTGCAATACGGAGAAAGAATATAAGATTCTGGAAGCCAAGAAGGCATGCCAGCTAGAATAGCTGGAACGGCATCCATGGAAGTGCGACCATTGGCGATGGCGTATTCAAAGAACAAGCCTTTTTGCAGCAAGGAATCTAAAAAAGGACTGTACGACTTTGGGCTATTCGGGCCCGCATAATTGGTACCAAAACTTTCTAAAATCAAGACCACTACATTGGTTTTAGAAGGAAGTGTGGCGTGTGCTTGTTTGTGCTTGCGAGGCAAAAGATTTTGCAGGGCGCGCTCAGAATGAAGGGTCAGGAGTTGGCTACTGCCGTCGTCGGTAGTTTTGAGTACGGTAAAAGCCGTATTGAGCACAATTGGAGCGTGCTCAAGGCTACTCAGGGCCGTTGCATCTACAATCCCAATTGGCCGCAACTGCACCCCACCTCTACCCAAAACAAGCACCACACCCAACAATAGGAAGTAGCGCCAGGCAATGCTTTTCATGCGGTATTCCTCTAAAATATTTTTCAGTTGGGCAAGCGTGCGCCACATTACGTAGGCAAGACCAATAAATAAGAAAGGTAACCACCAGAATTCACGCAAAAACTCTCCGGCCAAACTACTCGTTTCGGTTCCAGTAAGTAAATGCAGAAAATAGCTGAAGCCCGATCGTTTTTGGGTGTAAGAAAAATAGGCGATATCCCAACTGTTGAGCAATAATACGAGCAGGCCAATCGAAACCAAGTAAATTTTGACCAGAGCTTGAAGTACCATTTTACTCGAGTTTCCTAAAT
The DNA here is from genome assembly GCA_044346245.1 of Crocinitomicaceae bacterium. Classification (GTDB taxonomy): domain Bacteria; phylum Bacteroidota; class Bacteroidia; order Flavobacteriales_D; family Crocinitomicaceae; genus UBA952. The sequence continues at coordinate 956 of JBIIZO010000115.1, forward strand.
AAAGGCTGAGCGGATTCAATAATAAAAACAAGGGCAAACTCAGGAGCGCGAGCGTGACCACATCGAAATAGCAACCGATGAAAAAATGCCACGCGTCAAGAGTCTTGAAGTATGCAGTGTTTTGGATCGCAAAAGCAACGCGCAAAATACTCATACTGAGCAGTAAAGAAAGGAAAAACTTAAAAACTGGCTTGACTTTCAAAGTATTTAGTAGGCCATAAGTTTATCGATGGTCGAAAGCAAGCGCTTACTCGCCAAGAACTGTTGCTCGAGGTCTGCGGCAAAAGGAACAGGTGTATCTAAGGAAGCTACGCGCAAAACAGGTGCGTCGAGCTGTTCAAAACAATGTTCATTGACTAAGGCCACGATTTCACCGCCGATACCCGCCGTAAGGGTGTCTTCGTGCAGTACCAATACGCGTCCGGTTTTGCTCGCTGCGGCAACAATTGCGTCGAGGTCTAGCGGCAATAAGGTGCGCAAATCGAGTATCTCAAAGGAGAAATCTGGACGCTGCGCCGCTGCATCTAAAGCCCAATGAACCCCCAAACCATAGGTAATGATGGTAAGGTCTTGTCCTTCTTTGGCGAGCGCCGCCTTACCTATTGGGGTGTTGTAATAACCTGCTGGCACCTCGCCTTTTAAGCTGCGGTATAAAAACTTATGCTCGAAGAAAAGCACCGGATTTGGATCTTCGAAAGCGGCAAGCAAAAGGCCTTTCGCATCTTGCGGATTCGACGGATAAACGACTTTAAGCCCCGGCGTATGAACAAACCATGCTTCGTTGCTTTGCGAATGAAATGGGCCAGCGGCCGTACCCGCGCCAGTAGGCATCCGCACCACAACGTCTGCTTTTTGACCCCAGCGCCAGTGCATTTTGGCCAAATTATTTACAATTTGATTGAAACCAACACTCACGAAATCGGCAAACTGCATCTCGACCATTGCCTTCATGCCAGAAATGCTCAGACCCAAACCGGCTCCAATGATGGCGGATTCACAAAGAGGGGTGTTGCGCACGCGGTCTTTGCCAAAAGCCTCAACAAAGCCTTCAGTGACTTTAAATGCGCCACCGTATTCTGCGATATCTTGCCCCATAAGCACGAGCTCAGGATGCTTGTGCATGGCCACGCGCAAGCCGTCTTGAATGGCATCGATGAAACGCAGTTCAGCAGCTGCTTCTGTAGGCGCAACGGATTCAAAAGTGTGCGGCGCATAGACGTCGTTCATTTCTTGAGCGAGGTCTGGAACTATTTTGGGAGCAGCATTCGCTTGGTCAAAAGCGTGCTGGATGTCTTCTTTGAATTGTTGCTTGATACTTTCCATTGCCTGCGCATCGAGGACGCCTTCTTGCAGCAAATAAGCTTCGAAGTTACTAACGGGGTCTTTGGGTTCCCACTCCGCTTGCAGGCCTTCTGGATAGTATTTCGTGCCTGACGCCTCCTCGTGCCCGCGCATGCGGAAAGTCATGAGCTCTAAAATGAAAGGACGCGGATTTTCTTGAATTTGCGCACGAATTTGGCGTACCGTTTCAATGACAGCTAAAATATTATTGCCGTCTACCTGAATGGCGTCCATGCCGTAGCCTATGCCCTTGTCGATGAATTGCTTGCAGCGAAATTGTTCCGAGGAAGGTGTACTGAGGCCCCAGCGGTTGTTCTCAATGGCAAAAATAACAGGGAGTTGCCACACGGCTGCCACATTGAGCGCCTCGTGAAAATCACCTTCTGAAGCACCGCCATCGCCCGTAAATACAAGCGTTGTATCTTGGTTCTTGCGCACTTTAGAAGAAAGCGCAATACCATCGGCAATACCGAGTTGTGGCCCCAGGTGAGAAATCATGCCCACTAATTTGTGGTCTTGGGTGCCAAAATGAAAACTGCGGTCGCGGCCTTTGGTGTAGCCGTCGGCCTTGCCTTGAAACTGGGCAAATAAACGATGTAAAGGAATTTGGCGGGTGGTAAACACACCTAAATTGCGGTGCATTGGCAAAATGTATTCATGTTCGGCCATGGCATAGGCACAACCGACAGAAACAGCCTCCTGCCCCCAGCCGGAAAACCATTTAGTAATTTTTCCTTGCCTCAGTAGAATGAGCATCTTTTCCTCGATGAGGCGAGGTAAGACGAGTTGCTTGTAAATGGAGATCAGTTCTTCTTTGGGGAAGGAATGTTGTTGAAAGTTGATGGGTTCTTGGTCTGGCATTGGATTATACTTTTAAACCGCGGACAACGCGTTCTTTGCGCTTGGTGCGCTCTAGTTTTTTCTTGACGACTAATAAATGTGCTGCACGTGGTGCACCTCTTGTAAGATCGACTTTGTAATCGTTGCCTCCGTAGCTGATGCGGGCACCGCCTTGAGCAGACCAATCTGCATCAAGGTAGTAGCGGCGTACACTTGCACCATCGGTTTTGGTTGCAAAAGGAATAGCGCGTTGGTCTCCGGTTTCAAAACGAACGAGGATTTGACCTGCATCGCCGAAGTTTTCGAAAATACAGCGTGTTCCAGCCGGAATCACAACAGATTCTGATTGTGAATTTGAACTCGAAACAAGTGCACCATTTTGGGTGGTGAGCTCACTGGATTGCTTGTTCGACTGGTTTAAAATGATGGTATGTGAGGTGTAAAACTGCACTTGACGCAGTTTTTCTTCTGAGTCTAGGCTAAATTCGTCGCGGATAGCTGTGGTGTAAGGTATTTTGGTTCCACAAGATGCCGTGAGAAGAGCGAGCAGGATAAAAAGTGCAAATTGTTTCATAGTTGTTAAATTTGTTCAAAATTAATTAAAAAGATGCGTGCTTTGACAAAACTACCGGGCTATCTTTTGGCACTGACTTTCCTATTCCTTGTTGCCTGTAAAAATGAGGCGCCAAAAAGGACTATTTCCTTAGATGAAATAAGGCCGAAGTCACCACAAAAAAAGAGCCAAAAGCCAAAAAAAAGCCAAACTGACACGCTTCAACAGCTCTGCAATTTTTATACCAATGATTCTGCATCCTTACGAATAAGCAAAATCAGCCTAGATTTAACCAATGACAAATTTTTCCTAGACAGATTTTGTTTTACACACCAACGTTACGTACTCACCGACTCACTCGACAAAATTTTTCAATACAAAACTTGGTCCTTTAAAGACAGTAGCGCTTGTACCGAAGCATTTTATAATTGGCTCGATCAAGCAGGGAAAAATAAAACGAGTGTAGCTTTGAAATCCGGTAATATTTGGAGTTCAAGTCACGAAATCTATTTGGTCGGTCAGCAACAAATCCTTCAAATTAGTAGCGCACAGCGCATCCAATTAAAAAAATGGCTGAAATGGTACAGCGGCACGTTAGATTTTAAAGGATTCAAATACATCCTGTATGCACAGCCAAGAAAAAGAACCTTGTGGCTTCAATACGCCAACAATTAAAAAATAGCAGCATTATGAAGATAGTCAACCGCGGATTTATTTTTATCAAGCCGAGCCGGGCATTTATTGAGTGGGTCAAACAAATCGACCCTGAACTACTCATTGACGAGCAAGCAGAAGGTAGTGTTTACCTCATTGAAGAAGAATTTTGGGACGACGAACTCATCTTGAAAAACTATGCCAAAAAAATCGCTGCTCAGGAAATGAGTAGCATTACCGAAGATGAAACGCAATGGTTCAAGTGGAGTAATATGGGAGACTTTGAAGCCCTCTTCTCAGTTGAAATGGGCTGTAGTTGTATTGATTTACTGACGCTTCCGCTCGAAAAAGAAGCAATTTAGGTCTGATAAAAAATAATTTGGTGTCGGAAAGAGAACTAAAGCCGCTCAATCAAATTAGAGTTGAGGTATGCGGGATCAAACGTCACCTCTTCTCCCAACCAATTGGGCTTGGCAAATTCTTGCGCTTCGTCTGAAAGTTCGAGTTCTGCAACAAGTAAACCTTCCAACGCGCCATGAAAAACATCGAGTTCCCAAGTATCGGTGCCATTTTGGATATAATAACGCGTTTTGTGCAAACAGGGTAAATCTGCCTCGGTGATGATGTCGTTGGCTTCATCTTGAGGAATTTCATATTCAAACTCACTGCGCGTAAGGCCTGTACCTAGTTTAATTGTAAAAAAAGCCATATTGTCGGTGACCCGAATGCGCACGGAACGGTCGCTACCTCGCAATAAATATGCTTGCTTTAACTCGCGCTGTCCAATACATTTTGCCTGTTTCCAAGCGTCGTTGGCAACTAAAAACTTCCTTTCGATTTCTTTCAAGATTCGATTTTTTGCATTATTTTTAAACGCGCTTGCAACTTAATGCTGTTGTCTGGCGTCAAAGACAAAGCTAATCTTTCTACATGAAACTACACATCACTTTTTTCAGCTTGCTCTTAGGTAGCGGCTCTTTATTTGCTCAAAAGTCCATTAATCAATCGGGTATTAAAATCACTACAGCCCCAATCCATTGCGATATGCCTTCTGAAGGCTACCAAGCAGACCTTATAGCGCTCACCATTACGAACACCACTAACGAAGTTAAAAACGTCTCATACAGCTTTGAATTGTATTATGACAACAACTGCGCTACTTGCGGCCACGACGAATACCTCTACACCCAAACCCTGCAGCCCAAGCAATCCCTTCAAGGTGTTTGCTTAGACCGAAACAACATGGGGCTCACCATTTTTGACCACATGCCCGAGCACCTCACCAAAACCCAACTTACCGACTACAACATCAAAAGCGTAAAGGTTCAATAAACCAACCCATACCTAATTTCACATGAATTTCAAGCACCTACTTACAGGTCTTGCTCTTACTTTTGGACTTGTACATCAAACGCAAGCACAATGTACAGTTCAGGCCATAGCACAAGATACCATCGTCCCTTGTAACGGATCTACAGTCTTAAGCGTCAACGGAACAGGCACGAGCGTCGTGGCCTTTGATGAAAACTTTAATGCTGGACAGCCCGTTGGTTGGGACTTCTCTCAGGTCGTCACTATTGCCAACAATACTTGTGGTATTCCTTCTTTAGACGGCTCTGATTTCATGTGGATGGGTGACCAATCTGTAGCGCCTCGCGTAATGACAACCGTTCCACTTGATGTATCATCAGGTGGAACCGTTTGTTTTGAAATGCGTTACGCCATTCAGACACAACCTTCCCCTTGTGAAGGGCCCGATTTAGCTAGCGAAGGCGTTTATTTACAGTATTCCATCGATAACGGCACCACCTGGACCACAATTAACTATTGGAGCCCTAACGGCGGCAACGATCCTAACATGACTTCTTGGAATAACTACTGCGAGAGCATACCGGTAGGAGCACAAACCAATACCACCAAATTCCGTTGGACCCAACTATCAGTATCTGGTTCAGCTTATGACCACTGGGGTCTTGACAACATCGCTATTTCTGCAGCGATCCCAACTTACACGATCACTTGGCTCCACGACAACTATTCTTACCCTACCGGTGTTTATTATGGCAACAACCCCACTCCTGTTTCGCCAACAGGAACGACGAGCTATATCGTCATGATGACAGATAGCACCAATATCTGCTACGATACCATTACACTGAGCATTTCTTACCCACAAATAGACAGCGTGCTCGAAAACAACCCCACTTGCGGAAGTAGCAACGGAAGTCTGGATGCATATGCGTCCGGCGGCGCTGGTGGCTACACCTACAGCATAAACAACGGTCAGAATTTTCAAACAAGCGGAACCTTCTCTGGACTTGGCATCAATACTTACACAGTCATTTTAGTGGATCAGAATAACTGTTCAGACACCATTCAAGCACCATTGATCGGGGTTGACTCCGTAGAAATCAATATGGTTGTCTCGACCACCACCTGCGGTCTTGACAACGGGGTCATCGACATCAGTATTAGTGGTGGAACGCCAAACTATCAGTACAGCCTCAACAACGGCTCCACCTTTTCTGCGAGCCCTGTTTTCAACAACCTCGTGCCAGGAACCTATCACGTTTACGTAGAAGATGTCAACGGATGTTTTGACACCACAACAGCCGA
>JBIIZO010000116.1:0-6827 GCA_044346245.1 Crocinitomicaceae bacterium
GCTCATCTGCCCGGCGGTGGCAAGCATCGTGGATAAAATCGTGAATGGCTAAAATTGCTGAAAAAAACCTAAATTTGCGCATCAATCAATATCCCTTATGGAACCCGTTCAAGCATACATCCCACAACATAAAATCCGTATCGTAACTGCTGCGGCACTCTTCGACGGCCACGACGCTGCCATCAACATCATGCGCCGCATCATTCAGGCAACGGGCTGCGAAGTCATTCACTTGGGCCATGACCGCTCGGTAGAAGAAGTGGTCAACTGCGCTATTCAAGAAGATGCCCAGGCTATTGCCATGACCTCCTACCAAGGCGGCCACATGGAATACTTCAAATACATGCACGACCTTTTGCAAGAAAAAGGAGCGCCACATATCAAAATATTTGGCGGCGGTGGCGGCACCATCTTGCCTTCTGAAATTGAAGAACTACAAGCTTACGGCATCACGCGCATATACCACCCCGACGACGGACGTTCTATGGGCCTACAAGGCATGATCAACGACCTGATTCAAAAATGTGATTTTGCGGTTGGGCAAGCCAAAAAAGAGTCTAGCGAAAGTATCTTGGCGGCTGTAGCGCAAAAATCCATTCCAACTTTGGCACACTGCATCAGTGCTGCCGAAAACTATCCAGAAGAAAATACCGAATTGTTGAATGCCTTGCGCACAGCAGGTGCACAAACCGCAGTTCCAGTATTGGGCATCACCGGTACAGGCGGAGCGGGTAAATCTTCTTTGGTAGATGAGCTCGTGCGCCGTTTCTTGCTCGACTTCCCAGACAAGCAACTCGCGGTGGTCTCCGTAGACCCTTCGAAAAGAAAAACCGGCGGCGCACTCCTCGGCGACCGCATCCGCATGAACGCCATTAAGAGCCCGCGCGTTTACATGCGCTCTTTGGCCACGCGTCAGTCCAACCTTGCACTTTCCAAGCACGTAGCGGAAGCCATTTCTATCTTGAAAGCAGCTAATTACGACCTCATTATCCTAGAAACCTCTGGTATCGGGCAATCTGACACCGAGATTTTAGACCACTCCGATGTGTCTTTGTACGTCATGACGCCTGAATACGGCGCTGCGACCCAACTCGAGAAAATCGACATGCTCGACTTCGCCGACGTCATTGCACTCAACAAATTCGACAAGCGCGGCGCCCTAGACGCCCTGCGCGATGTCCGCAAGCAATACCAGCGCAACCACAACCTTTGGGACAGCCAAGTAGACGACATGCCTGTATATGGCACCATCGCTTCGCAATTCAACGACCCCGGCATGAACACGCTATACAAGGTGATCATGGATCATATCGTGAAAAAAACAGGCGGCAACCTCCAGTCTACATTTGCCATTACCCGCGAGATGTCGCAAAAAATTTATGTGATTCCGCCAGAGCGCACCCGCTACCTTTCCGAAATTTCTGAAAGCAACCGCGCTTATGACAAATGGGTCGAGGCACAAGTAAATGTGGCAACCAAACTCCACGGCCTACAGGTTTCCATGGACACCCTAAAAGCTTCCAATCTTGAAGACAAAGACCGCCTCGTAAAAGGCCTACAAGAAGCCTTTGAGCAAGAAAAACTCAACTTTGACCCCAAAAACTGGGAAATCCTTCAAAACTGGGATGCCAAAAAACAGGCCTTCAAGAATCCGGAATACCAGTTCAAGGTCCGCGACAAAATCTTAACAATCCAAACACACACCGAGTCTTTATCTCATTTGCAGATCCCGAAAGTAGCCACGCCAAACTACCACAGTTGGGGTGACATCCTGCGTTGGGTTTTGCAAGAAAACGTACCAGGTGAGTTCCCTTACACGGCCGGTTTGTTCCCATTCAAGCGCGAAGGTGAAGACCCCACGCGCATGTTTGCAGGCGAAGGAGGCCCTGAGCGCACCAACAAGCGTTTCCACTATGTTTCGCTCGGCATGCCCGCCAAACGTCTTTCTACTGCTTTTGACTCCGTTACGCTTTACGGCAACGACCCCGACTTGCGTCCGGATATCTACGGCAAAATTGGCAACTCTGGAGTGTCTATATGCTGCCTAGACGACGCCAAAAAATTGTACTCAGGTTTTGACCTCAGCCATCCGGCAACCTCTGTTTCCATGACCATCAATGGCCCAGCACCGATGTTGTTGGCTTATTTTATGAATGCCGCCATCGATCAAAACTGCGAGAAATACATCAAGGCTAATGGTTTAGAAGCAGAAATTGCAGCTAAAATTGCCGCTATTTACAAAGCCAAAGGAAGCGCGCGCCCAGCGTATCAAGGCGAACTCCCTGAAGGAAACGACGGCCTCGGCCTCATGCTACTCGGTGTCACTGGTGATCAAGTCTTGCCAGCCGACGTGTATGCGCAAATCAAGTCCGACACGCTCAAGCAAGTGCGCGGCACCGTACAAGCAGACATCCTCAAAGAAGACCAAGCACAAAATACTTGTATTTTCTCTACCGAATTTGCACTGCGCCTCATGGGCGACGTCCAGGAATACTTTATTGCCAACGGCGTACGCAACTTCTATTCGGTTTCTATTTCTGGCTACCACATCGCGGAAGCAGGCGCCAACCCCATTACCCAATTGGCCTTTACGCTCGCCAACGGCTTCACATACGTTGAATACTACCTGAGCCGCGGCATGGACATCAATGAATTTGGGCCCAATTTGTCGTTCTTCTTCTCGAATGGCATTGATCCAGAATATGCCGTCATTGGCCGTGTGGCGCGCCGCGTTTGGGCCAAAGCCGTTGCGCGCAAATACGGTGCAAACGCACGTGCACAAATGCTCAAGTACCACATCCAGACCTCCGGGCGTTCTTTGCACGCGCAAGAAATCGACTTCAACGACATCCGCACCACGCTACAGGCACTTTACGCCATCTACGACAACTGCAATTCGTTGCATACCAACGCCTACGACGAAGCCATCACCACGCCTACCGAAGAATCTGTGCGCAGGGCCATGGCTATACAGCTCATCATCAACCGCGAACTCGGCTTGGCCAAAAATGAAAATCCGCTGCAAGGTGCATTTATCATAGAAGAGCTCACCGAACTTGTAGAAGCTGCCGTACTCACTGAATTTGACCGCATCACCGAACGCGGAGGCGTTTTGGGTGCCATGGAAACCATGTACCAACGCTCCAAAATTCAAGAAGAGTCTTTGTATTACGAAACACTCAAACACACTGGCGAATTCCCGATCATTGGTGTCAATACCTTCTTGAGCTCCAAAGGCTCGCCAACGGTTTTGCCCAAAGAAGTGATCCGCGCTACCGAAGAAGAAAAAGCCTACCAAATCAGTATGCTCAACAATTTGCACAGCGCGCAGCAAGCAGCGGCGAGTGAAGGTATTGCCAAAGTGCAAGAAGCAGCTGTTCAGAACTTCAATATCTTCGAAGAGCTCATGGAAACATGTAAAGTCGCTTCATTGGGACAGGTCACCAACGCCTTGTTTGAGGTCGGCGGCCAGTACCGTCGCAATATGTAAAATGACAGACGCTCTATTTTCTTCCTTTGCCCAGCAAATTGCACTCAAAAAGCAAAGTTTCTCTGCCGAGCAGCGCACGCTTTTGACGGAGGTATTGGAAGAAAAATACAAGGGCCTTTCGGTTTCAGAAAAGCTCAAAAATAATTTAGCACTTCTACAAGACCCCAATACTTTTACCATCACCACAGGGCATCAGCTCTGCTTAATGACGGGCCCTTTGTATTTTATTTACAAGATTTTACACGTCATCAGACTGAGCACCGACCTCAATGCAAAGTTCCCCGAACAACATTTTGTGCCAGTGTACTGGATGGCTTCCGAAGACCATGATTTCGAAGAAATCAGGAGCTTTCTGCTCTTTGGTCAAAAATGGACCTGGGAGAGCGCGCAAAAAGGTGCTGTAGGACGTTTTGACACCTCGGAGCTGCGCCCACTGCTCCATGACTTGAAGGCGAAATTTGAAAATCATCCGGACAGCGAAATCCATCACTTACTAACTTCTCTGGAAGAAAGGAAGTATGGAGAGGGATTTTTCTCTTTTGTACACGCCTTATTTAATGAATATGGACTGCTGACCATCGATGCCGACGACGCACGCTTGAAAGCAAGCGCCTGGCCTATCTGGCAAAAAGATTTGTTTACTGCTGAGCTTCATCAGGCCGTTGTTCAAAATACCCGAACACTTCAAGAAAAGAACCTTCCCACACCAATTGAAAGCAAGGAATCAAACTTGTTTCTATTGGCAGAGGCGAAAAGAGAACGGATCGAGAAAACAGGCCCTCTTCAATTCGAGCAGAAAGACAGCGCGCAACTTTCACCAAATGTAGTACTCAGGCCGCTCTATCAAGAATGGATTTTACCCAATTTGGCCTACGTTGGCGGCCCCAGTGAAATCGCGTATTGGCAACAACTGCCGCAAGCATTTGCTTGTCTGAACCTTCCCTTTCCGCTGAGCATTCAACGCGCTGGGGGCTATTTATTGCAAACCAAAGACCTCGACCAAATCGAAAACTTAGGTTTTGAAAAACAAGATTTGCTGACCGACAAAACGGCACTAAAAAAACGCTACCTCGAACAAGTCGGCGATCAAGAACCCAATTATGGTCATTTGGAAGAACTTTGGAGTGGCTACAAGGACGCTTTTTTCAAAATTGTTGAAGCAGCACTACCCCAAGAAAAAAGAACAATCGAAGCCGAACTGACCCGCATTCAAAAACAACGCGAAGCACTCGAGCAACGCTTTGAAAAAACACGCAAGGCTAAATACGACAAAGCGCTCAAGCAAATTGAACAATTGTCAGAGAAAATTCAGCCCAAGGGCCAACTCCAAGAGCGCAGCACGAACATCCTGAATTTTTGCCCAGACGGTGAGCTTTCTGAGCGAATTGCGCGCATCTATGAACAACTCGACCCCTACAACCAAGAAAAACAATGGTTTGTGGTGTCGTAAACGAAAAATAACGACCTTTGTGTCAAATTGACAATATGGCTCAAAACGACATCCGCACCGTCCTTTCTCAACACCCGACCATCCCCGTCGTGACTTTTAATAGTACCGATGAAGTGGTACCTAAAATGGACGCGCTTATTGCGCGCGGCATTTTTTGCATAGAAATTACACTGCGCACAGCAGCTGCTTACGACTGCATTGCACTTGCCAAAAAATTGTACGGCGACCGCTGCGCAATTGGCATGGGTACGGTTGTGAAAGCTGAACAAATCGAAAAAGCAGTTGAACTCGGCATCGATTTTATGGTCAGCCCTGGCCTCAATACCACCCTCGCCCCACTTTTTGAACAAAGTAAAATCGCATTCATTCCGGGAGTGGCTACACCAAGTGAAATCATCGAAGGCATCCAGTTTGGTTGGGACACCTTTAAATTTTTCCCTGCCAATTTATTTGGTGGTTTAGGCGCGCTCAAAGCCTATGGCCAAGTGTTTCCAAACATTCAATTCTGCCCCACTGGCGGCATCACGGAAGAAACCTACCAGGAATACTTAGCGCTGCCAAATATCATTTCCGTAGGCGGATCCTGGATGTAACATGCTCTTTCTCCTTTTTCTACTCCTCCTTGTTGTCTCTGAATGGATCTTTTTGCTCGCCATTTGGAGCATTCCAAACGCTTATTTAGCCGCCTTTGGTTTTTTACATTTAGGCCTAATACTTGGCAGCATCTTGCTTTTCATGTGGGGCTTTCGCAATGTCAAAATGCGCAGCAATTACAAACTAGGCTTCTCGATATTTGGCCTATTTGTGACACTTGCCTTACCTGCAATTGTATATTTGCTTCCGGGCTTGGTATTTCTCACCTTTCAACTCGAACTCGCCCGTAACATTGGTTTTACACTCGCCTTCCTGCATTTTTTAGCAATATTGTACGGTATTTTCTTTGGGCGCTGGAACTGGAAAGTACGTCCGGTAGAACTTTTCTTCGAACACCTCCCTGCGGCCATGGATGGTGCCATATTCATTCAAATTTCTGATGTACACATCGGGAGTTTCTATGGGCAAACCCACAAAGTACAAAAGGCCATTGACCTCATCAATTCCCGCAACGCCGACTACTTTCTGTTCACCGGCGATTTAGTCAACAACAAAGCCGACGAATTCAAGGGTTGGGAGCCACTCTTTTCGCAAATTGAAGTTAAAAAAGGCAAATACAGCATTTTGGGCAACCACGACTACGGCGACTACATCTCCTGGGACTACGACCACGAAAAAGCCGCCAACCTCCAAGAACTCGTCCGGATGCATGAACGCGTCGGCTGGACACCCCTACTCAATAAAGCGGTCGAACTCGACAACAACTTCTGGCTCTTAGGCGTCGAAAACTGGGGGCGCTCAATGTTCAGACAAAGCGGCAAACTCGAAGAAACGTTGGCTCAAACGGGCGAAGGCTTCAAACTTTTACTCAGCCACGACCCCAGCCATTTTGACGCACAAGTGATCCATACGGACATCAACCTCACGCTCTCCGGCCACACCCACGGCATGCAATTCGGCATCGAGCGCTTTGGCCTGCGCTGGAGCCCTGTATCTTTCGTATACCCCAAATGGGCGGGCTTGTATCAAGTAGAAAAGCAGTTTTTGTATGTCAACCGCGGCTTCGGCTACCTCGGCTTCCCGGGCAGAGTGGGCATTTATCCGGAAATTACAGAATTTACGCTAAGATGTTCAAAAGCACAATAAAAATTTATTAAATTTGCAGCCGTTGTTAGCTCCTTTTTAGGAAATGACTACCGGTCCTATAGCTCAGTTGGTTAGAGCAACAGACTCATAATCTGTGGGTCCACGGTTCGAGCCCGTGTGGGACCACTCCTTTAAAGCCTCAAGTTA
>JBIIZO010000018.1:0-21290 GCA_044346245.1 Crocinitomicaceae bacterium
GAAATTGAATTTGTACAACTACCCAAAGCACAGCTCACGCCAATCCTCACAAGTTCTAGCAATGCCATTCCCAGCGGGCTACAACCTTTAGTCAATTTAGCGTTGCCGCTCAACTATGGCAAAAACCCTAAACTAGTAGACAACCCAGAAGATGAGATCAACAAACTTTGTGTGGCGGGCTTGTCAGAAGGCTTTTATCAGTCTCACTTCAAAAACCGCATCGTTGCCGAATTCGCCAATAGCAAAGACGCCAACTACCTCGAAGCAAGTCAAAAAGAAACCAAAATCTTGGTGGTCGGCAACGGCTCTTTTATCCGCAATAGCTACGACTCCATTCTCGATCCGCAAAAAATCAACAGCTACTTGTATCGGCCAATTGCCATCAACGAACTTAAGGTTGACGCTGAATTGGCTCAAAGGCGCATTCCTATCATTTTTGGTAACCAAGAACTCTTTCAAAACATGGTTGATTACATGATGGGCGACAACTCCGTACTGGACATCCGCAGCCGCCAAATCGATATCAAAGAAATCGACAAAGAGAAAATCAAATCTTCGTCGCTCTTTTACAAAAGCATGAACATGATGCTGCCTTTGCTCCTCATTTTGGCGCTCGCTTTCATCATGAACTGGATCCGCCAAAGACGCTACACTCGTAAACATAACTTTCCATGAAGAAAAAAGTCCTCGTACTCGTATTGTTTGCAGTGCTTCTGAGTGGCCTCACTTGGTTTGCTCTCAACCTACAAGATGGTCAGGGTGCTTCAGATGCCCGCGCTTTTAATTTTAAGATTGAAGACACCACAACTATCTCTAAGTTGGTCATCACCGATGCATTTGGTCAGCAATTTACGCTGGTCAAAAACGACAACACCTGGACCGATGCCAAAGGCGGCTGTGTGTCAAAAACCAATGTGTCACTGATTTTAGAAGCCTTGAATAAAATTGAATTCAAAGGCTACCTTCCGCAAAAATCTGAAAAGCGTTTTACGGAACTCATGTCTGCATCGCATATCAAAGTAGAGATTTTTCAGGACGGCGAATGGACCAAAACTTGGTACCTCGGCCCTGCTACCCCCGACCACTACGGCCAAATCATGTTGCTCGAGACAGCCGAAAACGGCAAGAGCGCCAGCCCGGTCATGATGAAAATCTCCGGCATGAACGGCCTCATTGACCCGCGCTTTTTTGCCGACCCACGCCAATGGGCCTGCACAGAAATCATGGCCTTGCAGATGGAAGATATTTTGAGTGTCAAAGCTAAATTCCGCGGCGAAGCTTATCGCAATTTTGAGCTCCTCAACAAAGGCAGACGCTTTAGCGTAACCCAAAACGGCAAAGCGCTCCCGAGCCTAGACACTACCAATGTTTTTCGTTATTTACAAGGATTTCAGAAAATTCACTTTGAACAAAAAAACTTTACGCTTTCAGACAAGCAAGTCGATAGCGTCAAAAGAAGCCCTGCTTTTTGCTACTTAGAAGTGAAGACCAAACACGAAAAAATTGCCTTAAAAATGTTCCGCATCAAAAGCAAAGAAGAGCAGCGCAACGAATTTGGTGATTTAGTCAACATGGACATGAACAGTTTTTGGTGTCTGCTCCCAGATGGCGAGTTGGTGCGCTGCCAATATTTTGTGTTCAACCCACTTATTTTAGGACACGTGTTCTTTCCATCCATGGAAGCCAGATTCCCGGAAAATCTGCGTACCTTCAAGCCATAAAGGCAACTTTTACAGTTGTTTAGCCGTTAAAACCTCGTCATGAACTACCTACGCCTCTTGTTGGTCAGCGTTAGCTGCCTCACATCTTTTTTATATGCCCAAAGCCCCGTTGCCAATTTTACTGCCACTCCGCTTGTGGTTTGCGTAGGTCAAAATGTCAATTTCACCAATACTTCTAGTGCCAACGGCGGCCCTGCCCTCAGTACCTATCAATGGGATTTCGGCGATGGCAATGCAGCTACCACCACCAATGCCACGCACGCCTTTAGCACCACGGGTACTTTTACGATTACGCTGGTAGCAACCAATGCAAATGGAGTTGCCGATGCCGAAATCAAGCCGACATACATCACTGTAAATCCGCTACCGAATGTCAATTTTAGCGCAAATGGTTTGGGCTGCACGGTTCCGCTTACCTTGAGCTTCGCCAATAGTTCTTCACAAGGCGCAAATTTTTCGCAAGCTTGGAATTTTGGCAATAGCCAAACCTCTAGCCAATATACTCCTCCGAGCGTCACCTACAATAGTCAAGGAACTTTTCAAGTGGTGCTCACTGTAACCAACAATAATACAGGTTGCGTCAATTCCCTTACCCAACCCATCGTTGTCTCGAATTTTCAGGCAGGAATTACCGCTCCGGCCGTAGGCTGTGTAGGGCAACCCATTCCATTTCAAGACAACTCAACCGCTGGTGCTAATTCCTGGAGCTGGAATTTTGGCAGTGCGGGCCAAAGCAATGCAGAAAACCCTAGTGTTACCTACAACTCGCCTGGCACTTATATGGTCTATTTAACGGCACAAAATACAAACTCAGGATGCGCTGGTAGCACAAGCCAGCAAATTGTAGTGCAGGCCAATACCATCCCTAACTTTTATGCAAACCCCACTAGCAATTGTGCTCCGGGTAGCATCCAATTTGTCAATACAACCAACCTCACCGGAACTTATGTTTGGAATTTTGGCGACGGGCAAACCTACAATGGCCCCACCCCCCCTGCACATTTGTATCAATTGAGTGGGTTGTATGATGTCAGCCTGACTTTTACATCGAGTTCAGGCTGTTCAGGCACCAAAACACTTAATGACTACATTGAAATTACGCCCGTTCAAGCTGGTTTTTACGCCGTAGATACAGGCGCTTGTGCACCATTCACAGTGCAATTCATTGATACATCTTTTACACCTAGTAATCCGATTGTATCTTGGCAATGGAATTTCGGCAACGGCCAAACCTTTAATGGACAGATTCCGCCGCCGCAAACTTATGGCGTTGGGCTCTACGATGTTTCACTGATCATTACCACTGCATCTGGCTGTACCGACACCATTATCAAGACGCCATACGTCACGGTTGGCTCCATAGATTCTATTGATTTTTCTTGGGACCCCAACATTACCTGCGCCAAAACTGACGTCGAATTCGAATCTGAATTTTATATTTCTGTGCCCTATGACAGCACAGAAATATCGTATCTCTGGGATTTCTCACAAGGCATAAGTGCTCAAGACGATCCTACTTTTCAGTTTTCACAAGACACAGGCTGGGTTGACGTCACACTTTATGTCAATTTCCGTGGTTGCATAGATACACTCGAAAAAGATTCTGTTTTATATGTTTTGGCTCCGATAGCACAATTCACTCCCAATACAAATCTCGTTTGTAACCCCACCAGCTTACCAGTAACTTTTCAATTCCAAAATACCGCCATCGAAGGCGAACTCCAAGACAGCGTTGCCCTGCATTACGAATGGAACGACAACACGCCCAACACCAATTTCGTTAACGCTCAGCTCGACCTACCCAACGGTGGCAATACTAGCCATGCATTTGCCAATTACGGCACCTATCAAATAGAGCAAGTGGTGCACAACTACACCACAGGATGTTCGGATAGCATCACCCTATCCGTCACGATTTCTCAAGTACAATCCGCATTTATTTTACCGAACGACACCATTTGTAAAGGTGCTGCCATCGGTTTATTCAGTCAGAGCACTACTTGGCCAGCACATCCGGTCAATAGCTGGATTTACTCCTTTGGCAATGGGCAGCAAATCAACAATGGTGCGAACGTCAACTATGTATATCCAGCGAGCGGCACCTACAATATCAACCTATTGGTTTTCAATTCGGTAGGTTGTTCTTCTACCTCTTCCCAAACCATATTTGTGGCCAACAAACCGGTTGCGGGGCTTTTAGCGCCGAATTATGCAGGTTGCTCGCCATTTCCTGTGAGTTTCACAAACACCAGCTACAGCATTACCAACGGTTTGCCTCTGGCCTCATTCAACACTACTTTTTCAGACAACAACACGAGCGTCACCACAACAGACGTCAACCAAGCTATCAATCATACGTTTGTCGGCAATGGGGCGTATACTGCAACTATTACCGCAACAGATATCAATGATTGTGTTTCGAACCCCGTATCAGTGCAAATTACCCTGACCAAACCAACTGCCCTCATAAGTGCAGATACCATTATTTGTGCTTTGGATAGCAGTATCATTGCTACTTTGAGTACAGGACAAGAGCCCCTTGCTTATCAATGGGCTATTGGATCTAGTGTATCGAGTTATGACAGTTTATTATTGTTGAATCAACCGGCAACAAGCAATGGCTTGTTTTCCACTTTTCCCATCACTTTGGTCGTTACAGATATAAATGGCTGTAAAGACACCACCACACAAACAATTTATATTTCCACACCACAAGCATCACCATCCTTCACGTTTTCGGGTGCGGCAATCAATGCCAACGGCACCTATAGTTGCCCACCGCTTTTTTGCGATTTCACCGATCAATCTACTAGCATTGGCAGTATCAGCAACTGGAATTGGGTCTTTGGAAATGGCAATTCCTCCATATTGCAAAATCCAGACAACACACTAGTAACCAGTGGGTCCTTCAATTTAATTTTAACAGTTACTGACGAATACGGTTGCAGCGACGACACAACGCTGAATAGTTATGTTTCTATCGGGGGGCCACTCGGAACCCCAACCTGGATCCAAGACAATACCGTATGTGCGCAAGGGGCTTTGTTTACCATCCTGAACCCCTCAGATATTGACTCAGTCAGTTGGAATTTAGGCAATGGCGTTTGGGTAGCTGATAGCTTGACGTTCCCTTATTTTTACCCAAATACCGGTACCTACAACCCAAGTGTAACCGTCTACGACACAGCTGGATGTCAAATTTTGTATTTACTTGATCCACTAACCGCAAGCGTAAGTGGCCTGAACGCGCAAATCACTGCAACGCCAGTTTATGCGAATATCAATCAGGTAGTAAATTTATCTGACGCTAGTACAAGCCTCAATCCGATTTCCACCTGGACCTGGATGTTTCCGGATAGCAGCAATCTTTATTTTCAAAGCACGGCACAAAGTATTGCTTTTTCTGAAGGTGGACCACAACAAATTGGGTTGGTGATCACAGACAACTTAGGCTGTATTGACTCCACCTTGATCACTATCTACGTTTCTGACCCAGACATCTGGGTCCCGAATGTATTTACGCCAAATGGCGATGGTGTCAATGACATAATCACACTTCCTTATCCGTCTTTCAAAAGCTACGATATTCAAATTTTAAATCGCTGGGGCAACCTCGTTTTCGAACTCAAGGATCAAACGGGTATTGCCGTATGGGACGGCTATGACTTCGATGGGCAGCTCCATACCGATGGCGTGTTCTTCTACCGCCTGCGCGGCGAAATGCTCGGCGGCACGCTTATAGACAAGCATGGATTTATCCATTTGGTAGATGGCAATTAAACAAAAAAACCCCGAAGAAAACTTCGGGGTTTTTTGAGTGGTACCTCCAGGAATCGAACCAGGGACACAAGGATTTTCAGTCCTTTGCTCTACCAACTGAGCTAAGGTACCAGCCGTTGGTGGATGCAAATTTAACACATTTTTACTGTTTTACACAAGATAAAAACCAAAAAAGTTCAAAAAAGGTCCTTAATTTTGGATATGAGTGCTCAACAAGAAGTCTATTTACTAGATGCTGGCAATACCCAAATCAAATTAGCCCTTGCACAAGAAGGTGTGATTCAGCAAATTGAGCGTTTTTCCTACACAGATTTTCAAATTTCAAGGCTAGACCGTAACATCCCCCTCGCCTTTTCGTCCGTCATTGATGTGGCGCTAAAAAACATGCTCTGCACCTATTTTGACCAAACTTTTGAAATTTCATCCATGATTTCACTACCGTTTCAGATGGCTTACCAAAGCCCCCAAACACTTGGGATGGATCGGTTGTGCAATGCGGCTGCACTCAGCTCAGTGCACCGTGGCCAAGACCGTTTGGCCATAGACCTCGGCACATGTATTAAATTCGATTTTCTAGATGCGCAAAATAACTACCTCGGCGGTTCTATTAGCCCCGGATTGCAAATGCGTGCCAAAGCAATGGCTCATTTTACGGCCAAATTGCCAGAAGTAGTCGGAAAAAGCACCCGGCAGCTCATTGGTAAAACGAGCCAAGAATGCCTTGAAATTGGTACTTATTTGGGTTGGCAAAAGGAGATTGAAGGCCTCTTAAGTGCTTATCAGCAAACATATCCCAACCTTGTTGTACTGCTGACCGGCGGGGACGCCCCACATTTTGATTTGGGCCAAAAAAGTGGCATCTTTGTACACGAAAATTTAACCTTAGAAGGCATACTTGCCCTTTACCACGCCAATGAATAAACTATTCGCTCTCCTCTTTAGTGCAACATTTTGCAATTTCTTTATGGCACAGTCTATTACAGCTGAGCCTGCAAGCTTTTACGGGCTTGGCGAAATGAGTTCAAAAGGCCACGGTATTTTTGATGCGCTCGGTAAAAACGCCATTAATATTTTTGACTCCTCAATGGTCAATCATTACAATCCGGCTACATATAACCGACTCAGTAAAGGGGCTACCCTCTACACCGTGAGCATCAATTCGCGCCAATCATGGTACAGCAATGCAACAACGCAGCAATTTGCAGCAACACCAATGGTCGAACAATTTACGCTGGGCTTCAAGATCAGCAAGCAAATGGGGCTCTCATTTGGGCTCCGTCCGTTCAGTGCGCGCGGTTATCAAATCAGCCAAACGCAATTTACTGGCCTCGACTCCATTCGCTATAACTACACCGGTAAGGGCGCAATCCAAGACCTTTATTTAGGTTATTCTGTTGGCCTGATCGAAAAACCAAATACCAAACTCGCCATCGGCGCCAACGCTTCTTACTTATTTGGTACGCTCGTCAATGAACGCAGTTCTGAATTACTGACGGGTGCAAGCGCAGCGGGCGGAATTGAGCGCAACTCATTGGTCATGAGGTCTTTTTACACTGAACTTGGCACTTACTTCATGCAGCAAGTCGGCAAAAACCACGCTTTTAGTTTGAGCGCAGTTTATCAGCCCCAACTCACACTTGGCGGCACGTATCAGCGTGAACTCTACAGCACTGCCACGCTCGGCACCCCTGGTAGCTACGACACCATCCTCAATAGCAGCCAATCTTTTTCGGCGAAGTTGGCGCAAAGCACCCAATTTGGAATGAGCTACACTTGGAAACTACCTAAATACAAACGTCAAACACGCGAACTCCATCCGCAACTACAACTTTTTGCAAGCTACAGCCTATTTGGCTCCTTGAATCAAAACCAAAATTTAATTACTGGCTTCAATCAAAATGACTACAACCGCATGAGCTTTGGCCTGCAATTTCAACCTGAATATGAGGTGCTTGAAAACATCGCGACGCTCAAAGGTTTGGAGAAGCTCAGCTACCGCGTAGGTTATTACCAACAAACATTACCCTATACCAACGGCGGCCTGGCCTACCAAGAGCAAGGGCTAACCGTCGGTTTCGGTTTGCCTTTACTCGCACAAGTATCTTTGTCTTCGCTTAACGTTGGCCTTACATTCGGGCAGCGCACAATTGCAAGTGGTATTTGGAAGGAACAATTTATCGGCGCACGCGTGAGCTTGATCATGGCTCCTTCAAACTTTGAAAAGTGGTTCCGCAAGCGTCAGCTAGATTAATGCAAATGCGTTCGCTTTTATTCACCTTAAGTATATTGCTACTGCTGAACAGCTGCGAAAATGATGTCGCAACGGTGCAGCGCATCAGCTACCAAGCCGATGCACCCACCGAAAGCACTAAAAACCTCGTGCTCACCTATGCCGAAGATGGCTACGCAAGGGTTGAAATCCATGCTGCACTCGCCGAAACCTACCGCGGAAAAGCCCAAATCACTAAAATCAAAGACAGCCTCAAGGTATATTTCTTCAATGAGACCGGCGAAATCGTTTCTACATTATCTGCTTTATACGGCGAGATCAACTACAATACGGGCGAACTCATGGTCAAGGACTCCGTGCGCCTTTACAACCGCAAAAAGCAACAAACGCTTGAAACCGAAGCCCTTTTTTGGAATCAGAAAGACAGCAGCATTTTTACTGAATCTGCTGTAATTGTGCGTTCTCCGAAGGGCAAACTTTTTGGAAAAGGCATCCGAACCAAGCAAGATTTCAGTAATTATGTATTGCTGCAGCCTGTTGGGTCTTGGCAAATCGAAAAAAATCAAACAATACAATAAATGGCACAAAAAGATTTCATCAGTCGTTACAATCAATTTTCAGGATATTTTTGGCTCCTGATTACCGGCCTCAGCTTTTTAGTGATTACGTATAAAATCATCACTGAAGGCGCCCAAACTTGGCTGCCTTATTATGTGGTTCCTGTCATGGCACTTTTGATGTATTTCACCAAAAGATGGATGATGAAGCGCATGTATCGCCATTTAAACGAAATGGCACAGCAAAAAGAAGCTGAAAATAAGTAACCTTTCTGCTATTTAGTGGTCTTAAGTACGTGAAAGCACTCCTTCTTTTTACATTTATCCTCCTTGTTGGCAATAGCTTTGGGCAGCGCTTGCTCAGTGGTTTTGTGACCAACGAAAGCAATTTGCCTTTGGCTGGAGCAGAAATTTTTGTCAAGAGCGCTACCGATATGCGCACAGTTGCCGATGCGCAAGGCTATTACGAAATTTACCTCAACGTAGGTGAGTATTACCTTGTATTTACCGCCGATGGCTACCAAGACCGAGAAGCTTTTCTAGGTATGCGCGACGCCGACACCAAACGAGACATCCAATTGTTTCCGATGAAGCTTTCAGAAGTGCAAGAAGTGAGGGTTACTGCAAAGAAATCAAATGTAGGGCGCGATAA
Organism: Crocinitomicaceae bacterium; assembly: GCA_044346245.1. Lineage (GTDB taxonomy): Bacteria > Bacteroidota > Bacteroidia > Flavobacteriales_D > Crocinitomicaceae > UBA952. The sequence continues at coordinate 8,941 of JBIIZO010000018.1, forward strand.
AATCATGAAAGTGGTGGCGCACCGCGAGCAGCTCAACCAATGGTCGTATCCGCACGAGGTAGATGTGTATATCAAAGCAACTGAGCAACGCGAGAACACCGCTAAGCCCAAAAACGAGAACGACCGCACCGATGAGGACCCAATTGAAAATCAAGCCGAGGTACCAGAATGGCTCAACAAACTTCAACTTGCCGAGGTAGAGCTACACCGCTCGTATGCACCACCTAATCAGGTCAAAGAAATCCGCAACGCCTACAAAGCTTTTGGCGATGTCTCTCAGCTTTATTACACCACTACCGTCAAGTCTAACTTCAATTTTTTTGAAAATTTACTGCACCTAGACGACCTCCATCAGACGCCTGTGGCCTCTCCTATTTCTGGGCCCGGCATTGTAGCCTATAAATACAAACTCGAGGAGAAATACGAAGAGAACGGCTACATGATTTCTAAAATCAAGATCAGTCCGCGTAATACCGCTACTTCCACGATAGAGGGCTATATCTGGGTAATTGATTCACTATGGTTGATTCAAAAGCTGGACCTCACCATGAACAAAGGAAATTTATTGATCTACGATTATTTCCGCATCGAGCAAGCTTATCAAATTCAGGGAGACACCCTTTGTGTGCTGCAAAAACAGTTGCTTACTTATGGTGTCAAGTACAAAAACGAGGTAAGCCAGTGCAAAACAGAAGCGCTGTATAGCAACTACAACTTTGAACCTGCATTTGCCAAAAGATACTTCAATTCAGAAGTTGCCGTCACAAGCCAAGAAGCTTACGAACGAGACAGCGCCTATTGGGTGCAAAAACGCGCTATTGCGCTCACCGACGAAGAAATCAAATTTATCCGGGCCAAAGATTCCATTACGGAATACCTCAATCGCAAAGAATACCTAGATAGCATAGACGCCGTTTTCAATAAAGTCACTTTCATGAAAGTGCTTTGGTTTGGTGTAGACCATCGCAACCGCGAGCTCAAGCAACAATGGACCATCGGCTCTTTGTCCTCTACCGCGCAACCTGTTGGTATTGGCGGTCCGCGAGTCAATCCTAGTTTTGACTATTTCAAAAAATGGAAAGATGAACGCACCCTAGACGCATATACCCGCGTATCTTACGGCTTTATTAACAAAGACTGGAAAGGTGACACCTGGTGGAAATACCGCTTTGATCCTTTTCATTTTGGCTTTCTGCGGGTTGCCCTTACCCACGACTTCGATGTGATCCGCGGCTTTGATGCCATTACCCAGATTTACAAACGAGACAACTTCTTTGAATCCACCAAACTGAACATCAACCTTGAATACGAGCTGTTCAACGGATTTTATGCATTCGTCAACTCACAATTTACCAGAAGAAGGAGCTTAGAAGATTTCGATTTTTTGGAAAGCCTCGATGAAGGCTTACCAAACAACGACCCGCTGGCATTTGACCCATACAATGCCTGTATTTTAAATTTTGGTGCTTCCTACACACCCAAACAGCGCTACATGCGCGAACCATACCGAAAAGTGGTTTTGGGTTCTGCCTACCCTACTTTTTCAGTTCAATTTGAGCGTGGGTTACCTCATATTTTTAATAGCGCAGTTGACCACGCTTATTTGCAGTTTGAAATCATGCAGAATTTCAAGATCGGCACTTTAGGCACTTCTGCTTACCGTGCATCGGTTGGGAAATTTTTGAGCGCACGTGCGGTGTATGAGCCCGACTACAAATTCCAGCGCAGAAGCGACCCGATTTGGTTTTCTAATCCGCTCTATTCATTCCAAGGTTTTGACACCACCCTGCGCACCATCGATTACGTCATGCAAGCGCATTACGTGCACCATGACAACGGGGCCATCCTCAACAAAATTCCTTACTTCAAAAAAACGCGTATCGGGCTTGTAGTTGGTGGGGGGGGCATGTATATCAAAGAATACAACTGGCAACACTATGAACTTTTGGTCGGTTTGGAACGCAATACCAAACTCAACACAAGACGACGAGCGCGCATTGGTATTTATGGTGTCCTTTCTGATGGTAATAAAATTGCACCAACAACAGCTTGGAAAATTTCATTTGCCATACTCGACGACCGCAGTATGAAGTGGAATTTCTAGTGAAGTCTTTTCTAAAGGCTAGGCCTCAGCGTCCGTCTTCACTTCTTTTGGGAAGAATTTTTTCTGGCGAATAATAGCCCAAAATAAGCCTACCGAAATACAAAAATCGGCTAAGTTCCAAATGGCGGGAAACACATCTGAACCGCCTACGAGCGGCATGCCGGCTGGCCAGCGCACATTGAACTGAAACATATCGACTACATTGCCAAATAAGAAACCTTGGTGTCTGAGTTCGACGGCATAATTGAAATGACCTGCATGACAAATGGCTTTGTGGCCGCTGCCTGCCAACTGATTGAAAGGAATACAGGGGTCGACACTGAAAAAGAGGTCGTAAAACATGGAGTCCAGTAAATTGCCAGTAGCACCCGCCAAGACCAACGACACAACAATTAAAAACTCTCGGGAAGTGCCAAATTTGATTTGTTTTAAAAGGTAGCGGATGATCAGGCCAATAGCAACAATTCTAAACAAACTGAGGGAGAGCTTGGCCCACATACTGGCACCAAATGTTTGGCCAAAAGCCATTCCTGGATTTTCAGTGTAGTGCAAGGCCAACCAGTTACCTAGTAGCGGTCGGAATTCTCCAGGAGAAAATTGGGTTTTGATGGTCAATTTGATCCATTGGTCGAGCAATAATAAAACGGTCACCAAAATGACACTGAAGAGCAAAGGTTTTTTCACGCGTTATTTTTGGGCGTTTTTGGCATCGATACTCATAGTGGCATGTGGTACCAAACGCAAGCGCTCTTTAGGAATCAGTAGCCCGGTTACACGACAAACACCGTAGGTTTTGTTCTGGATGCGCATGAGGGCAGCATTCAAACTTTGGATGAACTTCTCTTGACGGGCAGCTAACTGTGCCACTTCTTCTCTTGAAAGGGTTTCTGAACCGTCTTCCATCATGTTGAAAGTACGGCCGGTGTCGTCGGTACCGTGGTCATCTGTGTGGGAGAGTGATCCTTTCAACAAATCGAAATCCACGTGCGCTTCTTTAAGTTTTTCTTGGATGAGCATTTTGAACTCTTCTAAATCTGCATCTGAGTATCGATTTTTTGGCTTTTCCATGGTGTTCGGTTTTCAAAAATTAGGATAGCAAATATATTGTTTTTTAGGTTTTACGCAAGCTAATGCGCAGCGATTTAACAAGAACTTATCTTCTTTTTAAACAATCTCAGTGACTTATTCACAACAAGAGGCTTTCCTTATGGTTTAGTGCTAATTTTGAGTGTGCTCAGATTGTTTTTAGACAACCGCGTTGGGGTTTTACTTTTACTACCCGTCCTTCTCGCTTTGTATCCTATTGGTTATTTTATAGGTTACACTGCACCTTTTGGCCAAACCCCTCAAGTCCAGCAACTCATTCCTTACCTCGCCAAATTACCCACCGCGCATTTATTGGCACATTTCTTCATGCTGTTGGTGAATGCTGTTGCGCTCAATTGGGTATTCAATAGCCGTGAGTTTCTTGAAAAAAACACCTTTATTGTCAGCTTGAATTACCTCATTTTTGCCAGTTTTTTTCATGTTTGGGGAGAACCCAGCTGGCTTTTTGTAGCGCAGTTCTGCTGCATCGTTGGCTTAGGGCTCTTTTTCGGCATCAAACCTCAACAAAATTCAAAAAAAGCAGCATTTAATGCTAGCTTCGCTTTTGGACTCAGCGTGTTCTTTGAGCAGAGCTTTTTGTTTATCCTCCCTCTTTTGCTGCTTATGTTCATCGTACTCAGGGGTTTTTACTGGCGAGAACTACTGCTCATTGTTATTGGATTTTTACTGCCATTGAGCGGCTTACTCAGCTTATACTACCTCATGCATCAAATAAATGACATTCAGTTCCTACCCATCATTCAATATTACAGCCCCAATTGGCAAGACTTTACCACCCTTGGTATTTTGGTGCTTATACTTTTCTTCAGTATGTTCGGACTCCGCGCCAGATTACTCAAAGCCTCTTTGAAACTCAAGAAACAAACGCAAATCCTGACACTCTTTACTTTTTATGTGCTTTTGCTCGGAACAGCCGCCTTCTTGCTTACCGCCCACATTGGCTTATTGAGTTTGGTCGTATTGCCTTTTTCCTTTTATTTTTCATATGCCCTTTTGAGCAGAAGTCTCGGCATTAGTTCTCATTTATTTTTCTATATTCTCTTTGGCTTCTCCTTGCTAAAATTTCTCCTTTTTACAATTTGAGCCTAGACTTTTACTAACTTTGAACCAACTTAAAAATCGAAAATGAAATTTGGTGTTGTTACCTTTCCAGGATCCAATTGTGACCAAGACATGGTCTACGTACTCAAAGATTTAATGGGGCAAGAAGTCGTCGAGCTCTGGCACAAAGACACCGACCTCCAAGGAGCAGATTTCATTGTCATTCCCGGCGGATTCTCTTACGGAGACTACCTGCGCTCAGGTGCTATTGCTAAGTTTTCGCCTATCATGGAGTCTGTAATTGCACATGCCAACAACGGCGGTTACGTCATGGGCATCTGCAATGGCTTTCAGATCTTAACAGAAGCTGGCTTGCTTGAAGGCGCGCTATTGCACAACGACACCCAAAAATTCATTTGCAAAAACGTTTACCTCAAGCCAGTAAGTCAGACTGCGGCACCAACCAAAGACCTCGACCACAACAAGGCCTACCAAATTCCGATCGCCCACGGAGAAGGTCGTTTCTATGCAGACGAAGCTACTATGGCTTCTTTACATGCCAATGACCAAATCCTATTTACCTATTGCGCGGCAGATGCAAGCACAGATGCGAGCAGCAATCCGAACGGATCACTGCAATACATCGCTGGCATTACCAACCGCGCTAAAAACGTATTCGGCATGATGCCTCACCCTGAGCGCGCCGCCGACAAACACCTCAACAACACAGACGGCCTCCATATTTTTGAATCTATTTTAGCGCATTGTTCATGAGAGTACTCTTACTCGGATCCGGCGGACGCGAACACGCCATCGCCTGGAAAATCTCCCAAAGTTCCATTCTCGACGAACTCTTTATCGCTCCAGGCAACGCCGGGACCAAAAAACACGGCAAAAACCTAGACCTCAAGCTTAACGATTTTGAAGCCATCAAACAAGCTGTATTGCAGCACGCCATCGATATGGTGGTGGTAGGCCCTGAAGAACCGCTTGTTTTGGGTATCTACGATTTTTTCAAGCAAGATCCAGAGCTTAAAAACGTAGGGCTCATTGGCCCAAGCAAAGAAGGTGCGCAACTAGAAGGCAGCAAAGACTTCGCAAAAGCTTTTATGTCTCGCCACCGCATTCCAACCGCAAAATACGGCACTTTTGATGCCCAAACACTCACCGAAGGCCTGCGTTTTCTCGACGCCATGAAAGGCCCTTATGTCTTGAAAGCCGATGGCTTAGCTGCCGGAAAAGGCGTTCTGATCATCGAGGACCTCGACGAAGCCAAGCGCGAACTCGAAGAAATGCTGGTAGGTGCCAAATTTGGTGCAGCGAGCGAAAAAGTGGTCATCGAACAATTTTTGTCGGGCATCGAACTCTCCGTTTTTGCCATCACCGACGGCGAATCTTTTAAACTGCTCCCTGAAGCCAAAGATTACAAAAGAATTGGAGAAGGCGATACCGGCCTCAATACCGGCGGCATGGGCGCTATCTCGCCTGTACCGTTTGCCGATGCCGCATTCATGGACAAAGTACTCAACCGGGTAGTTATTCCAACCATCAAAGGCCTCAAAACAGAAAATATCACTTACAACGGCTTCGTATTTTTTGGCCTGATTAGCGTCAAAGGAGATCCGTATGTCATTGAATACAACTGCCGCATGGGTGATCCAGAAACAGAAGTTGTCATGCCCAGGATCAAAAGTGACATCCTCGATTTATTCGAAGGTGTTGCTACTCACACATTATCTGAACGCGACATCCAATTCCACGACAAAAGCGCTGCTACCGTCATGATGGTTGCTGGTGGTTACCCAGGAGACTACCAAAAAGGCAAGACCATCTACGGACTTAATAGCATCACGGATAGTTTGGTTTTCCATGCAGGCACACTTCCAGACGGGCCTTCCGTTGTTTCGAACGGTGGTCGGGTATTGGCAGTAACTTCATACGGCAAAAATATCGAAGCAGCGCTCGAACGCAGCTACGAATCCATTTCAAAAATATCCTTTGAAGACGCTTATTACCGAAAAGACATCGGTAAGGACGTCCTTGAAAAATAAGCCCCATGGACCTCAACTTTGTGCTGATCATTTGCTCCCTGATTTGTTCAGCATACTTTTCTGCAATGGAATTGGCTTTTATTTCTGCCAATCGCCTGCGCATAGAAGTCCTCAAGAAAAACAACACCTTAAAAGGCAAAATCTTAGCGCTTTTCTATCGCAAAGAGAGCAACATGATTGCGCTTTTACTTCTAGGGAATAACGTTGCCTTAGTTGTGTACGGAATTGCCGCTGGTGCAGAACTCAGCCCGCTTTTAGAAAAGTTTGGCTTTGAAGACCAAGGTGTTTTGCTCATTTTACAAACCATTCTGTCTACCCTACTGGTCCTGATTACCGCCGAATTTTTACCCAAAGCGGTCGTGCAACTCAACCCTAACAAAGCGCTGGACCTCGGGCTTTTTGCGCTGCTGGCCATGTACATTTTACTGTACTTGCCTACCCAAATGATTGTACTAATCAGCACCGGGTTTTTGAAGCTCATGGGCGTAGAAAAAGAAGAGCAACGCGTCTTTTCTAAGATAGACCTAGAAAATTACGTAGACGAACTCAGTGCACAACTGACCGACGAAGAAGAACTCGGTAATGATATGCTGTTACTGCGCAACGCGCTCGACTTCTCAAAAGTAAAAGCCCGAGACTGCATGATCCCAAGACCTGAAATCATTGCGGTTGATATCCAAGACAGCATCGCCGACGCCAAGGCACTCATGACCTCAAAAGGCTTATCCAAGCTCATTATTTACCGCGACGACATCGACAACATCATCGGGTACATCCACTCCTTTGATCTATTCAAAAAGCCAGCTTCTATCAAGCAAATTTTAAAACCCATCTCCTTTGTCCCGACGGTCATGAGCGGCAAAGAACTCCTCGAAAAATTCACCAACCAAGTAGGCAACTTTGCGGTTGTCACCGACGAATACGGTGGCACGGCAGGCATCATTACTTTAGAGGATGTCATCGAAGAAATATTTGGTGAAATCCAAGACGAGCACGACAAAGAAGCCCTTACCGAACAACAACTATCGCCAACTGAATTCTTGTTTTCTGCACGCATCGACATCGATTACCTCAATGAACAATACGGTTTTCACTTGCGCGAATCTGAATCATACGACACCTTAGCAGGGCTCATCTTGAGCCATTTAGAAAGACTCCCCGCAGAAGGCGATGAAGTCCAATTCGGAAACTACCGCCTGATCGTCGAAAAAATGAGCGAGCGCAAAATTGAAACCATCCGCTTCTATCATGAGCACCTCTAAACCACAACCACACCTTGTCAATTTTGATGCGGTCATTTTCGATATGGATGGTGTGCTCATCGATTCAGAGCCGCTCTGGAAAATTGCCATGGAATATGTTTTTGGACAATACGGCTCTACGCTCACCCACCAAGATTTTCAGAAAACCGTTGGCCTGCGCATAGATGAAGTCATTGCTTTTTGGAATGCACATGAAAACTGGGGGCTCCAAGACCTTCAAAAGGTGGAGACGCAGATCATCGACAAACTCATCTCTTTGATTGAGCAAAATCCACAACCGCTACTTGGCGTCATTGACATGCTTAATTTTCTGCAAGCACAAGACAAAAAAATTGGGCTGGCCACCTCCTCGTCCCAAAAACTCATCGAAACCGTTTTGAATAGCCTTCAAATTGGCACCTATTTTGACTTCACCTATTCTGCAGAATTTGAACCCTATGGCAAACCACACCCCGGTGTTTATATCAAAGTAGCAGAAGAATTAGGCGTGAAAGCGCAAAAATGTTTGGTCATCGAAGACTCGTTCAACGGGGTGCTTGCTGGCCTCGCAGCCAAAATGAAAGTCTGTTGTATCCCTGAAAAAACACACTTCCCGAACCCGCGTCTGGCTGTAGCTGATTTCGAATTTTCAGACCTTTCGCAATTACTTGCTACTTGGCGCTAAGCCACACCTACAAATTGTTATTTTTGTAAGACATGGAGGATTCATTCGACTACCGAGAAGAAACATCAGGCAACAACGAACAAGAACTTGACAAAGTCTTACGCCCCAAATCTTTACAAGATTTTGCCGGGCAGCCTGCCGTGGTAGAAAATCTTGAAGTGTTTGTGCGCGCTGCTCAGTTTCGAAAAGAGCCGCTTGACCACGTCTTATTGCACGGCCCTCCAGGCTTAGGCAAAACTACACTGGCCAATATCATTGCCAACGAACTCGGCGTCGGTTTCAAAGTCACTTCTGGGCCTGTCCTAGACAAAGCAGGCGACCTCGCAGGCCTGCTGACCAATCTCGGCGAGGGCGATGTATTATTTATCGATGAAATCCACCGCCTCAGCCCCGTCATTGAAGAATATCTGTATTCCGCCATGGAAGACTACGTCATCGACATCATGCTCGATTCCGGGGCCAACGCGCGCAGTATACAAATCAACCTCAATCCGTTTACGCTCATTGGAGCCACTACCCGCTCTGGTTTGCTTACTTCTCCGCTGCGCGCCCGTTTTGGCATCAATGCGCGGCTAGAATACTACGACTCCAAAACACTTACGGCCATTGTGGAGCGCTCTGCTTCTTTATTGCATATAGGCATCGAGGAAAGCGCCGCTTACAAAATTGCCAGCCGCAGCCGCGGAACACCCCGGATTGCCAATGCACTGCTCAGACGCGTGCGCGATTTTGCTCAAATCAAAGGTTCTGGCCGCATAGACGACGACATCACTGAAGTGGCACTCAAAGCCCTGAACGTTGACTCCAATGGTCTAGACGACATGGACTTGCGTATCCTGAAAGTACTCATCGACAAATTCAACGGCGGCCCCGTCGGGCTCAGTACTATTGCCACGGCCATCGGTGAAAACGCTGGCACCCTAGAAGAAGTCTATGAGCCATTCTTGATCCAAGAGGGCTTCCTCATGCGCACCCCACGCGGGCGAAAAGCCACTGAAAAAAGCTACAAACACCTCGGTAGAGACCTCGGTTGGGCTCAAGGCGGCTTGTTCTGACATGAAACACGACCAGTACAAAACACTGATCACCGATAGCGCCAAAGCACTTGGATTTTTCCATATTGGCTTTTCCAAAGCAGGCTTTCTCGAAGAAGAAGCACCTCGGCTCGAGCACTGGCTGAAGCAAAATTACCATGGAAAAATGGCTTATATGGCCAATCATTTTGACAAGCGCCTAGACCCTCGTTTGCTCGAGCCCGGCACCCAAACCATCATCTCCTTATTGCTGAACTACTACCCCGAACAAACCCAGCAAGACCCTACTGCGCCTCAGGTTGCCAAGTATGCTTATGGTCAAGATTACCATTACGTCATCAAAGACAAACTCAAGCAGCTGTTGTTTATACTACGTGAAAAAATCGGCGATATCCAAGGAAGAGCCTTTGTAGACTCTGCTCCTGTAATGGATAAGGTGTGGGCCAAAAAAGCGGGCTTGGGCTGGATGGGTAAAAACACCAACCTCATCCATCCTAAAAACGGCAGCTTTTTCTTTATTGCCGAACTTTTTGTCGATTTAGAAATCAGCCCAGACGGCCCCATTAAAGATTACTGCGGAACTTGCACGCGCTGCACAGACGCCTGCCCTACCGACGCGCTCGCTACACCCTACCTCATCGATGCCTCCAAATGCATCTCTTACCTGACCATTGAATTGAAAGACGCCGATTTACCCAGTGAATTCAAAGGCAAGATGGAAAACTGGGCTTTTGGCTGCGATATCTGCCAAGACGTTTGTCCGTGGAATCGCTTTTCAAAAATCCAGCAAGAAGCCGCTTTTGAACCCCATCCGGAATTCCTGAATTTGTCGAGCAAAGAATGGGAAGCACTGTCGGAGGAGAGTTTTCGCATGCTTTTTGGCAAAAGCGCCATCAAAAGAACAAAATACAGTGGCTTGCAACGCAATATTCAGTTTTTAAAAAAGGAACATTAGACGTTTTTCGAAAACCCTTAGTGCTTACCTTTGTTGTTAAAGCATCTAAGGATTAAAGAGCAATAAAACATGACACAAAAACGAGAGGCCATCATTATTGGCGCAGGTTTAGTAGGTTCATTATGGGCCGTTTATTTATCCAAAGCCGGATATAACGTCACCATCTACGAACGCCGTTCCGATATCCGAAAAGCCGAAATCAGTGCAGGTAAATCAATCAATTTAGCATTATCTGTTAGAGGCTGGACTGCCCTCGATGCCGTGGGTGTTGGTGACGAAATTCGCAAAATTGCCATTCCGATGTACGGCCGCATGATGCATGACCTCAGCGGCAAACTCACCTACCAACAATACGGTGAAGATGGCCAAGCGATTTACTCGGTGTCTCGCGGGAAGGTCAATGCCACCATGATGGATATCGCCGAAACACATGGCAATGCCACCATTCATTACCAAACCGAATGCTTGAGAGTCGATTTGCAAAACGCCATCGCTTATTTGCGCAATACCCAAACTGGCGACACCTTTGAAGCCAAAGCCGATGTGATATTCGCAGCAGACGGTGCTTTTAGTGCCGTGCGCTACAACTCCATGCAGAAACTCAACCGTTTTCAGTATAGCCAAAATTATATTGCCGATGGATACCGCGAAATCTTGTTGCCTGCCCTACCCGATGGCGGTTATGCGATGGACAAAAACGCCTTGCATATCTGGCCACGCGGCCGCTTCATGATGATCGCCTTGGCCAACGAAGATGGTTCGTTCACCCTCACGCTTTTCATGCCCCACGAAAACCACGAATTTGCATTTGATAAACTCAATACAAAGGCTGATGTCGACCGCTTTTTCAGGACCATCTTCCCTGACTTCCACGACCTTATGCCAGACATCGCCGACAAATGGGACGACCACCCATTGTCTAACCTCGCCATCATTCGTTGCTATCCTTGGGCGGCAGGAAAAGTTGGCCTCATGGGCGACGCCGCTCATGCCACCGTTCCGTTTTATGGCCAGGGCATGAATGCAGGTTTCGAAGATTGCCGGGTACTCAATGAACTCATGCTCAAGCATAATCACGATTGGGACGCTATTTGGGCCGAATACAGCCCGCTGCGCAAACCCAACGGCGACGCGCTCCAAGATCTTTCGTTAGATAATTATATCGAAATGCGCGACCTCGTTGCCGACCCGTCTTTCTTGTTGCGCAAAAAGATCGAAGGTAAATTCAGTAAAATGTATCCAAATAAATGGTTGCCGTTGTACAGCCAAGTTACGTTTAGCAACATTCCTTATTCAGTGGCCTACGAACAAGGCAAAAAACAACGCGGCATCATGGATCAAATAATGGCGCAACCCGATATCGAAACCAATTGGGATAGCCCCGAAGTGATGCAGTCCATTCTCAATGAATGCAGTACCTTTAATTTCCAAACATGAGAATCACGCTCCTCTTTTTGCTCTGCACCCCGCTGCTTTGGGGCCAAGGTGGCTTTGAAAAATCACAGAAAAAAGGCAATGACTACCTTCAGGTCAGAAACCATGGTTACCAATTTTCATTGGGACCAACCTATTCTTTTGTGAACCAACCGCTGCGCGGAGACCTCTTCGTCAATCAAGTCGATCGAGGTGATTACACCATTACGCCAGAAGCCAAACTCGGTTTTTATGCCGAATTTGGTTTGGCACATTTTCCAAAATGGAAAGGAACGCCTATCAAAGCGCTAGGAAAGAGCCGCATCATGGACTACTTTGATTGGGGCATCGGATACCGCCAAATCAATGGCCTCGAGACCACCCTACTCGAAAACCAAAATGCGCTCGGTGAAATCTACAGTACCAGCACAGGTGAAGGACAAATGCGAACGGGTTATCTATACGGAAGCATCCGCGCCCACTCACTCATTTACTTTGGTAAAAAAGTAGTGGTCAAGGTGCGCAAGCATTTTCTAGACCAAAGTTTGGGTCTGAACTACGATTTTCATATCCGTCAAGATACACTTGGTTACCAAGATCAATTTACGGCCTACCAAGCACCTCAATTGTTTCAGCCCAATTTGGCTGCTGGCCTGCTCCAATTCAATTATCAAATTGGCATCGGTATCCGTTTGAACAAAGCCTGGATCCTGATACCA
>JBIIZO010000118.1:0-6711 GCA_044346245.1 Crocinitomicaceae bacterium
GATGCGGTCTGCATATTGCAAAAGGCGCGGGTCGTGGGTGACCACACAAACTGCTTTGCCGTTGCGGGCGAGGTTCACGAGTTCTTGCATCACGGTAGAAATCGAGTTGGCATCTAGCGAGGCGGTGGGCTCATCGCAGAGCACGAGTTGCGGGTCGGTGACCAAAGCGCGCGCAATAGCCACGCGTTGTTGTTGGCCGCCAGAAAGTTGTTTGGGTAAATTGCCTTTGCGGTCGAGCATGCCGACGAGTTCGAGGGCGGCCAACGCTTTTTGCTTGGCCTCGGCTCTGGGTAATTTTTTGAGCTGCAGCGGCATCATGACGTTGTCTAGGGCATTGAGCGGTGCAATCAGGTTGAAACTCTGAAAAACAAAGCCTATGGTATGCAAACGCAGCGCGGCAAGTTGGTTTTGATTGAGTTCATTTACAAATTGATCCTTGACCCAAAGTTGGCCATAAGAAGGATAAATGACACAGCCCAATAAAGAGAGTAGGGTGGTCTTGCCAGAGCCCGAGGGTCCAATAATGAGTAAGAGCTCGCCCGACCTGATTTCGAGATCGACGGGTTGCAGCGCAACAATGGTTTGGTCGCCGACTTGGTATTCTTTGCCTACGCCGGCAAGTTTGGCTATCGGATTCATGAGAATTTGAGTAAGCGTTTGATCCAGTTCATTTTTGCAGCCGTATAAGGCGGGTACTTCAAAGGTACTTCAAATAAGCGGGGTTTCTCGAAAACAGATTTCCGATGTGAAAAAGTATCAAAGCCCGCCTTGCCGTGGTAGCTGCCGTTTCCGCTCTGCCCGACACCGCCAAATGGCAAATTCGGATTGGTGATGTGCATAATGGCATCATTGATACAACCGCCTCCAAAAGAGAGCTGCCCGAGCCAGGCGGCTTGTTCGGTTTTGTCGTTCGAAAACAAATAGGCCGACAACGGTTTTTCGTGGTCTTGAATATAGTCGAGTACGGTTTCAAATTGCTTGTAACTGAGCAAAGGAAGAATAGGGCCAAATATTTCTTCTTGCATAATGGCGTCATCGAAACTGACCTCTTTGAGTATAGTTGGCGAAATCGTTCGGTTGGCATGATTGATTGCGCCACCAAATGCAATTTTATTTTTGTCAAGTAGCTGCTCCAAGCGCGCTAAATTTCGTTCATTGATAATTTGAACGTAGTTTTTGTTAGCGAGCGCATATTGATTTTTTTCAATTTCTTTTTGCATTAACACGAGGCATTCTTGATAAATACTTTCGTTGACAAATACGTAATCGGGAGCAATGCACGTTTGGCCAGCGTTCAAGAATTTGGCCCAAACCAAGCGCTTGATAGCGGTGGGCAAGTCGGCGCTCGGCGTCAGGATAGCAGGGCTTTTGCCACCGAGTTCAAGGGTTACAGGTGTGAGGTGCTTAGCCGCAGCCTGATACACAATGCGCCCCACAGCGGGGCTTCCGGTAAAAAAGATTTTGTCAAAACGTTCTTCGAGCAAGGCGGTGGTTTCTGCCACGCCACCCAATACCACTGTAAAAAGTTGCGGGTCAAAATACTGCGCCACGAGCTCTGCCATGCATTGCGCACTATTGGCGGCGAGTTCCGAGGGCTTTAACACAACGGTGTTTCCTGCTGCCAAAGCGGCAATGACTGGAGCGAAAGACAACTGAATAGGGTAATTCCAGGCGCCAATCACCAAACAGAGCCCCAATGGTTCGGGCACCATGTAAGACTTACCAGGCAAATTGACCAAATTGGTGCGCACTTTTTGCGCTTTCATCCATTTCGGCAAAGCGCCCAAAGCTTCGTCAATATCTTTGATCAAAATAGCCCATTCCGTCAAAAAAGCTTCGTGTTCCGACTTCTGAAAATCGGCATGGACCGCCTCGTACAAACGCGACTCATTCTCGAGGAGCATTTTTCTGAATAGTTGCAAAGACTGCTTTCGTGCGGCGAGTGTTTTGGTATGTTGAGCCTTGAAATATTGGCGTTGATTGGCGAGTAGGTCGGAGAAATGCATGTCTGTAAGTTTGAACTAAAGTTAAAACACCTCAAGCACAAAAGGGTTTAAATTTTATATATTTGATAAAAAATTATTATTCATGAAATCCACCAAAATCACCTACTGGGTCACCACCATCCTCCTTTTTTTAATGGAAGGCCTCATGCCGGCACTCACTTCTCAATCAGAAATGGCCAAGGAAAGCATCGCTCACTTGGGTTATCCGGCGTATTTTGGCATTGTGCTTACTTGTTTTAAAGTACTTGGTGCCCTGACCTTGATCATCCCTCAAATTCCTGGCCGTCTCAAAGAATGGGCGTACGCTTGTTTTTTCATCGAATTTTTGTTTGCATCCGTTAGCCACGCAGCTGTCGACGGCATTACTGGTGAAACATTCATTCCGTTGATCGCAGTTGCTGTTTTGCTGTTGTCGTATACATCTTACCACAAGCTACAGCAACAATAATTCATGCAGGACCAGCCCAATAATCCGCTACACGGCGTCAAGTTAATTGATATGTTAGATGCCTTAGTAGAAAACTACGGTTGGGAGCACATGGCTTTCAAGGTCAATATCAATTGCTTCAAAATTGACCCTTCGATAAAGTCGAGTTTGGTTTTTCTACGCCGCACTGCCTGGGCCAGAAACAAAGTGGAGGCCATGTATTTAGAAATGATGCGTAAGAAATGACCGCAGCTTACTACCAAGATTTTGACGCCGAAGAAAAGCAGATTTGTGCAAGTCTGCATGCGCTCATTTCAGCCAATCTGCCTGCAGCCGAAAACAAGATTTGGCATGCGCACCCCGTTTGGTTCCTAGACGGCAATCCTATTGTGGGTTTCAGCAAACAGAAAAAAGGCATACAGCTCATGTTTTGGAGTGGTGCCGATTTCGATGAACCCGGTTTGGTCGTCCGTGCAGGCAAATTCAAAGACGCCTCCATTTCCTATCAACACAGCTCCCAAATTGACCAAGATCTGCTCCAGCGTTGCTTAGAAAAATCCGTGACCATCCAGTGGGATTACAAAAACATTGTCAAGAGGAAGGGGATACTAGTCAGATTGTAAACATTTCCTCCCAACTCTTGTTACAAATTTAAACATCCACACATCCACACATCCACACATGCGCAATAGCGGTTATGTATTCACGCCTTACCAAGCTCCGGAGCTCTCCGACTTTGAGCGCCTGTTTGATATTTTTAGCGAACTGATTGTACATACTTCGGGCGATGTAGATGAAGCGCTGGAGTGGCTCAATGTGTTGGATAAGGAATACAGCCTGACCAACGACAAATACACCATGGACGACTTCATCGAAGACCTCAAGAAAAAGGGGTATTTGCGCGAAGAAATTTTGCCGGACGGCAAGGGACAGATGAGTGTGACGGCCAAGACCGAACGCATTTTGCGCAAGAATGCGATGGAGCAAATTTTTGGGAATATCCGCAAGAGTGGGCGCGGGCAGCACAAATCTAAAAAGAGTGGGCTGGGCGACGAAGCTACCGGCGAGTACCGAGATTTTCAGTTTGGCGATGCGCTCGAGCATATTTCGATTACGGAGAGCTTGAAAAACGCGCAGATCAATCATGGCATAGGGGAGTTCAGGCTTACCGAACAAGATTTAGTAGTCGAGGATACCCATCATCAATCTCAGATGAGTACGGTGCTCATGATAGACATCAGCCACAGCATGATCCTTTACGGTGAAGACCGCATTACGCCGGCCAAAAAAGTAGCCATGGCGCTGGCAGAACTCATTACCACGAGTTATCCGAAAGATACGCTAGACGTGATTGTCTTTGGCAACGACGCCTGGCCAATTAGCATCAAAGACCTGCCGTATTTGAACGTCGGGCCTTACCATACGAATACCGTTGCTGGCCTAGAGCTCGCTATGGATATCCTGCGCAGAAAACGCAATACCAACAAGCAACTTTTCATGATCACCGACGGTAAGCCGAGTTGTTTGCGCTTGCCCGATGGGCAGTACTACAAAAATAGCAATGGTCTAGATGATTACATCGTAGATAAATGCTACACCATGGCGGCCCAAGCGCGCAAGTTGCACATCCCGATCACGACCTTCATGATTGCCCAAGATCCGTATTTACAGCATTTTGTGGATGAATTCACGAAGTCCAACAAAGGAAAGGCGTTTTACACTGGCTTGAAAGGCCTCGGTGAAATGATTTTCCACGACTACGAAACCAACCGAAAAAAACGAATGAACTAATGATAGACACCAACATACAAACTTTAGGCGCTTTGAAAGCGGCTGGTTATCAATCCAAAAGCATCAAATCCGAACTCCGCGACAACCTCATTGCCGCACTCAAGGCGGGTAAGCCAAGTTTTCCGTCGATGCACGGCTATGAGCATACCGTTATTCCGCAACTCGAGCGCGCCATTCTCTCCAAGCATAATATCAACCTGCTGGGCTTGCGCGGCCAGGGCAAAACCCGCATTGCGCGCCTCATGATCCATTTGCTAGACGAATACATCCCGGTGGTGGCAGGCAGCGAAATCAACGACGATCCGCTCTCTCCAATTAGCCGCTATGCCAAAGACCTTATTTTAGAGCACGGAGACAACACGCCCATTACCTGGCTGCACCGCTCCGAGCGCTTCTTTGAAAAACTCGCCACGCCAGACGTCACCATCGCAGACCTCATCGGTGACATCGACCCCATTAAAGCCGCTAACCTCAAGCTGAACTACGCCGACGAACGCGTCTTGCACTTCGGCATGATTCCACGTGCGCACCGTTGTTTGTTTGTCATTAACGAACTTCCTGACCTTCAAGCGCGCATTCAAGTAGCACTTTTTAACATTCTTGAAGAAGGAGACATCCAGATCCGCGGTTTCAAATTGCGCTTGCCACTAGACCTCCAATTCATCTTCACTGCCAATCCCGAAGACTACACCAACCGTGGCAGCATCGTGACGCCACTCAAAGACCGCATTGGTTCACAAATCTTGACGCACTACGCCGCAGATGTCAAGACCGCCAAGCAAATTACAGCGCAAGAAGCCCAAAAGTTAGAAAATCGCATTTGCGAAGTGCATGTGCCTGAATTGGCCAAAGATATCTTAGAGCAAATCGCTTTTGAAGCGCGCAGCAGCGAATACGTTGATGCCAAAAGTGGCGTGAGCGCGCGCATGAGCATTACCGCCTACGAAAACCTCATCAGTACTGCTGAGCGCCGCGCCTTACTCAACAACGAGCAAAGTACTACTGTTCGCTTCTCGGACCTCATGGGCATGATTCCATCGATTACCGGAAAAGTAGAACTGGTCTATGAAGGCGAGCAGGAAGGTTCCTCTTTTGTGGCCAACCAACTCATCAGTGAGGCCACCAAAACGCTCTTCTTGAATTATTTCCCGAAGATCGAGAAACTCAAAAAAGCAGACCAAGTAACGCCCTACGATGCTGTAGTAGCATGGTTTACCCAGAACAACGCCCTCGAAATCGCCGACGAAACCGACGAACAAACCTATTTGCGCTCGCTCCAGGCCATTGAGCCCCTCAAAGCGCTCATAGAGCTTTACCAGCCGCGCGTGGCCTCAGTAGACCTTCCATTTTTAATGGAGTTTGTGCTCTGGGCTTTGGTGGAGTTCAAGCGTTTGTCTAAGCAAAAAACCGCAGGCGGGATGTCTTTCAATGACTTATACGACAGTTTGTTGAAGGGGATATAGCCAAAAAATATATAGAAATCTCTAGCTCAAACAAAGTCATTATTCAAGGTGCTCCAAAAGAAGTGAAGCAAAATGTGGCGCCTAGTGCTAAGTTGAAGTTGAAGTAGGGGAGTTGTGTTTGTGATTTGAGGTTGACTACCTTACTTAATAATAGTTGTATCAAGTTTGTATATTCGTACAAATGCGAAGATTTATGTTTCGCATAAGTTGTAGAGCATTACAAAAAATATAGATCAGATTGGAGCAAATAAAGCTAAATAAAGAAAATCCGAAAATAGAATTCAGATTGAATGCTGAGGAAAGTAGCATATTGATCAAAAGTGTTTATACTACATCCCAAAATAATGCTGAAAACCAATGGAGTGATTTCATTTCTAAGGTTATTATAACCGTCGAGTTGAAATATTTAGTCTACGACGACCAACAAGGACGCGTCATTGATGAGAGAAGCAATAAGTATCCAATACATTTATTCTTTGAACCACACCAAGTTCATCCCGTTTTTCATTTAAACAAATTGATCAAAAACGAAACATTCACTTTAGGTATCCAAACGGCTCAAAAGTTCTATCAGACACTGAGTTTAGAAATTGAAAATTTTGACAGCCTTTTCGGAGATTTCACATTGGAATTTCATATTGAAAAATCAATTTAGATGCTCAAGGCAAAATTACTCGCCGCCCAAGTACCCAGGCCAATCATGAGTTGTTGGTCTATATGTTGGCGATCGGTGTTAAACGACTGTAAAGTTTGGGCTTTATTGGATATAGAAATGCAAAGTAGGGTGGAGAGCAGGAGGTGTTTTGACATGGTTTATTTTTGCTGCGCAGTCACTCAATTTGTCTGAAAGGTAATGGGCACACGCACTTTTGTCGCAATTGGCTTTCCGGCTGAGGTTGCCGGATTCCATTTGGGCGCATAGCGAATGACACGAAGCGCAGCCTCGTCTAAACTTGGATGCACGCTTTTCTCCACCTCGGCATG
This sequence comes from Crocinitomicaceae bacterium, assembly GCA_044346245.1. Taxonomy (GTDB): domain Bacteria; phylum Bacteroidota; class Bacteroidia; order Flavobacteriales_D; family Crocinitomicaceae; genus UBA952. The sequence continues at coordinate 6,672 of JBIIZO010000118.1, forward strand.
CGTGATACTGCCATCTTTTTGAACAATGAAGGCAATAATT
>JBIIZO010000019.1:0-21130 GCA_044346245.1 Crocinitomicaceae bacterium
CGTGGTGTGAGCAACGGTCACAAACGTAGTTGTTGCGCATGAGGTCATCGCTGGTGTAGAGTGTTTTGCAATTAGAGCAGCGTACCCATAGCCCTTCAGGCACTTCCATTTTGTCGCTTGTGGAAGTAGTGATGCCTTCTTTATTTCTTTTAAACCATGCCATAATTTCAGTTCAGCGTATTGATGTTGTTAAGATCGGCAAAAGACTGCTCTAGGCGTTGAACGAATGTCAGTTCACCTTCGCGCAACCATTTGCGTGGATCGTAGTATTTTTTATTGGGCTCATCGGCACCATTTGGATTGCCAATTTGGGTACGAAGGTAAGCCAAATTGGTTTCAATGTAAGCGCGCACACCTTCGGTGAAGGCAAATTGCATATCGGTATCGATGTTCATCTTCACGACGCCGTAGCCAATTGCTTCTCTGATTTCTTCGAGACTAGAGCCCGAACCACCATGAAACACGAAATCAACAGGATTGGGCTCCGTGTTGTATTTTTCTTGGATATATGCTTGTGAATTCTTTAAAATAACGGGGGTCAGCTGGACATTTCCTGGCTTATATACGCCGTGTACATTGCCAAAAGAAGCGGCAATTGTAAAGCGCGGCGAAATTTGCAGAAGGGCTTCATAGGCCGCGGCCACTTCTTCGGGCTGGGTATACAATTTGGAGTTGTCTACGTCGGTGTTGTCTACGCCATCTTCTTCGCCGCCGGTGATGCCTAATTCAATCTCGAGGGTCATGCCCATTTTGGCCATGCGACGCAAGTAGTTTTGACAGATTTCGAGGTTCTCAGCTAATGGTTCTTCACTGAGGTCAATCATGTGCGAACTGTATAAAGGCTTGCCTGTTTCTGCATAAAATGCCTCGCCAGCGTCCAGCAAAGCGTCTATCCAAGGGAGGAGTTTTTTGGCGCAGTGGTCGGTGTGTAAAATGACTGTTGCTCCATAGGCCTCGGCGAGGGCGTGTACGTGGCGCGCACCTGCAATAGAACCTAAAATTGCCGCTTTTTCGTCGGCATTTGAGAGTCCTTTTCCTGCAAAAAATTGGCCGCCTCCGTTAGAGAATTGAATAATGACAGGTGCATTGAGTTTGGCAGCTGTTTCCATCACGGCATTGACCGTGCTGCTGCTCGTGACATTAACGGCAGGCAGGGCAAAACCTTTCTGTTTGGCAAGCTCAAAAATAGCTTGTACTTGATCGCCTGTGGCGACTCCGGGCTGAATCATTGTTGTTGCTTTTGTTGTTGATTGATGACACAAAATTAGAAATTATCTGCGATATAATATTTGACAGTTTTTCGCGTTAATGTAGCAAACCTTTAAAAAAGCCTATGATTAAAAACACTTACCCAGCACCATCCGCTTCAAACACCACACTACTACCCGACCCACGCGTCCTTCAATTCCTAAAGATGTACAGCCAGTCTCTTGAGGTAGTCAAAGGTAAAAAAGCAAGTATTTTTATTGGAAAAAATTGATTGAGCGCCTTCGGGCGCTTTTTTTATGCTCTTTGGTTCAGTAGATAAGTAATAATCTCTAAAATGAGTTCAAAAGGCAATGCTTGATTCAGCGGGAATTGCACAGCCCCTTTTGAATATTTATAGCCACGGGCTTCAAATTCAGCAGCAAATGCGGCAATGCCTTTGGCACCCGGATACAAGCCAATATGCTTCGAGTAGCCCGCATAATGGATGAGGTTTTTACCATTTAGTTGAAAAGTCGGGATACCGTAGGCCATTTTTTGTGTAGGCTCAGGTAGGTTTTGCTCGATAAATGCATGTAAAACGTTTAACTTTTCCTGAATATGGATGGGGAAACGCGCGATGTGTGCGGCAATTTCGGGGTGCATTATTCGCAATAACTTTTGAACTGATTGAGGATGGCCTGCCAGCCGCCTTGCTGCAGCTCGAGTGGGTTTTCTTGCTCGGGCTCAAAGCACTGAATAACTACAGTTTGTTCGTCTTCTATACTGAAATCAACCGCAACTTTACGGCCGTCGGCTAAAACGGAAAGGATCTGTTTGTGGTCTTCAATTGCTGTGAAGGTGGCGTTTAAATCAAAGCCCATACTGCCGTCTTTGGCTTCCATGCGATAGGAGGAAGTTCCCCCAACGCAAAAATCAACTTGTGCCCTTGGGCAACACCAAGATTCGTGAGCAAAGTTCCAATTGACAACATGCCCGGCTTGGGTCCATTTATCCCAAACTTGGTCGAGCGGTGCAGCAATTGTAGCCCTCACCTCTAAAAATACTCCATCTGACATGACACAAAATTAGCGAATGTCACTCAATTAATTGGTAATTTTAACCCATGCTATTTGAGCTTGTATCGGACTACCAACCCACCGGCGACCAACCTGAGGCCATCCGTCAGTTAGTGAGCGGCTTAAATAATGGCATCCATCAACAAACCCTTTTGGGCGTAACCGGGAGCGGTAAAACCTTTACGGTGGCCAACGTCATCAAAGAGGTGCAGCGCCCCACCCTCATTCTTTCTCACAACAAAACACTCGCCGCCCAATTGTACGGTGAGTTCAAGCAGTTTTTTCCGAACAACGCCGTCGAATACTTCGTTTCATACTACGACTATTACCAACCAGAGGCTTATATCCCTTCTACCGGCACCTTCATTGAAAAGGACCTTCAAATCAATGATGAAATCGAAAAATTGCGCTTGGCTGCCACTTCTGCACTGCTTTCGGGCCGCCGAGATGTCATTGTGGTGGCGTCTGTGAGTTGCATTTACGGCATCGGTAACCCCACTGAATTCAAAAACAGCATCTTGCACCTGCAAAAAGGCGATACGGTTGTCCGAAATAAATTTTTGTTTCGCCTCGTTGAAAACCTTTACCAACGAGCTGGTACTGACTTTCAGCGCGGCCAATTCAGGGTTTCTGGCGACACCGTAGACATCTACTTAGCCTATGCCGACTACGCCCTGCGCATCGGCTTTTGGGGCGACGAAATCGAAACGATCTCGGCAATCGATCCGGAGAGTGGCAAAACACTAGAAAAATACGAGCAAATTGATATTTTTCCGGCCAATTTGTTTGTCTCGAGCCCAGACAACACGCGCCAAGCCATCACCCAAATCCAAGACGACCTCATTCCACAAGTTGCCGCTTTCAAAGAAGAAGGCAAACTAGAAGAAGCCAAGCGCTTAGAAGAACGCGTTAATTACGACCTCGAAATGATCCGCGAGCTCGGTTACTGTTCTGGAATCGAAAACTACTCGCGTTATTTTGACCGCCGCCAACCCGGGGAGCGCCCTTTCTGCTTACTCGACTACTTTCCAGAAGATTTCCTGATGGTCATCGACGAAAGCCACGTCACGCTACCGCAAGTGCGCGGCATGTACGGCGGCGACCGCTCGCGCAAAATCAATCTCATCGACTACGGCTTTCGCTTACAGGCGGCTATAGACAACCGCCCACTCAAGTTCGACGAATTTGAAGGTTTCCTTTCCAATGTCATTTACGTTTCTGCCACACCAGCCGACTACGAAATGCTGCAATCAGATGGCGTGGTGGTAGAACAACTCATTCGACCTACTGGCCTACTCGATCCACTGATCGAGGTGCATCCGTCCAAAAACCAGATCGATCACCTCATCGAACAAATCCAAGAAAGAAGGGCCAAAGACGAACGCATCCTCGTCACCACCCTCACCAAAAGAATGGCAGAGGAACTGCAAAAATACCTAGACCGACTAGGCATCCCGTGTCGCTATATTCACTCCGAAATCGACACCATTGAGCGCGTCGAAATTCTTAGGCAATTGCGCCTCGGCGATTTCGATGTCCTGATCGGCGTCAACTTGCTGCGCGAGGGTCTTGACCTCCCCGAGGTATCGCTCGTGGCAATTTTAGACGCAGACAAAGAAGGATTTTTGCGCAACGAGCGCTCCTTAGTGCAAACTGTTGGCCGCGCGGCCCGAAACGTGAACGGAAAAGTGCTCATGTACGCCGATAAAATGACCGACTCCATGCAGCGCACCATCGACGAAACCGCCCGCAGGCGCCTCAACCAAGAAGCCTACAATTTAGCGCACAATCAAGTCCCAACTGCGCTGCAAAAATCCAAGGATAAAATCATTGAATCTACAGCGGTGGCCGATGGCGATCAAAACACACGTCAGGTCAGGTCTTTGCAAGCGGAAAACGAGAAGAAAGTTTCGATCCAACACGAGGCAAAGTTTGAAAATCCTGAAGCTAGAGCCAAAGAATTAAAAACCCTCAAAAAAGCAATGGAAAGCGCCGCCAAAGCACTCGACTTCATCGAGGCAGCGCGTATCCGAGACCTCATTAAAGCAATTGAAAACGCAAATCCAAATAAATAAATCCAAATCTCATGTCGACAAACGCCCCTTCAAAAGCACTCAAACAATTCAGGATCATGGCCATCGCCGAAGGTTTCTCTTGGCTTGGCTTGCTCGTCACCATGTACCTCAAATATGGCCAAAACATGCCCGAACCCAACAAATGGGTAGGCATGATACACGGTGTGTTATTTATTGGTTATTGTTTGTATATCGCTTATTTCTATTTTGAAGAAAAATGGAACTTGATCAAATGCCTGGTTTTGTTTCTTACAGCATTTCTTCCTTTTGGCACCTTTTGGGCCGAACGCAAGTACTTAAGATAAAAGATCATGATGCGCATACTCAAAAAAATACTACTCGGACTTTTAGTTGTTATTGGCATTTTACTGCTTGTCGCTTTATTTATACCGACCCAAATTGAAGTCAAAAGAACGACCAACATTGCACGTGCACAAAACGAGGTGTTTGCATACATTCGCCTGCTTGAAAACCAACCCAAATATGGCATATGGTGGAAAGCAGATCCGAACATGACAATTGCCAAAACAGGAACGGACGGGCAAGTAGGATTTGTACACGCCTGGGACAGCAAAGACGAAAACGTTGGAGCAGGACAGCAAAAAATCTTAAAGGTACAGGCCGACTCCTTGCAGAGCAGAATGGACATCGAACTCAAGTTCATCAGGCCTTTTGAAAGCACCAACCCTTCTTTTATGCAAACAAGCCAAAAGGCTCCTCAGCAAACCGAAGTTGTGTGGTCGATCACGAGCAAAATGCCCTACCCGTTTAACCTCATGGGCGCCGTCATGAACATGGAAGAAATGCTCGGCAACGACCTCGAAAAAGGACTAAAAAATTTAAAGCGACTCCTCGAAAAATAAAGTTGTTAACTTTGTTTAAAATTGAAGCACATGTCAAATCATTTACTCAAAGGAAAAAGAGGCATCATCTTTGGTGCATTGAACAATCAAAGTATCGCTTGGAAAGTGGCAGAGCGCGCGCATGAAGAAGGCGCCACGTTTGTACTTACCAACGCACCTATCGCGATGCGCATGGGTGAAATCAACGAACTTGCGAGCAAAACAGGCAGTCAGGTTATCGCTGCAGATGCAACCAAAATCGAAGACCTCGAAAACCTCGTTACCCAAGCACAAGAAATTTTAGGTGGCAAAATTGATTTTGTTTTGCACTCAATTGGGATGTCTCCAAACGTGCGCAAAGGAAAGCACTACACCGAAAACGACTACAACTATTACGGCCAAACGATGGACGTATCAGCGATGTCTTTACACAAAACACTCGCTACACTTTACAAACACGACGCCATGAACGAATGGGGTTCAGTAGTAGCCCTTTCTTACATCGCTGCACAGCGTATTTTCCCTGACTACAACGACATGGCCGATGCAAAATCTTTGCTCGAGTCTATCGCACGCTCTTTTGGTTACCACTACGGCATCAAAAAGAAAGTGCGCGTCAATACCATTTCACAGTCGCCAACCGTCACAACCGCAGGACAAGGCATCAAAGGCTTTAAGGAGTTCATCAACTTCTCTGAGCAGATGTCGCCACTTGGCAACGCCAGCGCAATAGCTTGTGCAGACTACTGCATCAGCATGTTCTCAGACCTCACTAAATACGTCACCATGCAGAACCTCTTCCACGACGGAGGCTTCTCCAACACAGGCGTTACCCAAGAGGTTATCGAACGCTTCGGCGACGAGTAATACGCAAAGAAATTTGAAAAGAAAAGGCCGCTCATTGAGTGGCCTTTTTTAATATACCCCCCTGCTTCTGCGTTTTTTTCGTAATATCGGTGTACACAAGTTTTGCGCAATCCGATTTATTTGAAACTCTCCAAGGAAGACATACAAAGCATCCAGCAACAAGATGAGCGCTATATATTAAAGCTCTACAACAATTCATTCCCATTGATGATGTCTGTGGCTGTGCGTTATAAAAATAACCGCGAAGACCAACTTACAGCTGTTCACAATTCATTTATGAAGATGCTGCGCTACATTGATCAATTCAGGCTGAACAGCTCCTTTGAAGCCTGGATTCTGCGGATTTTACGCAATGAATTGATAGACGATTTTAGACGCACTAATAAACAATCCAACTTAAAATTTACCGAACTCAATGCGGATATCCCCGACCAACATTTCGAACTAGAATACTTAGAAAATGCAGCGCCTACTCAGCTCCTGCAACTACTCAACGAACTCCCTCCTGCCTCAAAAATTGTATTTAACCTCTATGCCATCGACGATTACAGCATCAAACAAATCAGCGAAGCACTTGAAATCTCTACTGAAACCGTCAAGTGGCATTTGAAAACGTCTCGAAAAACATTGCGTGCACGCATCTCAAACCTGAAAACTCAAGACCATGAAAACGAGTAAGAAGCAGTTCGACGACCTCTTCAAGCAGAAGCTCAGCTCAATCCATTTTGAGACGATACCTGCTGCACAAGAAGCATTGTTGAAGCAAATAAAGAAGGACAAAAATAAGCTCGTCAAAAGAACCTGGGGCAAACTCAGTTTTGTACTCCTGATGGTGAGCACCTTTGTTTTGCTCCAGCACAAAGTACAATACCGCAGCGTTGCCAACTTTTTTCAGTCGCAAGGTACGAACTCTACCTTTGCAGCGCTCCAATCTTTGAACTTTGTGCAGGCCAATGAATCAACACAAAAAAGTGCAGCTCAACCAAAGAACAATGCCATACAACTGCTCGTTGCGAAACTCCAAGCGGCCGCTGCAACACAACCAAAAGAACTTTGGGAAACCATCGCAGCCAAAAATGTAGTCTTGGACAAACCGCAACTCAAAGCAAAGGTACAGCAACTAGCGCCACCGATCGCCAAGGTATTTAAATTTGAAGGAAATCCGCTTTTTGAAAGTGCAGCCTCTGCAAATCAAACACTCATTTGCGGGCAAAATAAGGCGCACACCAAACTGATCATCGCGCAATCAAAAGTGGCTAAATTCAATACAGACAGCACCGTCAATGAAATCGAAAACGGTGTTTTTAGACCCGCCGGATTCGATCAAAACGCGGTAATCCAGTACAATATTTTTGACAAACGCTCCCTGTTTAGAAAATTCCATGCCGAAAGCATCCATTGGGGATTGGTCCGAACAACCAAAATTGCCAAGCCTGTGAAAATGGAAGCGCAACCTGAACCGAACACCAAACAGGAAAAGCCACGGCCAGTAAAAGTCAATTCGAGTACTAGCAATCAAATAGATTCCGATCCACACATTCATGGTACCCGACAATACATCGAGCCTGAATATGAGGAGTACAACTACAATGTGAAAAACGACAGCATCATTTTCATTAGTGACCGCGTCAATTATGTGGTAGTGATGGAGCCAAGTGGCACCATACTTTCAAAAGCACAAATCGAAATCACGGAGCCTTTTGTCTATTATTTAGGCGAAAAAAGAGCGCTATTCGATGCAGCTACAGGCAAGGTTTACATTTGCGTTGCCACCCTCTACCATTTCAATTTCTACGAATTAGAACCGGCAAACGGTCAAACAAACTTTTTGCTGCAGCTCAATGATGTCTGGCCCAACCCAAATTTTCAAATTGAAAACGGAAAATTGAGCTACTTCAAAAACAACATTGGCTACGAACAGTTGCTCTAATCTTCCTTCCAGTCAAGTCTAGACTTCGTGTACGGGATTTGGGCTTTTTCCAATGCGCTGTGCAAAGCAATGACGCGTTCTTGGTAAGCCTTCAGGCTGGTTTTAAATGTAGTGTATTCCTGAACCACCATAGCGTAGTTGGCACGATGATTTTTACTGACACCAGTTGTGTTTTCAGCAAGTTGGTATTCGAGCATACCCAAACGACTCGTGAAGCTTGGTGCAGTTTCAAACTCGTGCTTGGTGCGCAGTTCGTCGCCTGAAAGTTGTAGGCGAAGCTCGGCTTTCAATACTTTGAGTGCCCTGACTTCTTTTAATAATTCGAGATCGGTATTCGGGTAATTGAGTACGGCCTTCTCTACAATAGACAGTTCTTCATTGAGCTCCTCGAAGCGCTTTTCGGCGCCGCTTACTTGGCGGTTGAGTTCTGCTACCTCTGCTCTAAAGGTATTGAGTTCGGTTTGATCTTTGGCCAAAAGCGTTTGGTTATTGAGTCCTTTGACCACGAAAGTGGTATTGGCCACAAGTTCTTCGGTTTGCCCATTGTGCAGCATGACTACTTTGAGTTGGTAAGTGCCCGGCACTACCAGTGGCCCTCTGCCCCAGCCGCCAACCGGATTGGTGGTCGCTTTGCGGAGGTCCCATTGCTGGCGAACAATTCCCTTTTGTGGGCTAGAAGTGAGGCGTCTGATTTCGGTTCCTTGCGCATCGGAAATGATCCAAATGAGTTTGGCCGCTTCGTCGAGGGCCTCTGCTCTGAGTGTTTCAAAACTCGGATAACTCACATCTTTTTTCTCTTTTTCGAGTTCCTTTTCTTTCTGCTGACGCGCGCTCACTAAAGTACTCGGCACATCTTTGATATGAAGCGTAAAAGTGGCGCCAAAGCTTGGGTTTTGGGCCGACCACATGTTGTGACCTTGAAAGCCCGTTCCCTCCAAGCCCAGTGGATCTGCTTGAATGTAAAGCAAAGCGTCTTTGACAGGGAAGAGATGCGCTTTTTGACTTAAGTTTTCTTTGGAAAGCGTGCGCAAAGGCGTGTAGTTGTCTAGGACATAAAAGCCGCGGCCAAAAGTTGCTGCCACTAAATCTACCTCGCGCTCTTGGATATCGAGGTCATAAACAGCGATTGTAGGCAAGCCTGCGAGTTTGGTCCAGTTGCTGCCGCCATCTGTTGAGAAGTAAGCGCCAAATTCGGTTCCAACGAACAAGAGGTTTTCTACAACAGGGTCTTGCTTGAGGCAATAAACGGTACCGCGCACAGGTAGGTTTGCAGCAATGTTCACCCACGTTTTGCCTTTGTCGTTAGACTTCAATAAATACGGCTTGAAATCGCCTTGACGCTGCGCATTGAAACAGGCATACACTACATTTTCTTGGTGAACGGAAGCCGTGAGCATATTGACTCTTGTATTCAAAGGGACACCCGGGAAAGTGAGGTATTTGGTCCAGGTTTGGCCGTCGTTTTCTGAAACTTGTACCAAACCGTCGTCTGTTCCGACATACAACAAGCCTTTTTTCTTCGGCGATTCATCTAGGGCGACGATATTGCCATAAACAGTTGTGGAGGCGTTTTTCATGACGGCATCGATGGTCCAAACCTGACCCATAACTTCGATTTCGTTGCGGTCAATTTGCTGGGTGAGGTCGGGGCTAATGGTTTGCCAGTCGTCGCCTTTATTGGTGGTTTTGAAGAGTTTGTTGGCCGCAAAGTAAAGCGTGCTGGCGTCGTGTTTAGACACGATTAGGGGCGCATCCCAGTTCCAGCGGTAACCAGGCTCACCAACCGCAGGCATAGGCTGAATAGGCACTTTCTCGCCTGAAGCGCGGTCATAACGAACGAGCCAACCATATTGCGCTTGGGCATAAGTAATGTTCGGATTGGACCAATCAGTAGCCGATTCAAAGCCATCGCCGCCGTTGGTAATGAACCAATCAGCATTGAGGATGCCCGCTACGTTATTGGTTGCTGCGGGGCCGCCCATAGAGTTGTTGTCTTGGGTGCCGCCGTAGATGTTGTAGAACGGAACTGCGTTGTCGGTAGCGACTTTGTAAAACTGAATGATCGGCAAATTGCCATAAAAACTCCATTCTTTGGCGTGTGTGTAGGTTTCGTAAAGCCCGCCGTCGCAGCCAACGAGCCAGTGGTTGGTATTAGAAGGGTCTATCCAGATACAATGGTTGTCTACGTGCTTGTTTTTTTCGCCGGTTGGCTCGAAGTTTTTGCCACCGTCTGTGCTGTGGTGCATGTAGGTGTCCATGGCAAATACTTTGTCGACGTCTTTGGGGTCGCAGATGATTTCTTGGTAGTAGTTGCCGCTCGTGGAGAAAGATCCTTGTTTGGACCATGTTTCGCCTTTATTGTTCGAGCGGAACACGCCGCCTTTGTTGTAGCGTGCCTCAACGATCGCATAAACAACATTGGCATCGGCAGGCGAAACCGCCAAGCCCACACGGCCCATATCGCCTTTCGGCAAGCCACTATTGATTTCTTTCCAGGTTGCTCCGCCATCTGTTGATTTATAAAGGCCTGATTCGGGCCCACCACCAATATAGGTGTATTCATGGCGGCGACGTTGGTGCGCAGCTGCATACAAGATGTCTGGATTGTTCGGATCAATGGCAATTTCGGAAATCCCGGTGTGTTCAGAAACAAAAAGCGTGCGCGTCCAAGTAACGCCGCCATCTGTCGTTTTGTAAACACCGCGCTCGCCGCCACTGCTCCAAAGTGGACCGTAAGCGGCCACCCAAATGATGTTTTCATTGGTCGGATGCACCACAATTTTGCCGATGTGCTCGGTGTTTTTGAGGCCCATATTGGTAAAAGACTTTCCGCCATCTACAGATTTATAGATGCCGTCGCCATACGAAACTGAACGTTGGTTGTTGTTCTCACCAGAGCCCACCCAAACTGTATTTGGATTGCTAGGCGCAATAGCTAAACAACCTATTGAATACGATCCGTAGTTGTCAAAAATAGGTTCAAAAGTAATGCCGTGATTTACGGTAAGCCAAACGCCCCCTGCTGCTGCTGCAACATACCATGTATCTTTGTTGGTGGGGTGCACCGCAATATCAATTACACGCCCTGAGGTCAGTGCCGGACCAACCATTCTAAAAGACAAAGCACCTACCGTACCTGCGTCATAAGGCGGTTTTTCGATGGGTGTTGGGGTTTTCTTTTGGGCAAAGGCCAATGAGGCAGTAAAAAGCGCGAGCGTAAACAAAAACTTCATAAACTAAATTTTTGCTAAAAATACATTAAATTCGTGCAACCTCAAACCCAAAAATAGCGTCCCTCTCATTTAGGCCAAAGCCCTTATATTATGTTTAAATACCTACTACTCGCTCTTCCTGTCTTTCTATTCACAAGTATTCAAGCACAGGTCCTTACCGACTCTCCGTTGTATCAGCAGCTCAAAGCCTCTGGTCAACTTGGTACCGTTCAAACACAAGCCAATTCAAGCATTCAAATGCCTGTTGCAGGGGTCAAGCCCGCGAGCTACAACAAAGCCAATGCCTGCGATTGCTACATCGCGCCAGACTCCACCTACACGCTAGCCATGCAGCCCAACGACGACGGCTCTACTGGCCTCATTCCAATTCCATTCACCTTCAACCTTTACGGTCAGGCCTACAACTCACTATATATCAATAATAATGGCAACCTTACCTTTACGGGGCCCCTGTCTACTTTTTCCCCCACTGCCTTTCCATCGGTTGGCAATGCCATTGTGGCACCATTCTGGGGAGATGTCGACACCCAAAACGGCAACGGTCAAGTGCTTTACAAAATTACACCAACAGCCGTTTACGTAAATTGGGTGAATGTGGGTTATTTCAATATGCACGGTGACAAACTCAACACTTTTCAGCTCATCATCACCAATGGTTCCGACCCGGTAATCGACGGCGGCAACGTCGCGTTTTGCTACCAAAATATGGACTGGACCACCGGCGATGCCTCACAAGGCGTCAATGGCTTTGGCGGTATTCCCGCTACATGTGGTGCCAACAAAGGCGACGGTTTAGCCTACTTCTTAATTTCCCGCTTTGACCACGCTGGCACCGACTTCGACGGCGCGCTGGGCAATCCAGATGGCATCTCTTGGCTCGACTACAAAAGTTTTGCCTTTGACGCCTCTAACGGCGGTAACATTCCGCCTATCCCCGAAGGCATTGCCTCTTGCGATACCTTTAAAATTTGTGCACTTGGCGATTCCGCCGATTTCAGTATCAACTTTTTATCACCAGAAGCGAATCAAAGTACTTCCATCACCTATTCCAACGGTGGTCTCAGCACCCTACAACAAATTTCGAATACACCGGGTAACACTGCCAATATCGTGTTGCGTGCTGTAGGTTCATTAGCCACAATGGGAACCTACAACATCACCGTAACCGCGACCGACAACAACCTCCCAGCGCCAGGCGTTACAGCACTTACATTTGTGGTAGTAATCGACAGCATTGTCAATAACTTAGATTCGGCAATGCTCATCACCGCAAATTCCTGCGGTTCTATTGATTTGAGCGTATCCAATGGGCCTTACGATAGCTACCTCTGGGACAACTTCACAGTTTTGCCAACAAGCGGCATTACCACAGACCAAATTTATGGCGTTACCGTCAGTAAAAACGGCTGCTACAAACACATTTCAGACACTTTCGATATCATTACACCAATGCCCATCAACCTGCAGGGCCCACTTGCCTTCTGCCCGCCTGACACTGCCGTCACCTTAACCATTCCTAATGCACAGGCCTACGCTACGGTAAGTTGGGGCTTATCAGATCCAATATTCAACGCACAGTACAGCAATGATTTGGTAGCCGGCACTTATACAATCAACCTTTTGGACTCAGCTAGTTTGTGTAGCACCGACACCACATTTACTGTCTTCGGAACAGGGGCCTCTTCTATTTTTGATGACACCACCATCTGTCAGAATACCCTACAAGTAACCGGGACCAATTCACCGGGCGGAACGTGGACTGCGTCTTCGCCAAACGTGACGTTCAGTTCGAACACCTCTCTAAACCCTTTGATTTCTATCCTTACACCCGGTAATTATATGGTTTCTTTCACCGATAACATTTGTCAGCAAACACACAGCACGAACATTATATTACCTATAAATCCAAGTATTTTTAGTGATACGGCGCTTTGTCAACTGAATTTTCAAGTCGGAGGTACGGTCTGTGATATTCTAGGTGGCGCATGGACCTACACAAGCAATAATCCAAACGCCAGCTTAACTTTCACAACTGGCACAACAGTACTCGACCCCACATTGAACGCATCTGAATCTGGTGTTTTCACCCTTACCTTCACGGACAATGTTTGTAACCACAGTGCAAATACAACACTCGAACTTTATGCACAACCATACATCAATTTAGATAGCTTAGGTTGTAACTATCAAGAGCAGATACAAGGAACGCTATCTGCGCTGGGTGGAGTCTGGTCTTGCCCAGATACCTCCATTACTTTCTCCAACCCTACATCAGAAAACCCACTCATCATTTGCAACTACGCTGGTGTCTTCCCAATTAGCTACACCGACAATGCTTGTGGCGTCACGCTCACTGAATTTATTGAATTCCCTCCTTATGTATATGTACAGCTCCTCGACACCAATATTTGCCAAGGCTCGAGTTTTTCAATTGACCCGTTTACTTTGAATGTACCCAAAGACAGTACCCTCACTGAATGGACAGCTCAAAGTAACTATACTCCTCTAACACTTGGCGCTTGGTCGGATGGATCCACAGCAGATCCGCGCGAGATCAGTGCTGTTGGCAACTACATCTACACCATAAGTAATGCGTGTTATTCCTACTCAGATACGGCAACAATTGGCTTCAAACCTTGCGATATCATTGCGCCTAACGTCATTGTGTTGTCTTCTACAAATGGCAACAACACCTTCTTTGTTCAATACAGCGGAATTTCTGAGTTTGAATGCACCATACTAAACCGTTGGGGTAATACCATTTACAGCTACACAAACCCCGCCGGCTCTTGGAACGGCCAAACAAGCGGCGGCGATAAAGTAGAGGAAGGAACTTACTTTTATGTTATCAAAGCGCTGTACGAAGGCGGAATACCTATCGAGAAACACGGATTTGTCGAGGTGAAGTATTAACTTTGCCCCATGAAAACTGCAAGTGTTCGTTATTTAGGAGAACTCCGCACCGAGTGTACGCACATAGGTTCTGGCACCAAAATCATTACCGATGCGCCCCTAGATAACCACGGCAAAGCAGAGGCGTTTTCTCCTACTGACTTAGTAGCCACGTCATTGGCCTCTTGTGTCATGACCATCATGGGCATTTATTGTCAAACCCATCAAATTCCTTTCGTAGCGGCCGAGGCCACCATCGAAAAGCAAATGGGTACTGATCCACGCCGCATCTCCAAAATCATCCTCGACCTCGACCTCAGTGGCAACGACTGGGACGAACTCACCAAAAAGAAAGTTATCGCAGCTGGCAAAGCTTGTCCAGTGGCGCGCACCCTCGAGGGCAACGTAAGCCTCGAACTTAATATCCACTAATGGAAGAAAAACAAAGAAAAGAGCGCAGCTATCAGCGCAAAGAACGCACCGACATCATTTTCGGTGTACACTCCGTACTTGAAGCCATTCACGCGGGCCGTGAACTCAACAAAATTTTAATTCAAAAAGGAATCAACAAGACACTTTTTGAGGAATTAAGAGCTGCGCTTGCAGGTAAGAATTACTTCTTGCAGTATGTTCCGAATCAAAAACTCGATTCACTCACAGAAGGCAACCACCAAGGCGTCATTGCCATGGTACCGCCAATTACCTATCAAGAAATTGAACCCCTAGTCGACCAATGGCTAGAAGAAGGCAAGAAACCAAGCGTGCTTGTCCTCGACCGCATTACCGACGTGCGTAACTTCGGTGCCATCATCAGAAGCGCGGAGTGCATGGGCATTGACGCCGTACTCATTCCGAGCAAAGGTTCTGCTTTGGCCACCTCAGATGCCATGAAAGCATCGGCTGGAGCCCTCAACCGCATTCCAATTTGTAAAACCGAACAACTCAAACAATCGTTGTTTTATTTGCAGCAATCTGGCTTGCGTATTGTAGCCTGTACTGAAAAAGCGCTTGTACCGCTTCAAGAAACCAACCTACGCGGCAGCGTAGCCATCATTATGGGTTCTGAAGAGTCTGGCATTACCCAAGACCTCATCAATTTGGCGGATATCAGCTGTAAAATCCCTATGAAAGGAGCTATTTCTTCTTTAAATGTGGGTGTGGCCACCGGAATGGTGCTCTACGAGAAAATTCGTCAGGAGTTAGTGGGTTAATAACAAACCCGGTAAGAGCTCGGGCAATACGCCGAGTTCAGCAATACAATTTTCGTAGTTGTAGGTATTTTTAGCTGTAGGATCAAACCAAACGGCTTGCATGCCTGCGCGCAAAGCACCCGCAACATCTACATGATAGTCATCGCCAATCATGACTGATTTTTCTGCTTTGGCCCCAGCCTGGTTGAGCGCATACTTAAAAATGGCGGGGTCTGGCTTATTTTTGCCTACAAATTCTGAGCAAACCACCACATCAAAAAAGGCACGCATGCCGCAATTTTCGAGTTTTACAAATTGCACTTCTTGAAAACCGTTGGTGATGATGTGCAACTTGTAACCCATTTGCTGCAGTGCCTCTAGTGTTTCAATGGCCTTTGGAAAAAGAGCCGTTTGCAAAGGTGAAATGGCCACGTAGGCATCGGACAGCCGCCTCACCAATGCTTCGTCTTGTAGTTTGAAATGCTTGAGCGTGACCCGAAAACGCTCAAAGCGCAGCTCATCTTTTTTGATGATGCCTTTGCCATAGAGTTTCCAGAGATGCGCATTCTGATAAACGTATTGCTTGTGAAACTGCTCAAAACCACCAATTTTAGCTGCTAATTCTTCGGTTTCAAAAAGGGAGCGCAGTGCGATTTCTGAGTTTTTATCGAAGTCCCAGAGCGTTCGGTCGAGATCAAAGAAAAGGTGGTGCTCAGTAAATGGCATAAGCGATGGTGGTGAGCAGTAGGCCATTGAGCGCAAGGCCAATGAGTACAAACAAAAAGGTTGTGGATTGTTTTCCGTAAAATTTGGCGGCCACAAAACTGCCAATGGGTACAGAAAACAATAAAGGTGCAAAGAGTGTGATGCCATAAAACCCAAAGCGCCTTTTGATTTGCACAATGATTTTTTTGGTGCGCGTAACTTTGTGGTAATTGATTGGCTCCTTCCCTGCAGCGATTGCGGCGGCTCTTTTCTTGGCGCGCTTACGATGAGAAATGCGCAGGACCACCTCACTGCCGAAGTAGAAAATAGCTGAAGCAGTAGCGGCACCCAATACGGAAGCAAGCCAGGTGTGGTGAAAAGCCATTTGAAAACCCGGGCCAGGCAAGGAAGAAACCATGAACTTGATCATGGCTAAAAAATAGATGCTCCAAAAACCTACCCAATTCATTGTTTTCTAATTAGTTGAAATTTATATTTTAACGCCATAGGCTAAATCACCGGCGTCTCCAAGCCCCGGCACGATGTAAGATTGAGCTGTAAGTTCATTGTCGATGGCCGCAACCCAAATTTGGGTATCGCCGGGAAAATTGCGCGCCACAAAAGTAAGTGCTTCTGGTGTGGCAATGGCGCTCAGGATATGAATTTGTTTGGGCTTGCCGTGGCGAAGCAGCGCTTTATATACGGCAACCATTGAACTACCTGTGGCTAACATGGGGTCTGAGATGAGCCAGATTTTGTTGTCTAGATCTGGTACAGCCATGTATTCCACTTCGATTTCAAATACTTCAGCGCTAGTGTGCTTGCGGTAGGCCGATATATACGCGCTATCGGCGTGGTCGAAAGTGCGCAAAACGCCTTCGTGCATGGCCAAACCAGCGCGCAAAATGGTGAGCAAGACCGGGTTTTCTGCCGGTTGCAGCACTTGCGCCTCAGCGAGCGGCGTTTGCACCGTTAGCGTATGGCTCGGCAACTGCTTGGAAACTTCATAAGCGAGGATCTCGGCAATGCGTGTGAGGTTGTGTCTGAAACGCAGCCGATCGGCCTGAATACCAATGGTTCTGATTTCGGTAAGGTATTGGCCGAGAATAGAGCTTTGAAGACCGATGTGGTGAACCATCTTAATTTTTCTTTAAAATTACGTATTATTGGGCATTCAAAACTTAAAATTATCCTTTTGATGAAAGATCAACGCAAGGTCCTGTTTCTCATAACCGTAGCTGCACTTGGCTATTTTGTAGACATCTATGATTTGGTACTTTTTGGGGTGGTCAAGGCCGAAAGCCTCTTACACATCTTGCCCAACGCGAGTGATGTAGAACGCGCTGCGCAAGGTAAGTTTCTTTTCAATGTACAAATGCTGGGCATGTTGTTGGGAGGGATATTGTGGGGCATCTTGGGCGACAAAAAAGGACGTTTAAAGGTACTTTTTGGCTCTATCCTGCTCTATTCTGTGGCCAATGTGGCCAACGCTTTTGTGACCGATATTCCGAGTTATGTCCTGATCCGCTTATTGGCTGGAATTGGCCTGGCCGGTGAATTGGGGGCAGGCATTACACTCATCAGTGAACTCATGCCCAAAGAAACTCGCGGCTACGGCACCATGATCGTGGTCACGTTTGGTGCGCTTGGAGCGGTAGCAGCATCATTGATCGGGGCCGAAGGCCAAGCAGTTGCGGCTTTTATTGAATCGATGAGTGGCTGGAAACCGGCCAACTGGCAGGTGGTGTATCTGATTGGCGGCGCCATGGGTTTGGTTTTACTTTTGTTACGCGTCGGGGCACTCGAATCTGGTTTCTTCAAGCAGATGGACCAAGACCAACACATCGAAAAGGGCAAGCTTAAATTGATTTTTGGCAAAAAAGAAAACCTTATCAAATACCTGCACTGCATCAGTATTGGGATCCCGATTTGGTATACCGTGGGCCTCCTAGTCATGAACTCTGCAGATAATTTTGGCCCCTGGCTTGGGGTGTATGATATCTCGAACGGCAAAGCGGTGATGTATTGTTATTTAGGGCTGAGTGCAGGCGATTTACTCGCTGGATTTTTGAGTCAGTGGTGGAAAAGTCGCAAAAAGGTTGTGCGGCTCTATTTGATTTTTTCGTTCGTGGTGACGCTGTTTTTTTTCAACTTACATCAATATAACATTAATGCCAGCACATATTACTTAATGTGTTTCTTGCTCGGAGCGGGAACAGGCTACTGGGCTATTTTTGTCACCATTGCCGCAGAACAGTTTGGCACGAACATCCGCTCTACAGCAGCAAATACCATCCCTAATTTTGTGAGGGGTTCGGTGAATATTGTAGTGCTGCTATTCGGCCTTTTATTGAGTATTGGCGTCAACGAAGGATTGTCTGCAGTGGTAGTTGGAGGCATTTTCATTTCCTTGGCACTCTATAGTTTGAGCCAACTCAAAGAAACATTCGGTAAGGATTTAGACTATTTTGAACTTTCTTAGATCTTCTGAGAGTAATCTTCGAAGTCTTCGATGAGCTCTTGATCGACCTGACTGGCCACAGTGATTGGAATGTAGTCGACCACAACATTCGTTTTGTCTAGACCGAAGTCTTCTGCTGGCTTCAACCCTGTAGACTTCACAAAGCGATACGCTTTCACGCACAATTTTTGGAAAGGCGTCAGGTGGTTATCCATGGCTACTCTGGAATTGAGTACAATAAATTTGAAGTCGACCTGATCTAATTTGCCGCGCACACTTTCAAAGATACTCTCGCCGCTCAATTCACCCTTCTCAATCATTTTGCAGTAAATCTTGCGCATCATGTATTCAATGCGGTGTTCCTCCTTGAAGCCCATCTGCAGCGTTACGTAGTAACA
The DNA here is from genome assembly GCA_044346245.1 of Crocinitomicaceae bacterium. GTDB lineage: Bacteria > Bacteroidota > Bacteroidia > Flavobacteriales_D > Crocinitomicaceae > UBA952. The sequence continues at coordinate 18,858 of JBIIZO010000019.1, forward strand.
GCGTTTATCGATGATTTGGTGCACGGAGTAATGCACTCCCCACGGCTCGTTGAGGATGTCGAGGTGCAAGAACCAAATGGTGCCTGCCTTGCGCGGTTTTTTGAAGAACAAGGAATGATAAACCGTTAAATCTAATTTATTTGCGGAGTTAGATCGTGTTGGAAAGACAAGGTTGGTGGCTTCAAAATCGATGTCCTTATCTTCTCGTACGGAATTCAAGACTGGAATCACAGAATTCATAGGTAGGTACTCTGTTATACTTGTGCGCAATTGCTTGGCTTTGAAATATAAAAAGAGTAGTAAAAAGAAACCAATTGACAACACCAAAGTGAACCAACCCCCTGAGATGATTTTACCCATATTCGAAAGCAAGAAAATCATTTCAATACTTATGAAGATGAAGAATATCGTACTAAATACAATGCGCAATTTTGGGTAACGGATAAACATCAGAGTTGCCATCAAGATAGAGGTCATCACCATATTGATAGTAATGGCCAAACCATAAGAGTGTTCCATTTCGCTAGAGCGTTTGAATATGGCAATTACAAGTAGGCAACCAATCATCAAAAACCAATTGATAAATGGAATGTAAATCTGCCCCTGGTGCTCTGAAGGATATTTCACCTTGAGGTTGGTCCACAACTTCAATTTAATGGCCTCATTCATAAGAGTAAATACTCCTGTAATCAGCGCCTGAGAAGCTATTATTGTGGCCAAAGTTGCAATCATCACTGCAAAAGGAATCATTTCTTTCGGTACCATCGCGTAGAAAACAGTTTGCTTGGCACCCAATTCAAATCCTGGCGACAAACAAAGTGCGGCTTGTCCAAAATAATTCAAGACGAGTAACACAGATACCAAGCCCCAGCTCAAACGGATATTTCCTTTTCCACAGTGACCTAAATCGGAATACAAAGCCTCTGCGCCTGTTGTACACAAGAACACCGACCCAAGTACCGCAAAACCACCATCGACATTCGCGACTAAGTTATATGCATACCAAGGATTGATGGCCTGTAGAACGGATGTATTGTGCATCACGTTGATAAATCCTAGATAACCAAGGAAGGCAAACCAAATGATCATGACAGGACCAAACATTTTACCAATTGCTGCTGTGCCGAATTGTTGAATGACAAAAAGAATCACGATGATAGTGACCACAATCGGAATAATAGGCATTTCGGGAAAGATATTATTGACGCCTTCAACCGCAGATGAAATTGAAATGGCAGGCGTAATAAAACCATCAGCCATAAGCGTAGCACAACCAATTAGAGCCGGAATTATGATCCACTTTAGTTTGCGCTTCTTCAACAAGGCAAACAAGGCAAATATCCCGCCTTCACCATTGTTGTCGGCATTCAATGCAAAGTGAATGTATTTGATGGTAGCCAACAAAATCAAAGTCCAGATGACACTCGAAAGCGCACCCAAGATAAATGGCTCAGAAATGTGCTTACCTCCTCCGGTAATCGCCTGAAAAACATAGAGTGGCGAAGTGCCGATATCTCCAAAAACAATTCCAAGTGTAATCAAAAATCCAGCGAGGGAAATCTTTTGGGTAGAGACGTGTGACATAGGAAATCAAAAAAATTTCGTCGAAGTTATGTCTTTCTTACATTTCTACGCAAACATTTCACGAAAATATTTATCTTTGCATCCCGATTCCAAATCGGATAGTCTGCTGCCCACGTGGTGAAATTGGTAGACACGCCATCTTGAGGGGGTGGTGCCAACAGGTGTGCTGGTTCGAATCCAGTCGTGGGCACATTGATCAAAGCATCTTGTCGTAGACAGGATGCTTTTTTCTTTTTTACGAGTCAAAATGAAATTTTGAAGGAGTAAAAAAGAAAAAAGTATCATTTTGCGAAGCAAAAAAGATGCTTTGATCCACTATAAAGCCAAGACTGGTTCACCGAACGCAGTGAGGTAATCCAGATCTTCGATCTTCATAAAAGAGAATGCGTTAAAAACGCTTGACTTTTCCTTGTGCTTCAAATAAAACATCTTTGGAAAACCGAACGCAGTGAGGTAATCCAGTTCTGCGAAGCAAAAATCCATATTATCCGCATATTTACTGAGCTCTCATAGAATCAATCACTGATTTCTATTTCCCCCGCATTCCAAATTCAGAAATTTTAAAATGAACTATTTTTTTCATTTGTACGGAATATATCCGTACTTTTAATCTTGAATTTATGGATCTTCTCATTATGTCACAAAATGCCCGCTTTGATGCCCGACTCAGTTTAACTCAAAAAGAACTT
>JBIIZO010000119.1:0-6682 GCA_044346245.1 Crocinitomicaceae bacterium
CCAAGACCTTTTACGCCCCGAGACAACAACGCGCCGGCAAGATCCAATGATGCACCCGCATACCGATCCGATGCCCGCAACGACGACGAAGCCACTCCAGCGGCAGGCTTTATCTTACCGAAGGTAGAACCGCGCAAGAAATTGAATGTAAAGGAGCGCAAAATCGAAGACGACAACCGCAACAAAAAACCCAAAATGGATGCCTACAAAAAGAGCGGCAAAAATCCAAAGTTTTTTGACGACGACGACGACGACCTCGACGACGAATTGCTCAACTACAAGAAGCCAGACGAAGATTTCTTCGACGACGAAGAAGACGAAGACGATTTCTAAAGACGGAAAGCTTCACATTTCGGCGATTACGCTTAACTTTGCATCCCATGGATGTTTCTTACGCTAGTCACCTCAAACACCCCGTATTTAAAGTATTATCTCAGTACGCAACTGAGCAGCAGCTCGATGTTTACGTTATTGGCGGGTGGGTCCGAGACCTCCTCATGGATCGTCCTAGCAAAGACATCGACATTTTAGTACTTGGCGATGGCCCGGCACTTGCACGTGCAACAGCAGATATTTTAAGGGTCAAGAAGGTCAGCATCTTCAAAAATTTTGGCACGGCTCATTTTAAGTACAAAGACCTCGACATCGAATTTGTAGGCGCCCGCAAGGAATCTTACAGCCCGGCATCGCGCAAACCAGAAACCGTTGCAGGCACCCTCCAAGACGACCAAAACCGACGCGACTTCACCATCAATTCAATGGCTATTAGTTTGCGCGCCGAAACCCTTGGCCAGCTCATCGATCCTTTCAACGGGCAAGCCGACCTCGACGCGGGTATCATCCGCACACCGCTAGACCCACACATCACGTTCAGCGATGATCCACTGCGCATGCTTCGCGCCATTCGCTTTGCCACGCGCTTTGAATTTACAATTACCGCTCCGTGCCTCGAAGCCATGAAAGCAAACGCCGATAGGCTGCAAATTCTTTCGCAAGAGCGCATTACCGACGAACTCAACAAAATCATCCTGACCAAACAACCCTCTCGCGGCTTCAAACTCATGCAAGCGACAGGGCTACTCCATCTTTTCTTTGCCGAACTCATTGCCCTTCAGGGCATCGAAACCCGCGACGGCAAAGCACATAAAGATAATTTTTTGCACACCTTAGAGGTATTGGACAACCTAGCTTTGCACACCGACAACCTTTGGCTGCGCTGGGCTGCTATTTTACACGACATCGCCAAGGCGCCAACCAAGCGTTTTGATCCACAAGTGGGCTGGACTTTTCACGGGCACGAAGAATTAGGCTCCAAAATGGTTCCAAGACTTTTTAAACGCCTGCGCTTGCCGCTAGACCACCAAATGAAATATGTCCAAAAATTGGTCCGCTTGCATTTGAGGCCTATTGCTTTGGTCAAGGGTTCTGTTACCGACGCCGCTATCCGCAGATTGCTCCACGAAGCTGGCGACGACATCGAAGACCTCATGTTACTCTGCAACGCCGACATCACCAGCAAAAACGAATTCAAGGTCAAGCGCTACAAGCAAAATTTTGAACTCGTCTCCGAAAAGCTCAAGTTGGTAGAAGAAAAAGACCGCGTGCGCAATTTCCAACCGCCCGTTTCAGGTCAGCTCATTATGGATACCTTTCAAATTGGCCCGTGTTCGGCAATTGGCACCATCAAAATGCACATCAAAGATGCCATTCTCGAAGGACACATCGCCAACGAGTACCAAGAGGCCTTTGCCGAAATGCTGCGTTTTGGCGCTGAACTCGGTTTAAAAGCGGTCGTTGTGGCTCCACAGCCTGAATAATCATTACCTTTATCCTAAATCCAACAACATGCCCGGTTTAAAATTTCGCGTATTGCTTGATAGCGACAAAAACGAAGAAGTCTTTAGAGACATCCTCATCGCCAACGATGCTGATTTCGAAACTTTTTACCACGCCATTATGTCTGCATTTGGCTTCAACGGCGATCAAATGGCCAGCTTTTACGTCTCCAACGACAGCTGGGACAAAGGCCATGAGCTCTCTTTATTGGATATGTCCTACGACGACGACGCCATAGACGAGCCGGCTTCGGTCATGAAACAAGCTTGCATACAAGATTTCCTTACCGAACCCGACCAACGTTTTATTTTGGTCTACGACTTCATGCGCATGTGGATTTTCTTAATAGAACTCATCGCCTACGAAAAAGAAGCTCCTGAAAGCCCGGTTATGGTCTTAGCTATTGGCAACGCACCACAAGAAAGCACCAAATCTATGCTCGACGAAAATCTATTCGGTCCCGAAAATCAAATTGCCGATACCGAAGAAGACGAAGACGAATTTGGTTTCCAAGATTTTGACGACGACTACGCAGACGACGACCTCAACGATTACAGCGAATATGAATACTAAGCCCAACGCCACAACCGGCGATCCTATTGGCCAAGCCATCCAAGACTACGCCAAATTCAGAAAACCCTTTGACATCATTGTCAGCTCAGATCTCTGCGACGACGACATCATCCCCATTGAAGTTTTGTTCCGCAAAGAAGAAGAAATGCCCGAACTCGAACTCAGTGCTTTAGACCAATGCAGAGGTGCGGTGCTGGATATCGGTGCTGGCGCAGGCGTACATGCGCTTGCTTTGCAAGACCGCGGGCACCAAGTCAGCGCTATTGACCTCTCCGCCGGAGCCGTGGCCTACATGAAAGAGAACGGCATTGACGCCAAGCAAGTAGACTTCTACGCCCTCCAAAACAAAACCCAATACAACACGATTTTATCGCTAATGAACGGAATGGGTCTGGCAAAAAATCTCGAAAACCTTCCTGCATTTCTTAAAAAAGCGCACGAGCTGCTCTTGCCAGGTGGCCGCCTGATCGCCGACTCCACAGATGTGAAATATCTTTATGAGGACGAAGATGGAGGTTATTGGCTCGACCTCAATTCAGCTTACTACGGTAACTTCAAGTTTCAGATGCACTACAAAAAAGTAAGTGGCCCTGAATTTGAATGGCTATACGTCGACTACGATACCCTGCACCAACATGCCACAGACTGCGGCTTCAAATGTCGCAGGGCCTATTCAGTTGAAGAACATTATTTAGCCGTTTTAGAAAAAATATGAAGCCGCTGCTACTCTTTTTAAGTTTGATCGCGCTACTCAGTGCTTGTGGCTATTCAAAAGCTGAACTCAGCAAATTTGAAACACAGATCCAAGCTTACAACAAGAAATACAAATTAAATCTCGAGCCAACCGGCAGTGGTCTCTACCTCAAAATAGATTCCCTCGGTACGGGCAGAGCCATCCAAATTCAAGATAGCGTTTGGGTCAGCTACACGCTCAAATTGTTATCCGGAAAAATTATTGAAGTTCAGGATCAGGCAGTTGGACTACCCCTCAATGGAGTCATCAAAGGTTGGAGAGAAGCCCTGTACGGTTTGCCCGTCGGGAGTCAATTGCGCTGTATTGCGCCACCTCAACTCGCTTATGGCCAGAGCGGAACCGATCGCATCGGAAAAGATAAAATCCTCTATTTTAAAATGAAGGTAATTGATGCCAAATAAATGTTTAATTTTGACTCGCAAAAAAAAGTGATATTATGAGTGTATTGGTAAATAAAAACTCCAGAGTAATTGTTCAAGGTTTTACAGGTAGCGAAGGCACCTTTCACGCCACCCAAATGATCGAATTTGGTACAAACGTGGTTGGTGGTGTTACACCAGGAAAAGGTGGAACTTCTCATTTAGAGCGCCCTGTTTTTAATACCGTTTCCGATGCAGTTGCACAAACTGGAGCCGACACTTCTATTATTTTTGTACCACCTGCCTTTGCTGCCGACGCCATAATGGAAGCAGCTCAAGCTGGCATCAAAGTGATTGTATGTATCACAGAAGGCATCCCTGTCAACGACATGGTTACCGCCAAAGAATACATCAAAGCTTTCGATACTCGTTTAATTGGTCCAAACTGCCCAGGTGTCATCACCGCGGGCGAAGCAAAAGTGGGTATCATGCCAGGGTTTGTCTTCAAAAAGGGTAAAATTGGTATCGTTTCTAAATCTGGTACACTCACCTATGAAGCAGCTGACCAAGTAGCAAAAGCCGGAATGGGCATCACTACAGCAATCGGCATCGGTGGCGATCCAATTATCGGAACCACAACACGTGAAGCTGTTGAACTCCTCATGAACGACCCAGAAACCGAAGGAATTGTCATGATTGGCGAGATCGGAGGAAACTTAGAAGCTATTGCAGCACGCTGGATCAAAGAAAATGGAACTAAGCCAGTAGTTGGGTTTATCGCAGGCGAAACAGCTCCAAAAGGCCGCACAATGGGCCATGCTGGCGCCATCGTTGGCGGCGCCGACGACACCGCTGAAGCTAAAAAACGCATCATGCGCGAATGTGGTATTCACGTCGTAGATTCTCCTGCGCAAATTGGCGCAAAAATGGCAGAAGTACTTGCACACTAAGTACTTCATTCCTTCAATTTTAATTTAAAGAGGGCTTTAATTCCAGAAGTCCCAGGTGAGGCCTATTCTGATTTGCATGTTCGGATAAGGAATGCCATGGTACAAACTCGCACTTGGATCTATAAAACCAAGCATGTTAGTGGCTTGGACAAAAAAGCGGAAGGTTTTTACTTCGAGAAGAAGTTCAGCTTTTGCATTCAAGATGCGCTCAACAGGATAAAGCGCCGTATTGCCATAAACCTGCCAATCAAGTGTTTCTAAATAGGGCAAGTATGATATTCGAGAAAATGAACCGCCATACATTACCTGCACTCCTGCCCCACCAACTAACCTTAATTGTTTGTTCTTCAAGACGCCTCCACCCCATTGTAAATGGACCTCAGTAGTAAGTGGTGGCAATATATTTTGGTTCGACAATTGCCAATTTGTGTAAGCTGTTTGCGCTGAAAAACGCCATCCTTTTGTCTTGTAGACCAAATCTAGTGTTGCCTGATAAGCACTTTGCGGTCCGGCAATTTGCCAATTCATTAGTTGACTGTTAAAGCGATAGACCTTTTGATTGCGCATGTATGCCAATTTTAAACTGGTTTGGATCGGACCAAGTTGAACAGAATATTTAGTATCAAATAGCATGCTTTGTTGTAGTTGTGGCTGAACCACTTGATAACTCGTCAAATTGCTAAAATATGTTCTTTGCATTAACTCAGGCCAAGCGCGCAAAAAGAGGTGCTGAAATTGGATTTTTCCTAAAGGTAATTCTGACTCAAAGCGCGTATCGGCGTGTAGACCACCGCCTGCGCCTACAAAATTGATGGTGCTCTTGTGCTTCAATAAACCAGCCTTAAATTGATATTTGGCCTCATTGACCAAATTGAACTCAGTGGTGTCATAACTAAATTGGTTGTCTTGCCAAAACATCCTGCGCAATTCCAATGCAGAGCTCAATAGGAGTTTCTTTTGCACATAAGTAAAGCCAGCTTGATGCTGCCAAATTTGGGTAGCAAAGACATCTCGACATGAATCCGTATAAAAATTAAGTTGAGAATAATAAAGTTCTAATGAATCTGTTTCTTCGTAACGGCGAAGTTGATTGTGAAAGGTGTTTCTGCTAATAAATCTTAAACCATTGAGACTATCTGAACTTAATGAATAAGCCACATCAAGCGTGGCTTGATACCCATTTTGAAATGTATAGGCAGTTGTTTTAACCACGGGTAGAAGTTCAGACGAGATTTGTCCTATTTGAGACCAATCGGCTAAGCCACCCGACCATTGCCGATCATTGCTCAGATTTGAAAACGAAGCAAGTACTTGATAACGTTTGCCATACTGTGCAAGCTGAACCGCTAGTGAGCTCATGCGCAATTCGCTTGCCCTAATGAAACCCGCTTGTTGGTGGCGATCATAGCGCAAGTTCAATAAGGTGTGCTTTGCAAACGCTTGTTGGTAATCTAGGCGCAAGCGTTGCGACCCTTGTGCGCCAAAACCGTAAGCAAAACCAAGATGCGGCAAGGCACTGAAGGTAAGGTTTTGGTGACTGAACGCAGCTGTCGATAACGGCGCCAAGCCAGGCTTAAATATAGACCAAAGACCTGGCTGGGTTTGCCCAGGACTGATAAAAAACGGAGAAGAAAAACCATCCATGAATTGCAACAAGGAATCTGCTGGCCCAATAACACGATCAGAAGAACGCAGTGTGTCAGGTGCAACCAATAATTGCGCCCTTGAAGCTTGGACAAAACTTATGACAAATAAAAGCAGTAAACTCAGGCGCATGTTACAAACTTACTAAAAAAACAAGGGCCACCCCATAGAGGTAGCCCTTCGAATACAATACAAAAAAGGAGCTTAGAGCGCGTTTATGCGCAATTGCAAACCAGATTTAAGGTTAGCTGCTTTGTTTTTGTGAATGATGTTGCGTTTTGCCAATTTATCTAACATTGCTACAACCGCAGGAAATAAACCTTCAGCTTCTTTGCGGTCTTTGGTAGCACGCAATTTACGCATCGCGTTACGAGTGGTTTTGTGCTGGTATTTATTCAATACGCGCTTAGACTCATTTGAACGAATGCGCTTGATGGATGATTTATGGTTTGCCATAGCTGTTTATATAATTAATCTCATTAAAAAAATGCAGCCCATAGGAGAATCGAACTCCTGTTTCAAGGATGAAAACCTTGCGTCCTAACCACTAGACGAATGGGCCAAAA
>JBIIZO010000120.1:0-6666 GCA_044346245.1 Crocinitomicaceae bacterium
AAGAACCCGAATTATTCCATACCAAGGTGTAAGCAATGCCGTTTTGTAAAGACACTGTTTGTGTCGCTGTTGATCCATCAGTAAAAGAAGAACCAATGGTTGCTACAATGGTAGTGCCATTCATTATTTGCATAGTAGCGCCGTTCCAACCATCTCCAAAATCATCTAGTAGATTGAAGGTGTAATTGCACGAAGTGGGAGCTGAGAAAGTACCAGATCCAACAAGGATGTCGGCACTTATCGTATGGTTAACTGCTCCGGTACATGTAATCGGTGTAACAGAATTAAGTGTAACTGATGGTGCAGCATTCAAGGCGACCATCACCGCGTTGCTAGCAGTTGATGCGCCACCGTTTGCACATGTCACTACACATTGGTAATAAGTAGAAGCTGACTGAGTTGTAGAATACGTTAATCCTGTTGCTCCCGAAATGTTGGTGTAAGTTGTTCCGTCTGAAGAAGACTGCCATTGATAGGACAATCCTGAACTGGAGATAAGTGGTAATGTATTTGAGATGCTTAAATCGATATTTGTTGTAGTGTTCGTTACAAAAGGAACCGAAGCGCTAATGGCAGGTACCACAGGAGCACCTGAACATGCTGTCAAAAGTAAAGGTTGGAATTCCCAATAGTCGTTATCAGCTACAACTGAAGTATTTCCAGCTTGAGGCGTATTTGGTGATGTAGGCAACATCGTTGCTGTAGTGGCATCAATTTGAACACCTACGGTTGAGCTCATGAAAGCATCTGTAGTTCCGTATTGGTCAACAATGTAAATTTTGTTGGTTGTTTCTTCCAATACAATTGCCCAGTAATTAAAACTTAATGAAGGACTACCTATTTCATAAGAGTAATACCATATCCATTGTTGGCGGTTTGGTGCTGAACCAAAGGTGTTTGTCTGAACAACATCTCCTAGTTCTGTAGGTGGTGTGGCCGTGAACGCATCCCACATTCCAGCTATTGTCATTGGGCTCAATTGAGCAGATGGCAAGGCATCATTGTTGCCAGGAAGTGCCATGCTTAAATCAAAGGTAAGCACACCGTTCCCGGATACCTTCCATTGTGAAACTGGCATCCCTGCAAAACTGAAAGCAAATGGAATGTTTTGTGGCGCTGACCAAGAATTGGCAGCTTGAGACTCGGAAATAATGACAGAACCTGTGGTAATTTGATCGGTTGTGACCAATCCACCTGGGTTCCCAGCATTTTGCACGTAATTGACTGTGTATGTCCATTGGGCTTTTGCGCCCATGGAAAAAACCAACATGGTAAGCGCAAACAAATAAGACAATCTAAACGTAAAACTTTTCATAGTAATAACTTTAGTATTCGTAATTTAGCAAATGTATACAAAATTTTATTCGTACCGAAAATTAAATTCACTTCTCTTATCATGGTTCCAGCTTCTCCTCATGCACTCATTTGTGGCTCAACTCAAGGCATCGGCTTGGCAATTGCGCAAAAACTTTCACAAGATGGCTTTTCGGTCTGCCTTACGGCCAGAAACCAAGATAAATTGAATGCAGCCATTGCCACACTTGATGTGTCGAACGGACAAACGCATACTTTTTTCGTGTCAGATTTTACCGATCCTGCGGGATTGAAAATTGCCGTTGACAACTACATCAATCATAATGGTACTATCCATGTGTTGGTCAACAACACGGGTGGCCCTAAAAGCGGACCGATTGTCAATGCAGAAGTCAGTGAATTTTTAGCAGCATTTAACCAGCACCTGATTTGCAATCATATCTTGATGCAAGCAGTTGTGCCAGGCATGAAAGCGGCAGGATTTGGCCGCATCATTAACATCATTTCGACGTCCGTCAAACAACCGCTGCCCAATCTTGGTGTTTCCAATACAATTAGAGGTGCGGTGGCCAATTGGTCTAAAACTTTGGCCAATGAACTCGGTGGTTTTGGCATCACCGTCAATAATGTATTACCGGGCGCCACCAACACCCAACGCCTTACTGAAATTGCCAAAGTAAAAGCCGAAAAAACCGGAGAAAGCATTGCAGAAATTTTAGCAGAAATGGGTCAGGAAAGCCCCATGAAACGCATTGCTGAACCGGAAGAAGTTGCGGCAGCAGTTGCTTTCTTGGCTTCGCCAGCAGCTTCTTACATCAATGGAATCAACATTCCTGTAGACGGCGGGCGCACAAAAAGTTTGTAACTATTTGTTTTTCTTCGCTAAAAACGAACGATAAGCTAAAAGGAGTGGAAAGCCTAAAAGAAAGCTGAAAGCCAGCATATAGCCTCGGCGCGTGAGGTAGAAATCTACAACTCCTTTCATTTCAGATTCTTGGTAACCCAAACCTACAAAATAAGCTAAACTCAACGGGGCTTGTAGCACGTATTTTTTTCCGTTTTGGCTATATACAATTTCACCTTCGAATAGGTTGGGACTCACTAAAATAAGCGTGCCGCCGATCAATATAAAACTAAAGGCAAAAACGAACCACGGCTTGAGTAATAATGATTTGAAGGCATCCATGGTCACAAAGTTAGGCCAAATCTGTCTAATTTCGTGCTGGTCTAATGAAACACATTGCTTATTTATGTCTGTCTGGTGGATGGGGTGGTTTAGAAATGAACCAACTGCGCAATGCACAAGAAATGCAAAACCGCGGACACGAAGTGCTACTCATTGCCAATTCCGAAAGCCCGATTGCAAAAGCGGCTAGCCAAGCGAACATAAATTTACATGTGGTGGCGCAAAAACCCAAACATTACCAGTGGGGATTTGCAAGGCAATTGGCAAAACATTTAAAAGCGAAGGGTTTTGAGGAACTAATTTTTCGAAACAACCGCGAGCTGAGTATTGCGGCATCAGTGCACTTTTTTTCAAATGGCAAAGTGCGCGTACATTACTTCATGGAAATGGCACTTGGCGGCAAGAAAACCCAATTTTTTAGAACGCTGCGGTACAGTTTCATCGACTCTTGGGTTTGCCCGCTACCCTATCTTCAATTGCAAGTATTGCAACAAACAAACATCTCAGAAAACAAAGTGAAAGCGATTCCATCTGGGGTATTATTCAATGCCAAAAACAATTTAACCAAAGAAGCTGCTCGAATCAAACTTCAATGGCCTACCAATTCTAAGATGCTGCTCGTTGTGGGCAGAATTGACCCAAAAAAACAACAAGTTTTTATTTGGGAAAGCTTCAAGAAGCGCCCTTCTCCAAATGAGGTATTGATTTTCGTGGGCGATCCTACTCCGGATGAGCACAACGACTACTACCATCAGCTGACCCAAAGCATCGAAAGGCATCCAAAAAACAACCAAGTACGGTGGGCTGGGTTTCAAAAGGACATGGCGCTCTTTTACCGTGCGGCCGACCTCGTCATTATGGCGGCTGATCACGAAACCGTCGGTATGGTCACCATTGAAGCGCTGCAATATGGTTGCCCGGTGGTGGGTGCCAACAATGGCGGAACAAAAGAATTAATCGAGACCTACGGGGGCGGCCTTTGCTTTCGCACTTTGGATCAAGATGACCTCAATTTGAAAATCGATTCGAGCTTGAACGGAGAAACACCAAGCCTCAAAAGCGCTCTTTTTGAACAACATTTTGACTTTAATCGCGTTTGTGCGCTTGTAGAAACCGAAGCGTTGGGGCCCGAAGCACCGATTTTTCAGTAAATTCGTTCAATGGATTTATATACCTCCAAACAACGTTGGAAACTCTTATTGGTCGTATTGGCTTTGGTCATCGTCGGCGGATCCTTATTTTATTCCAACCGAAGCATCCAAAAAATTGGCGAACGCGAACGCAATAAAGCCCAACAATGGGCCCTTGCCCTTCGCAAAAAAGCAGAACTCGTCGAGCTTAGTAGCCAAATATTTGCGGCACTACAAGAAAAGGAACGAGAAAAAATCGAACTCGTGGTCCGCGCCAATCGAAATTTACTTAGCGCATCAGACCTAGGCACGAGTCAAGATGTAGATTTTGCACTCGCTATTATCGAAGCAAACAAAGATATTCCTTTTATACTCCTCAATGAAGACCTGTCGGTTTCACAATTCAGAAATATAGATACAAGCATTCTCAAACAAGACCTTCAAAGCCTTTCTAAAGAATGGATCGACGCGGGCCGCAGTTATCAAATTCAGGTTTTTGAGGACATGTACATGACGCTGTGCCATGGTTATTCAAAAGAACTCGAGCGCTTACAAGCTCACTCGGACTCCCTAATTCGCTCGTTCAATGCAGACCTCACCGATCAAAAAAGCTTGGTGCCCGTATTGTTATATGACCCAACTACAAATCAAGTTGTTGCAAGCAATTTATCCAAAAAGGAGTTATCGGCTTCAAAAATCAAAGGCACCATTCAAGAAATGAAGGCAAGGTATGAGCCGCTTGAGCTCACCATCAAAGGAGACAAAAAGTTACTTTACCTCAAAGACAGTGAAGAAGTCAAGCAGTTGTTTTGGTTGCCTTATTTGCAATTTGGCATTTTAGGTCTGATTGTATTAATCGGTTATTTGTTGTTTTCGATGTACCGCAAGGCCGAACAAAACCAAGTTTGGGCCGGAATGGCTAAAGAAACAGCCCATCAACTCGGCACGCCACTTTCTTCGATGATGGCTTGGGTAGCTTATCTCGAACAACAAGATATAGACCCCATGATTGCGAAAGAAATGCACAAAGACCTCGAGCGCCTTGAAAAAATCACCGATCGCTTTTCCAAAATAGGTTCTGGAGCCAAACTCATTGAGAGCGATCTAGCAGAAACGATTGAAAACAACCTCAATTACCTCAAGGCGCGCTTATCTCAAAAAGTAGTGATGCAGTTTGAGCTAGACGGCGAAAGACCACTTATTGTGCTACACAACGCCTCACTGATCGAATGGGTGGTCGAAAACATCTGCAAAAATGCGGTAGATGCCATGGAAGGCATTGGAACACTGCGCATTCATATTCAGGAAGTAGCGGAATGGGTGCATATCGACATCTCAGACACCGGAAAAGGCCTCACGCCCAAACAATATAAAACCATTTTTGAAGCAGGTTATTCTACCAAAAAACGCGGCTGGGGCTTGGGGCTCACGCTGGTCAAGCGCATCGTGGAAGAATACCACAAAGGCAAAGTTTTTGTCTTGCGCTCTGAACCCGAAAAAGGTACTACTTTTCGAATCAGCATCCCGCACTAAACCTGCTCACAACATTATTCTGACTATCTTTAACCCATCAAAAATATTATATGGACGCGCTCATTCTTACTGAAATCCGCAATCAAATTGCATTTTTAACCATCAACCGCCCTCAACAGCTCAATGCACTCAATAAAGATACCATTGAGGCCCTCCACAACGCACTTGAAGCTGCCGATGCAGATCCAGCAGTTGGCGTTGTTGTCTTGACGGGCAGCGGAGAAAAAGCATTTGTTGCCGGTGCCGACATCAAAGAATTTGCAGATTTCAACATTGCACAAGGCGGAGAACTCGCCCTGCGCGGCCAACAATCTTTATTTGATTTCATCGAACAACTCAGCACGCCAGTGATTGCAGCAGTAAACGGTTTTGCCCTTGGCGGTGGTTTAGAACTCGCCATGGCGGCACATATACGCATAGCGAGTAGCAACGCCAGAATGGGCTTGCCAGAAACCTCACTTGGCGTCATCCCTGGTTACGGTGGTACCCAGCGCTTGGCGCAACTCATCGGGCGCGGCAAAGCCAACGAAATCATTTTTACAGCTGGCATGCTCAAGGCCGACGAAGCCCTACAATGGGGTTTGGTCAATGCCGTAGTAGAACAAGCCGATTTACTCACTACTTGTGAAACCATGGCTCAAAAAATGCTGGCCAACTCGCCAATGGCAATTGCCGCAGCTATTCGTTGCGTCAATGCAGGCTTTACGGAAGGAGTGAACGGTTTTGAAGTCGAGATCGAAGAATTTGGCAAATGCTTTGGCACCAAAGACTTCAAAGAAGGCACCACGGCATTTTTAGAAAAACGCAAGCCGATCTTCAGAGCTTAAATAATGAGCAACCCCATCCGCAAATTAGTTGGCCAAACGGCCATTTACGGCTTGCCCTCTATTTTAGGGCGCTTGCTGAACTATTTGCTGGTCCCGCTCCACACCTACTATTTTGCCCAAACCTCGGATTACGGCGTCATTTCCGAACTCTACGCTTGGGTCGCATTCCTAATTGTACTGCTCACTTTCGGGATGGAAACCGCCTTCTTTCGTTTCTTGCAAAATGAAGGCGACAAAGACAAAGCTTACAGCGCTGCTTTTTGGTCGGTCGTAGGCATGAACGCACTTTTTTATGTGGTGCTGCTGTATTTCAATAACGACATCGCAACGGCCTTGCTTTTTGAAGGGCACAACGAATATGTGGTCTTGTTGGGAACGATCGTCATGATCGACGCCATCACCGCACTGCCCCTTGCACGCTTGCGGGCCGAAGAAAAAGCACTGCGCTTTGCCGCTATTCAAATGACGAGCATCGGACTCAATGTTGCGCTCAATGTCATTGCAATGGTCTTCTTTTTCAGTGCCGAGCGCCCAGAAGAAGGCGTACTGTTTATACTGCTGGCCAACCTGATTTCCTCTTTGGCCAAACCACTTTTGTTATACGATAGCATTTTCAAAGTGCTTTTTGTCAGAGATTGGAGCCTCTACAAGCGCATGTGGCGCTACGCCATTCCAC
>JBIIZO010000020.1:0-21033 GCA_044346245.1 Crocinitomicaceae bacterium
CAGAAGGTAGCGTTCACAGCGGTACGATCATCGACATGAAAGACAAATCAGGTATCGTTGCTTTACCTTACGGTGTTGAAGGTATTTGCCCATCTAAGCACCTTCGCAAAGAAGATGGTTCCAACGCAAAAGTTGAAGAAACCCTTGACTTCAAAGTCATTGAATTCAACAAAGACGCTAAGAAAATCGTTTTGTCACATACGCGTTTATTCGAAGAAGGCGAAGATAAACCATCTACTCCTAGCAAAGGCGGCAAGAAACCAAGTGGTAATTCTACCGATCAAGCAGTAAAAGCGATCAACCAAAGTGCAGAAAAATCTACACTCGGTGACCTCGATGCACTTGCTGAATTGAAAGAAAAAATGGAACGCGGCGAATAAGCCCATCCAAATCAACTGAAAGGGGGCTTCGGCCCCCTTTTTTATTGCCGTCTTTCTCAAATTTATACTTAACTTTAGCGCCTGAAAGATGGGAACAAATCAAATTTCAACAACCGTAAAAGATATTTTTGCCGCCTACCTCGAGCAAAACGGCCACCGCAAAACTCCGGAACGCTTTGCTATACTCGCAGAAATCTACGCTTACGATGGTCACTTTGATGTAGAGTCCCTCTATATAAAAATGAAGAACCACAATTACCGCGTATCGAGGGCCACACTATACAATACCATCGAACTCCTCTTAGCCTGCAACCTCGTCAGAAAGCACCAGTTTGGCAAAAATTTAGCGCAATTTGAACGGTCGCACGCTTCTAAACAGCACGACCACCTCATTATCACTGATACAGGTGAGGTCATTGAATTTTGCGACCCCAGAATTCAACAAATCAAAGCCACAATAGAAGAATTATTCGGTGTAGATGTACAACACCATTCGCTCTATTTTTACGGTATAAAAAAAAACAAGCTCGACTAATGGAAGTACAGGTTTTACAAAACGGTCCCTTGAGTATTCTCAAGTTGCAAGGCCGCTTTTTTACGGAAAGTGACCGCGAAAACGCCATCGAACACCTCGACCAAATTGACAACTGGAATTTAGTAATCGATTTATCTGAACTCGAATACATCAATTCCACGGGCATCGCCTTTTTAGTCAAAACGCTCACACGCGCTAGACTCAACCTCGGCGATACCGTGCTATACCAACCAAACACACAACTCAATAAAATATTTGAATTAACCCGAATGGAACACATATTTGGGATTTTTCAAGATTTCGAACAAATAAAAAAGTTTTTTGAACAAGTATCATGAAGGTAGACGTACTATTAGGCTTACAATGGGGAGATGAAGGCAAAGGAAAAATTGTCGATGTACTCACTCCTTCTTATGACATCATTGCCAGATTCCAAGGTGGTCCAAATGCTGGTCACACCCTAGAGTTTGAAGGCATCAAACACGTATTGCACACCATTCCATCTGGTATTTTTCATCCGAACGTGATCAACTTAGTGGGCAACGGCGTCGTGATCGACCCTGTTGTTTTTAGCGCAGAACTAGATAAACTCAAGCCTTTTGGCATTGACTTCAGTTCTCGTCTCTTGCTTTCCAAAAAAGCACACTTGATTTTGCCGACACACAAATTGCTAGATGCTGCCTCAGAGCAAGCCAAAGGCAAAGACAAAATCGGTTCTACCCTCAAAGGTATCGGACCAACCTACATGGACAAAACCGGCCGAAACGGTTTGCGCGTCGGAGACATCTTCTCGCCAAACTTCATGGACAAATACAAAGCCTTAGTCGAAAAACACGAGGGCATTCTTGTTCACCACAAAGATTTCACCTACGACTTAGCTGCACTAGAGCAACCCTGGTTTGAAGCCATTGAAGTCCTCAAAACACTGCAAGCTGTAGACTCCGAGCACTACCTCAATCAGGCACTGCAAAATGGCAAAAAAGTATTGGCCGAAGGCGCACAAGGCACCATGCTCGATATCGATTTCGGTACCTATCCTTTCGTTACGTCATCCAATACCGTTACTGCAGGAACATGTACTGGTCTAGGCATTGCCCCGACCAAAATTGGTTCGGTGATCGGAATTTTCAAGGCTTATTGTACCCGTGTGGGCAGCGGCCCCTTCCCTACGGAGCTCAACGATACTGTTGGCGAACTCATCCGCAAAGAAGGCAATGAATTTGGCGCCACTACTGGTAGACCTCGTCGTTGCGGTTGGCTAGACCTCGTGCAGTTGCGCTACGCGATCATGGTCAATGGCGTTACCGAACTTTCCATGATGAAAAGCGATGTACTTGGCATCTTTGAACACATCAATGTCTGTACGCACTACCTCATTAACGGAGAAAAGGTCACTGATTTCCCATACGACGTCACCGACATGCAAATCGAACCCATCTACGAACAACTCGAAGGCTGGCATTGCGACCTCACCGAACTAGAAGACTTTGCAGCAGCTCCGGCGGCACTCAAAGACTACGTAACGTATTTGGAAGCACAATTAAACGTGCCAATTCGCGTTATTTCTGTTGGACCAGACCGCAAACAGACGCTACAAAACTAAGATGAAACAACCTATCAGTCAGCGAATTGCAATCTTTTGTAGTGCGCTGCTGTTATTGACCCGCATTTTTGGGCAGGGTCAACTCCAATTACTTCCCGGCACAGAAAAAATTTATGCCATTCAAAACGGCGTACACCGCTTGGTCGGCACCGTTAGCTTTGCCTATCAAGGCAACACCATGTACTGCGACTCTGCACATTACAATGAAAAAGCCAAGGAGGTCCGCGCTTACGGAAATGTGCACATTCAAAAAAATGGCATCAATCTCTACGCCGACTCTATTTTTTACGCCGAACAACTAAAATACGCCAAGCTTTGGGGGCATGTCAAAGCCCGTGACAACGCCTACAAAATGTCTGCAGACTCCATGGATTACGACGCCAAAAAAGGACGCGCCATTTTCAGAAGTGCAGGTAAAATCGAATCTACGCTCTCAGACGAACGCATCACCTGCCAACGCGGTTATTTTTACCCAGCCAATGGCTCTTTCTTTTTCAGTGGTAAGGTTCATTACACAAAAGCCGACCTGGACGTCAAGACCGACACCCTGCAATTTGCCTACGAACAACAAAAACTCTACTTTTTAGGACAAACTCAACTGCGCAACGACAGCACGCAAATTTATTGTCAAAAAGGCTGGTACGACGTTCAAACGGAGGCGGGCGCACTCTACAAACATGCCGAGATTTACCAAAAAAACTATATCATCAAAGGCGATACCCTTCTGATCAATACCAAAATGAATGATTACGAAGGTCGGGGGGCTGTTTATTTCAAAGACCTGGACCAACAATTAGCGCTACTCGGGCAAAGGGCCATTTTCAGCGATACCAAACATATGGCTTATGTCACTGGGGAGAGTTTGGGCTTTCTCAAATACCAAACAGATACCCTATACTTTCACGCCGATACGCTTTTTCTCGAGAGAGATTCACTCAATCGGTCACAGTTTTTAAAGGCGAACAAAAATTTCCGTTTCCTACATCCCGACCTTCAAGGGATTGCAGACAGCACAAGCTTTTCATTTGAGCAACAAGTACTCAGTATGGCTTCACGTCCTATTTTATGGGCGCAAACGGGCGAATTGAAAAGTGAAAATGCACAGGTCTTTTTCAAAGATTCAATTTTAGAACATATCGAACTGAATAAAAAAGCCACTATTATACTAGCACTTCAGAGCGATAGCCTGTTCAATCAGATGGCAGCGGCAAAGATTGTGGCGCATTTTGACAGTGCCGGGGCAATGAACCGCGTAGATGCCACTGGCCAAGCCTGGACAATTTTCTACCCGATTTCCGAGAAAAAAATAAACGATACACTTGTACAGATGCAGCACGAAGGGCTCAATCGCTTATTTGCAGAAAAACTGAGCGTTGAGCTGCAGGCAGGAGAAGTAAAGGAAATCACGTATTTTGATCAGCCGGACGGCATCTTTTTTCCGATGGATCAGATCGATGCCAAAGAGAAATACATCAAGGGCTTTCAATGGAACCCCGGGCTCAGGCCGCAAAATGCAGCAAGCCTGCGCAAAGATATTAACTGAGTTCTTCAGAGTCTACGGCGGCATCTAAGCGTGTCACGCTCTTCACACCCTCCACCTGCTCAAACTTACGCGTCAATTGCTCGAGCTGAGCGGTATCGTAGACCAATACTTTAATGCGGCCTTCAAAAACACCATCGTTGGTTTCAAATGAAATGCTTTTCATGTTGATGTTGTTCTGCTTGGAGATGATCTCGGTAAGGCGGTTGACCAAACCAAGTTGATCGATTCCGATGATGCGAATGGCAGCCACCCGCTCAACAAGTGCGCTACTTTGCCAACGGGCCTTCAGGCAGCGATAGGCCAATTTAGAGAGCAAATGCACCGCGTTCGGACAATTGAAACGGTGAATTTTAATGCCAGAAGAAATGGTGATGAAGCCAAAAATGGAGTCGCCAGGAATGGGACTGCAGCATTTGGCAAGTGTGTAATCAAAGCCTTTGAAATCTTCGCCAATGATGATGGTGTCGGTATCGGTATTGATGCCTTCATTGAGGAGATCTTCGTCGGAGCCCTTGATTTTCTTAGACCTGATTTTGCGTTCCACCACAATATTACCGCCCACCACATTGAATTCTCGCAGTTGGGTAAGGTCAATTTTGCCTTTGGCAATTTTGTAGTAGAAATTGGTGGTGGTATCGATATGAAAGTGCTTCTCTAGCGCGCGGATGTTCTCTGGGGTATTGCGGATGTTGTGCTGCTTGAACTTGCGCTCCAGGATTTCTTTACCATCGGCCGCTACAATTTTGTGCGCTTCATTGAGCGCTTGCTTGATGCGTTGCTTGGCCTTGGCAGACACCACAAAGCGCAGCCATTCGTCGTTTGGCTTTTGCTTATTGGAGGTCAGGATTTCTAATTGATCGCCGTTTTGTAGTTCGTAGCTAAGCGGCACCAAACGGTTGTTTACTTTGGCGCCAATGCATTTGTTGCCAATTTGGGTATGGATATCGTAGGCAAAATCTAGGATGGTAGAACCCGTTGGCAAGACGCGCAATTCACCTTTGGGCGTAAAGACGTAAATTTCGTCATTGAATAAATTGAGCTTGAAATCGTTGACGAAGTCTAGGGCGCTGCTATCAGGGTTGTCTAGCAATTCGCGTATTTCGGCAATCCAACGGTCAAATTTGTTGATTTCTGAGTTGGATTCTTTGTATTTGTAGTGGGCGGCCAAACCATGTTCGGCGATGTCGTCCATGCGCTTGCTGCGGATCTGAACCTCTACCCAACGGCCTTGCGGCGACATCACGGTGGTGTGCAAGGATTCGTAGCCGTTGGCTCTTGGCGTAGACACCCAATCTCGCAAACGCTCTGGGCTCGGTTGGTAATAGTCTGTTACAACGGAGTAGACGCGCCAGCAATCTGATTTTTCGCGCTCGTGAGGCGTATCGAGAATGACGCGCAGTGCAAAGACATCAAAAACTTCCTCAAAAGGAACGTCTTTGGTTTGCATTTTTCGCCATATCGAAGAAATTGATTTGGTGCGGGCCTTGATGTCAAATTGATAACCCTGGGCCTGAAGTTCGGTGCGGATAGGCGCAACAAAACGACGAATGAAACGGTTTCGGACGTCTTGGGTAGACTTCAGTTTGCCTTCAATTTGTTCATAAACCTCTGGCTCACAGTATTTCATGGAGAGGTCTTCGAGCTCCGACTTGACGGGATACAATCCCAAGCGGTGCGCGAGCGGTGCATATAAAAATTTGGTCTCGGAAGCAATTTTGAGTTGCTTTTCGGGTTTCATGCTCGAGAGCGTGCGCATATTGTGCAAGCGATCGGCCAATTTGACGAGTACCACCCGAAAATCATCAGAAATGGTCAGGATCATTTTGCGGAAGTTCTCCGCTTGAATAGAGGTGTTTTCATCGAAGACCTCCGGAATTTTGGTCAGGCCATCGATGATCTTGCGCACCGTTGCACCAAATAAATCTTCGATATCTTGGAGCGTGATGTGGGTATCTTCTACGGTGTCGTGGAGGAGCGCACACACAATAGCGGTGGGCTCTAGCCCCATTTCTTCGGCGCATATGCGGGCCACGGCAATAGGATGATAAATATAAGGTTCGCCAGATTTTCGGCGCATGTCTTTGTGCGCTTCTAAAGCGATGTCAAAGGCCTTGCGAATGAGTCTGGTTTCTTCTCGGCTGCGGTCTTTGGTGGCACGCAACAAGCCCTTGAACGCATTGAGGATCTCTACGCGCTCTTGTTCTAGATCGATGGGTGTTTGACCGTCGTACTGCATTAATTGGCAGGTAGCAAAAGACTTCTGACTTCTCCGAATCCGATTTTGACGCCATTTTGCTCACAGAAACCGCGCATGATGACGGTGTCGTGGTCTTGAATAAAGCGACGCTCAGAACCATCTGGCATTTGAATGGGTTTGGTACCTTTCCAGGCGAGCTCTAACATGGAGCCGTAAGAATCTGGCGTTGGGCCTGAAATAGTACCAGAGCCCATGAGGTCACCACAGCGGACATTGCAACCGTTGACGGTGTGGTGGGCAAGTTGCTGAGACATATTCCAATACATGTACTTGAAATTGGAACGGCTCACTACTTGCTCTGGGCATGCAGGCGCTTCAATAGCAACTTCTAAATTGATTGCATAAGATTTGTTGCCTTCAAATTGCAAATAAGAAAGCACAGCCGGATCTTGAGCAGGTGTTGGGCAAGCAAAAGGCTCGAGCGCATCTAGCGTGACAATCCAGCAAGACATCGAGGAAGCAAAGTTTTTGGCCAAAAACGGACCGAGCGGCACGTATTCCCATTTTTGGATATCGCGTGCAGACCAATCGTTGAACAGACACAAACCAAAGATGTAGTCTTCGGCTTCGGCCGTTGAAATGCTTTGCCCGAGTGGTTTGCCATCAAAAGTGATGAAACCCATTTCGAGTTCGAAGTCTATTTGACGTGAAGGTGCAAAAATAGGTGCAGCGTTGTCGTCGGGCTTGATTTGCCCTTTCGGACGCACCACGGGCTGCCCAGACGCAATCACAGACGAAGCACGTCCGTGGTAACCGACAGGAATCCAGAGCCAATTGGGCAAAAGTGCATTGGCAGGGTCTCTGAACATGATACCTACGTTGGTGGCGTGCTCTTTAGAGGAATAGAAATCGGTGTAGTCGCCAATTTGAACCGGCAAGGCCATCTGAACATCTGCTATTGGAATAAGCGCTTGCTGCTGGCTTGAATTGTGCTGAAAATTGTGCTGAAAGGTCGGGTTTTCAATCGAAAGCAAATCTGCAATGCGATTGCGCAAGGCACGCATGGCTAATTTGCCATGACGCATCATGGGATTGAGGAAATCTTGATTGAAATCGGCAGCTGCAAAATTGAGGTCGTCGAAATAACCAAATTGTGCCATTTGAGCGAGGTCGAGGACGAAATCGCCGATACGCACACCTACCCTTTTGGTTGTTGTAGCGGTTTGAAAAATACCAAAGGGCAAGTTTTGGATAGGGAATTCTGAATCGGTAGCCACTGCTACCCAAGAACGCAAAGCAGGATTGTTGGCAGTAATTTGCATATCAATTGGTTTAAACGTTGAAACGGAAGTGCATGATGTCGCCGTCTTCCACGATGTATTCTTTGCCTTCTACTTTGAATTTACCCGCTTCTTTGACAGCGCTTTCTGAACCGTATTGGATGAAGTCGTTGTATTTCATGACTTCGGCACGGATGAATCCTTTTTCGAAATCGGAGTGAATGACACTTGCTGCTTGTGGGGCGGTCATGCCTTTGTGGATGGTCCAGGCGCGCACTTCCTTAACACCTGCTGTAAAATAGGTTTGCAAGTTGAGCAAGTGGTAGGCTTGGCGAATAAGGCGATTGACACCCGGCTCTTCAAGGCCGAGTTCTTCCAAGAACATTTGGCGCTCTTCGTAGGTTTCTAATTCGGTTATATCTGCTTCAATTTTGGCGCCAATGACCAATACTTCGGCGTTTTCTGCAGCAACAGCCGCCTTGACGCGCTCCACATATTCATTGCCACTCATGACCGATGCTTCGTCTACGTTGCAAACATACATAACAGGCTTAGAGGTGATCAGGTTGAAAGTTCGGATGACATCCATTTCTTCAGAAGAGAAACCTAAACCGCGAACGGAAAGTCCTTGTTCAAGACCCGTTTTGATGCGCAGTGCCAATTCGTTTTCTTTGACAGCGTCTTTGTCGCCTGATTTAATGACGCGTGCCAAGCTTTGGATTTTTTTCTCGATGGTTTCGAAGTCTTTGAGTTGGAGTTCGATGTCGATGATTTCTTTGTCGCGGATGGGGTCTACGCTGCCGTCGACGTGAATGATATTGCCGTCGTCGAAGCAACGCAACACGTGTAAAATAGCATCGGTTTCGCGGATATTTGCCAAAAATTGATTGCCTAGGCCTTCACCTTTAGAGGCGCCTTTGACCAAACCTGCGATATCGACGATTTCCATGGTTGTAGGAACTACGCGCTCTGGATTGACGATTTCTTCAAGCTTTTCTAAGCGTGGGTCTGGAACCGAGGTAGTGCCTAAGTTGGGTTCGATGGTACAAAAAGGAAAGTTTGCGGACTGCGCTTTGGCATTCGACAAACAGTTAAATAAAGTTGATTTTCCGACGTTCGGCAAGCCGACGATTCCGCATTTTAAAGCCATTTTCTATGTTTGTTAGATCAAGTTGCAAAGATAGCCAAAAGCGGCGTGCTTCGGCTGATTTTTGGTATTTTTACGCAAATTCCCGCCATGAAATACACGCAGATTCTTTTTGTTTTTTCTTTCCTCTTGAGTCAAGCAAGCGCACAAGACAGCCTCTGGATCAGACGCATCTACGATGAAGCGCTCCTGCACGGACACGCTCACGAGAATTTGCGCCAGCTCTGCAAAGACATCGGCCCACGCCTTTCCGGCTCTGCACAAGCGCAAATGGCCGTCGATTGGAGCTACGAAAAGATGAACTCTTATCATTTTGATGCCGTCAAAAAACAAGAAATTACCGTGCCGCATTGGGAACGCGGCACCACCGAAAGCGCTTGGTTCAAATCAGTAGGTCAATATGCGGCCACACACAAACTCAACCTACTCGCCCTCGGAGGGTCCATTGGCACCAACGGCTTGTTAGAAGCTGAAGTCATCGAATTCAAAACTTTGGCGGACCTAAAAAATGCCAAACGCAAAGATGTCGAAGGTAAAATTGTCTTTCTGAACCAGCCCATGGACGCCGCCCAAATTCAGACCTTTAAGGCTTATGGCGCCTGTTATGCCATCCGTGGAAACGGCGCCGTGGAAGCTGCCAAACTCGGCGCAAAGGCCGTCGTGATCCGTTCCTTGGGTTTGCCAATCGATGCGCATCCGCATACTGGCTCTATGCACTACGAAAAAGACGTCCCTAAAATTCCTGCAGCTGCACTAGCCACCAAAGACGCCGATGCGTTGTCGAGTGCTGTGCAAGCTGGAAAAGTGCGCTTTTATTTGGAAATGGATTGCAGAGAATTCCCCGACGCAACCTCTTATAACGTCATGGCTGAATTGAAAGGCAGTAAGTTTCCAGATCAAATCATCACCATCGGCGGCCACCTAGACTCCTGGGACACCGGCGAAGGCGCGCACGACGACGGCGCAGGCGTGATTCACTGTTTAGAAGCCTTGCGCATCCTCAACGAATTGGGCTGGCAACCTACCCACACCATTCGGGTCGTGTTTTTCATGAACGAAGAAAATGGCAACCAAGGCGGGCAGCAATATGCCAAGTGGTGCTTTGCCAACAGCGAAAAACAAATTGCTGCACTCGAAAGCGACAGAGGCGGTTTTGCACCGCGCGGCTTTGGCCTTGATGGCCCAGACCAATACCTCGGTTTGCTTCAAAGCTTCGAACCTGCTTTGCGCTCATACGACCTACATGTGTTTGAAAAAGGATATGGCGGCGTGGATATTGGTCCGCTCAAAGAGCAATACCCAGGCATTCCACTATTCGGCTTTGTTCCGGATTCTCAGCGCTATTTCGACTACCACCATGCTCCTTCTGATGTTTTTGAATCGGTCAATAAGCGCGAGCTCGAACTCGGCGCCGCCGCAATTGCAAGCTTCGTGTACTTACTCGATCAGAAACTCTAGTTTAGGTTCTTATGTGCGGCATTTCCGGACTTCATCAAAAACTTTCAACCCCAACACCATCGGGCGAGGCCATTCTAGATCAAATGAATGAGACCTTGCTGCACCGTGGGCCGGACGGCTCGGGCCTCGAATGGATGACCAATGAAAACTTCGGCTTAGCGCACCGCAGATTGGCCATCATCGACCTTACGCCAGCAGGAGCACAACCCATGTGCATTGATCAGCGCTATTGGCTGAGTTTCAATGGCGAAATATACAACTACCTCGAGCTGCGATCAGAACTACTAGCTTTGGGCGCTCGTTTTCAGAGTGCCTCCGACGCCGAAGTATTGCTGCAAGCCTATATTCATTGGGGAGCAGACTGCCTGCAGCGCTTCAATGGCATGTGGGCTTTTGCCATTTTTGATACGGAAAAGCAAACATTATTTTGTGCCCGCGACCCCTACGGCGTCAAGCCCTTTTATTACCTAGACAACGAAGCACACTTTGGCTTTGCCTCCGAAATCAAGGCGCTCCTTAAAATACCGAGCTACCAACCTATTGCCAATCGCAAAGCACTGCTAGATTACTTTGCCAATAGCAAGATAGAGCGTCAAGAAGAAGGTTTTTTCAAGGGTATCAAAGAATTGCAACCAGGCCACATCTTGCACTATCAACTCGCGAGTCAAACAATAACTATCAGAAGATACCACCACCCGAGCGCAAGTAAGGAACCCACCAGCGCGCCAAACTTAAGGCAAACTTTGGAACTGGCCGTCTCTTTGCGTTTGCGCGCCGATGTGCCGCTGGGCTTTTGTCTCTCTGGCGGCCTAGATTCCAGTACGCTGCTCTATTTAGCGGCTCAAATTCAGCAAAAATCAAGCGTTAGCGCACTCAGCGGTGGCCTCCACGCCTTTACGGCTGTACACGACTCTCCGCTAGATGAACGCGCCTGGGCCGCACAAATGATTGCACACACCAATGCCACTTGGCACACCGCTGAACTCAACAGCACCCAACTGCTAGAAGCCTTGCCGCAACTCATTTACCACCAAGATATTCCGCTACTGAGCACCAGTACTTTTGCACAAAGTAGCGTCATGCAAAGCGCAGCCGAGCAAGGCATCAAGATCTTGATTGACGGCCAAGGCGGAGACGAACTCTTTGCGGGTTACCAAGTTTTTTACCCTACTTTTTTCAAGGAATTGTTTTGGAGCGGCAAATTGGGTCGTTTCGTCAAAGAATGGCAGCAGCTCGGCAATTCTCCGAGTTCCAAAAAATATATTGTCAAAGAATGGAGCAAAGACCTCTTGAGTTTGCTGCCGCAAGTACTTCAAAAGCGCATCTGGCGCGCCGGGCAAACTACAAACGTTTACCTCACTACTGATGGTTTTGTGGTGCGCAAACGCTTCTCCAAACTACAAGAGCACCTCACCTATTATTGCCAGGCAAACGAACTCAAAAGCCTATTGCGTTGGGAAGACCGCTGCTCTATGCAATACAGCATTGAATCGCGCACACCTTTTGCCGACGACAACCAACTAATGGCTCAAGCGCGGGAGCTAAACGCTACTGAGCTGATCCACGACGGTTGGTCTAAATACAAATTGAGACAAGCGCTAGACGGAGAACTACCACCAAGCATCTCTTGGCGCCGCGACAAAAAAGGATTTTCTGTTCCAGAAAGCCAATGGCTCATGGAAACCGCAACCTTTTGGCAAGAACACATCCGCTCCAAAGCGCAGCTAGACAAAAGTGAACTCATTAACAAAGCCGCACTTCTGAAAGCCTTGCCGCGGATATTTTCGAGCACAGCTTTCGCTGACGAACAAAACTTCGTCTTCAGATATGTAAGCTACTTGATTTGGATTGAGCAGTTTAACATATCCAACTTCAACTAAAGATTGATATTTTTTAGCCCGATTTCGAACTGCCTATTCGGGAGCGCATTGAGCTGAATTTGCGCAGCGTCTGCACCATCTGGCAAATACACCGCACACAACGCGTGCTTAACCAAATACAGCTTGTCATGCATCGCTGTAGGCAAGGCACGGTAAATACCGAGCAGTACTTCATAACGCGGATATTCTCCGTCGGACTTTGCGTCGTGCCAAACCAAAATAGACTTATCAGATTTGCGCAAGCCAAGCGCCGTATGGGTATCGCGCTCAACCGCCTCTGTGGAGTGGTCGCCATCAATGAAAATCAGATCGCACTTTTGCTTGTAAGGGGTCCAGTCAAAAGTGGCTGAGTCGCCAAAAAGGTGACTTACGTTGGCTAAATCTTTAGAAAAAAAGCGATGCGAAGCAATGTACGCTTGGCTCATGCCCATTTCCAAAAGGGTTTGATCGGGTAAATTCAGTGTAAAGACTTCTTTCACGTAAGGCGCTACATTGGCCGCGCTCTCCCCTCTCCAAGTCCCGATCTCTAAATAGGTTTCTACGCTGTAGCGGCGACACAGCAATTGCAATAAGGCAAAATCTGTCGCCATAGAAGAGCCCGATAGAAAAGCATAAGGTGCAATCGTGAGTTGCGCAGCTTCTGGCCAGCCAAAAACATCTGTTTGCTGTAGCTCAAGATGCGGGAACTCTTTTTCAAATGCCTGCTGCAGCACCTGCTCATCCTTAAGTATTAAATTCAAGAGTGCTGGCCTTTGTAGGATCAGCCCTACAGCTTTGATCAATTTGCTGAATTTATTCATAGCTCGACTTGCGCCAACTCATGCGCATTTGGGTAAATAATTGGGTCAACTCCGCTTTGCGCGGAAAAAGTGAAAAAGTAGCGCCATCTTTCAAAAAATAACGCAGTACCACTATACTTGTGGCCGTGTAAGAGATACTTGCCGCAACAGCAGCACCCATAGCACCATAAAAAGGAATGAGCAGCAAAGATGCAAGCAAACTAAGCACTAAGCCAACGCCAGAGGCCAATGCATTCACAGCATAGCGCCCGTGCCCTGAAAAATAATGTCCGACTACCAAGGCGTAGGTAAACATCCAGACACCTGGTGCGAGCGCCCACATCAAGGCTTGCAAACCTCCGAAGTCGGGGCCAAAAACGAGCTCGTAAAATGCCGAAGGCAAGAACAAGAAGAACAAGACGCCCAATAAAGCAGCCAACATGCCAAAACGGGTCAGTTTTTCGGTTATTTGAATGGTGTAGTGCTGATCCTGCGTATTGGCAATAACGGCGTACTGCCACAAAGAAATACTCGTGGCAATGAGCCAAATAGATTCAGTGATGGAACTTGCATTCGAAAAGACCCCAACTGCCGCCTCGCCTTTGTATTGCTCCAAAATGTAATAACTCGCTCTAAAACTCAGCAGTTGCAAGACATGCGCCAACTGATTGTAAAATCCTAGCGCAAACATATTTTTCCAAATGGCAAGCCAAGTACTGCCCGTTTTTTGCTCCTTTGGAAAGAATTTCATCAAGCCTATTACACTTATAATCAATGAACTCACATAAGCTACATAAAGTGCTACTTCATATTTCAACACACCTTGAAAATACCACTGAGCAACACAGGTGAAGAAAGTTAGCAAGGGAATAGATAGCGCTATGAGGTTATATATCTTGAGCCTTTGCTGACCCAACAACAAAGCCGAATGCACCGACCCTGCCGCACTCATTGCACTCAAGACCACTACATGCACTAAATAAGTCATTGGGAAAATGCCCATAAGCCACAAGCTTACAAACGCAGCGCAACTGACAAAAACAATCCAAATATAGGATGCGCCAAGTAGCCCGAGCCAGGCAAAGCGAGAAGATAAATACACAAGTGCCGCACCGCCTACCAATGAATCAAAAATGGTGAGAATAGCAATGGAGGTTAGCAGCAAACTTTGTTCTCCCTTACCTACCGCACCTGTGAGTTGCGAAAAAAGAATGACCAAGCCTAGGTTGAGCAGTGCGGAGAGCACCCTGACGCCAAAATTGCCAAAAATACTACGCCACATCCTTGTTGAGCACCAGTTGATAGGCCTCTAAAAACAAACCAGCAATGGCTGTTGGGCTATATTTTTGCAGCGCTACTTGATGAATTTCTTGCGCTACATATTGGCGTTGCTGGATTTCAATCATGGCAGCTAATAGCGCTTGTTCATCTTCGGAAGCGACTAAAATACCATTGCTATCGTTGATGAGCTCCGCGACACCACCCACTTGCGTTGAAATCATGGGAGTGCCCGTAGAGAGCGCCTCTAGCAAGACGCAGGGTAAATTTTCAAAGCGGCTACTCAAGACCAACGCATCGGCAAACTGAAGCATTGCTGCCACGCCCGCGCTGTCTTGGCGACCATGAAAGTGAATGGAGTTCGCAAACTCAAAACCTTTGATCAGTTTAGCGTAGGCATTGTAATCGCCGTCGGAAATGACGTGCAGCTCTACTTTTGCTTGCTGTTTTTTGAGTTGATGAAAGGCGCGCAACAGCAAATGAAAGTTCTTTTGCTCGGGGTCTAAAGAAGAAATATGCACAAAACGATACACGCTGTGTGGGCGCTTTTCTACGGGTGCAAAAACCAAAGGATCAACTACATTGGGCACTACTTTCATGGGTGCATTGATGCCAAAACGTTGCATGGCGGCTGCCAAATCCAATGAGACCGGCATAATTAGATTCGCTTTTTTACCAATCCAGCGCAAAAAGAACTGCTGAAAACGCGTCGGCTGTGGTTGTGCAGTTTCGTGATAGCAGGTCCAGTGTTCGGTAAAGAGCAACGGAATGCGCCACCTGAGCTTGAGTAAAAGACCGATAAAACCAATTGGAAACAGCACATTGGCATGAATCAGACTAGGCTTACCAAGTTTGGTTTGGGCGGCAAACTTCCAATAGGCAGCGAAAATCTTGAAATAATTGACCAACAGACCAATTATAAAGACTTCGTTTTTTGGAATATACACCACGTGTGCTTCGTAGGGCGTTGCGGCTGCTTGATGAGTTGTGGTTTGGTGACGCGTACTCAGAACGACATGCACCATGGCTACATCGGCAACTTGTTGGGCGGCAAGGATGTGTTGTTGCACAAAGTTCCCTTCGGTTGGCTTGAGTTCTGTGGGGTACCAACTCGAAATAAACAATACTTTAGGCCGCGCTTGCATAGGTTGAATTTACAGATTCTTTTGATATACTTCTTCGATTTGTTGAAGCGCGTAATCGATTTCTTCTTTGGTCGTAAAGCGCGAGAAAGAAAAGCGCGCGTTAGGTCTGGACATATCGGCGCCAATGCCTTCGAGTACATGTGAGCCCTTGGTGGCACCAGATGTACAAGCAGAGCCACCACTTACCGCAACGCCCTTTAAGTCGAGGGTAAACAGCAACAAACCTGCTTTGGCGGTAGCCGGCAAACACACATTCAGGACGGTATACAACGCTTTTTCATAACTGGTCTCGCCATGGAAGAGCACTTCCGGAAAAAGCGCCTGCAAACGGCTGATCATGTAGTTTTTGAGACCCCAAACGTGGTTTTGATGTGCTTCGAGGTCGGTATAGGCGAGTTCGATGGCCTTTGCCAAACCAACCACACCTGCAATATTTTCGGTACCACCGCGCAAGCCGCGTTCTTGCGAACCCCCATGAATGAGCGGATTGACGCGCGTTTTTTTGTTTACATATAAAAAACCAATGCCTTTTGGACCATGAAATTTATGGGCAGCACAGGTAATGAAATCGATGTCGAGGGCAGCTAAATCAAAATGGTAGTGCCCCATTGTTTGAACGGTATCGGAATGGAAATAAGCCCCGTATTGTCTGCAAAGTTTTGTAACAAGCTCGAGCGGAAGCAAGGTGGCAATTTCGTTGTTGGCATGCATCAGCGACACAATTGTAGGCGTTGGTACTTGCAAAAGCTGCTCAAGTTCTTGCAAATTGACATTGCCTTTTGCGTCAAGCGCCAAATAAACAACTTCAATGCCGTCTGAAACTTTTAAGGCCTCTGCGGTGTGCCCTACCGCATGATGTTCTATGGAAGTGGTAATAATGCGCTTCACGCCAAGCTGCGTAACGGCTGCATGCAAAGCCATGTTGTCGGCTTCGGTGCCACCTGATGTAAAAATGAGCTCAGAGGGCGCACAATTGAGTGCTTGGGCAATACTGCGTCTTGAATTTTCTAAAAGCGCCTTGGCCTGACGACCAAAAGCGTGTGTAGAGGATGGGTTCCCAAAGGCATGAAACAATACCGGGATCATGGCTTCTACCACCTCTGGTGCAACAGGTGTGGTGGCGGCGTTGTCAAGATAGACGTTCATTCAATCTGTTTTGCCACGAAGATACTAAAATTAGTTTGCTTATCTTTGAGTAATGAATGCTCCGCTCGCAGAACGCATGCGTCCACAGACGCTAGATCAGTACATTGGTCAGCAACATCTATTGGCGCCAAACGCTTCTTTGAGACGGGCCCTAGACGCAGGCGTCATCCCCTCCATGATTTTTTGGGGCCCACCGGGCGTAGGCAAAACCACCTTAGCTCAGCTCATTGCCCAGCACCTCGGGCGCCCAATCCACACACTTTCCGCCATTTCCAGCGGCGTCAAAGATGTAAGAGAGGTCATTGCCAAAGTACAAGGCGGCGGTATGTTCAGCCCGAAAGGCAGCATACTGTTCATCGACGAAATCCATCGCTTTTCCAAAGCGCAGCAAGATTCTTTACTCGGCGCCGTCGAAAAAGGCATCATAACCCTTATCGGCGCCACCACCGAAAACCCATCTTTTGAAGTCATTTCGGCTTTGCTCTCGCGCTGCCAGGTTTATACTTTAGAACACCACAGCCAAAAAGACCTCCTCTCTCTTTTGGAAAGGGCCATTAAGGAAGATTCCATTCTGCAGAGAAAGCAGATCTCCTTGTTGGAAACCAATGCACTATTGCGCATTTCTGGCGGTGATGCCCGCAAATTACTAAACGTCTTTGAAATCATTATAGGCACTTTTCAAACGCAAGTCCAAATTGAGATTACCGACGAAATTGTATTGCAAAATGCCCAACAGAGTTTAGCCAGCTATGACAAAGACGGCGAACAACATTACGATATCATTTCTGCGTTTATCAAATCAGTCAGGGGTTCAGATCCCAATGCGGCAGTCTATTGGCTTGCCCGGATGGTAGAAGGCGGCGAAGACCCCAAATTCATTGCGCGTCGTTTGGTGATTTTAGCCGCAGAAGACATCGGCCTGGCCAATCCAAATGCTCTTTTATTGGCCAATGCATGTTTTCAGGCCATAGAAAACGTCGGCTGGCCAGAATCTCGGATCATTCTGAGCGAATGTACGCTCTATTTAGCGAGTTCTCCAAAAGGCAATGCTGCTTACATGGCTATTAACCAGGCTCAGCAAATTGTACAAAAAACAGGCAACCTCGGCGTGCCGCTTGCCCTGCGTAACGCACCGAGTGCACTCATGAAAGAGCTCGGCTATGGCGACGGTTACCAATACAGTCATGATCATCCGGACAACTTCTACAACCAAGAATTTTTACCCTCAGAAATCTCCGGCACCAACTTTTTTCATCCGGGCAGCGCCCAGAAAGAGCAAGAAATCGCACAACAAATCAAAAAATGGTGGCAAGACAAATACAAATTTTAAGCGGCGCCTTGCTCTATTACGGATTGGTCCTCCCCCTATCCTACTTGCCGCTGTGGATACTCTACGGCCTTGCTGGCTTGCTCCGTTTTTTATTTAGCACTTTTCTTCCTTATCGCCGAAAAGTCATCGATCAAAACTTGCAACTGGCCTTTCCGAATTCATCTATAAAAGAAAGAAAACAAATCCGAAAAGATTTTTACCGCTATTTCTCAGACCTACTGGTTGAGTCTGTCAAGAACCTGACGATTTCCGAAAAACAACTATTGCAGCGCATGCAGCTGGAAAACCCTGAAATCCTGGAAGAAATCAAGGCGCTGAACAAACCTATTCTGTTAGTTGCAGGCCATTACAACAATTGGGAATGGCTCATTAGCGCCCAAGCGCTCTGGTTCAAGCAACCTTGTTTTGGTATCGGCATGCCGCTGAGCCATCCGTTTT
Organism: Crocinitomicaceae bacterium; assembly: GCA_044346245.1. Taxonomy (GTDB): domain Bacteria; phylum Bacteroidota; class Bacteroidia; order Flavobacteriales_D; family Crocinitomicaceae; genus UBA952. The sequence goes on from JBIIZO010000020.1 coordinate 18,140, forward strand.
GGGACTACAAATTAACCCAAAGAAGGTCCCGTTTTGGTTTAAAGGTGGTACATGCCAAGACCTACCAAAGCGCATTTGAAACACCTCAACCGGTTGTTCTTGTCTTGGCTGATCAAGCGCCAAGCTCGGCGTCTAATTGCTTGTGGTTACCTTTTCTCGGACAACAAAGTGCCGTGATCTTCGGACCTGAATACATGGCCAATAAATATGATTGCGCTGTAGTTTATGTCAATATATCAAATTATAAAAGAGGATATTATAAGGTTCGACTTGAAGTTTTAGTTACACATTCAAAACAACTCCAATACCAAGAATTAACCCAATTGCATGTTCAAAAACTCGAACAAACTATTTTACAAAAACCAGGTAATTGGCTTTGGTCTCACAAACGCTGGAAGCACATGCAACCCGCAAATTGGCCCCAATTGAGCACTACACTTCAACAAAAATTTGAAACTACATTCAGAAAAAATGCCTAAGTTTTTATTGCTGTTTTTTTACGTCAACTTGGCCTTTGCGCAAACGCAAATTTATTTTCCTCGCGTGAGCGGACAAGAACACGAACGTGCATTAATACCCCTTGAAAACAAGCAATTTTTGAGTGGCTCTAGCCACGCAGTGGTGCGCCTTCACGACAAGAATGGCAAAGTAATGCTCAAAAAAGAACTTGCTGCAAATTTCAAAGAACTACGAGACCTCTGCCCTACGCCAAATGGCTACATCGCCATGCAAAGCCACGACTCAAGCGGCCTTGTTTTACTCGATCAAAACCTTCAAATCGATACTGTAATTTACCCCTTAGGCAAAAGAACCGACCTCTTTTTAGATGGCATTTGCGCGCAAGAAAATTTGGTTTTTCTGCTTGGCGATCCTATCGACGGCTATTTCAGCACCTTTAGATCTACAGATTTCGGACTTCATTGGGAAGCAACACCCGCAAAAGTAATGGCAGTAACAGGGCAAGCCGCTTACGCTGCAAGCGGGCAGACGTGTCAGATAGTAGGCTCTCAAATCTATTTTGTTTCAGGCGGCACCAAGTCTGCCTTGCACTACAGCCCCAACTTTGGCGCATCTTGGCAAGAATTTCCTTTACCGTTTCCGAGTTGCCCCACGTGCGGCCCATATGCCTTAACCGTCCTTGATTCGTTGCGCATTGTGGTAGTTGGAGGAGACTACACACAACCAGAAAACAGCCAAAATACTTGTTTCTACACGCAAGATGGAGGCAAAACCTGGCAAACACCTAAACGCTCACCCGCCGGTTATCGCTCCTGTGTCATCCATTTAGGAGACCTGCTTATCGCCTGCGGAACCAATGGAATCGACACCAGCACCAATGACGGAAAAACTTGGGATCAAATCAGCAAAGCCAATGCTTTGAGTCTTGTAACAATTGGATTAACCGTTTATGCCAGTCTTGCCGACGGAACCTTGTTGTGCATCTATCACTGATCGATCTATAAATCGAATGCTTCCATTGCTGCCAAATAATGCACGGTTTCGTCCTTTTTAAAATGTTTTTTGGCTAGCTTCGACACAAGACCTTCCGCTCTTTTATTTTCGGCGTGTGTACACAATAAGTGTTGAGCGCCCACACTTTCTTTTAAATCCTTTGCCACCTTTAAACCTAAATTGATGGTCCCTCCCAAAAAGAAAGGCAACTCATAGCGCAACGTGGAAGCAATAAGGACATCCGCAGTACAACTCTGCTTTACTTTGGCACCATGAGGCGCATAAAGAAGCTTTCCAGCTGAAAACGTGATCAAATAAGCCTTGTGGACTAAATTTTGACGCGTGTCAACGAGTTGGATGTCGAAAGGTGCTTCAGAAAGTGGTATTAATTTTTTAAAATGCCCCCATTTAGCAATCTTCTTCAATATAGAAGGAATAGCGATAACAGGTATATCTGAAGAGAATTGCAATAGCGTTTCACGATTGCAGTGATCGGTGTAGCGATGAGAGATGAAAATGAAGTCCGGGCTTTGAATTTCACTCAGTTGAGGCTGGGGCTCTAGATGAAATTGCCGACTGAACCAAGGATGAAAATCAACTTGCGCCGGGGTAAACCAGGGGTCAACAAGCACATGAAGCCCATCGAAATAGAACATCCAAGAACTGTCTGCATTGAGTTTGGTGAGTCGCATCTTTCAAAAATCTTTGATGTTGTAAACTTCTCCATTGACAAACGCTGTGTCCGTTATTGCCTTTGTTATAAAACTGGCAATCACCACCGGTGAAATCAACATGTTTTCCGACTTCATTTTGACAAACCTTTCTAGCTCATGAAAATCTCGAGCATTACTACTTCTAATTTCTTTCTGCATTCCAGTATCTATAACACCCGGAATAAGTGCCCATGCTTTTGCGTTGAGGCCAAGATTTGTAATTTCCAGTGCTGCCGTTTTTGTCGCCATTAACAAACCTGCTTTTGATGTGCAGTAAGCCCCCCATCCATGATATGCTTTATGAGCAGCTCCAGAAATGATATTGAGCACTTCAACAAAAATTTGCTTACTTGCATATTGAAGAACCCTGTTTTGAAGCAAGATAGGAACCGTTGTATTTAAAAAAATGGTCTTGGCAACATCCAAAGAACTTGCATTGATACAAGTTTTAATCGCTCCCAAGCGTGCCGCGTTATTTACGAGCGTTATCTTTTTCAACTTTTCTTGCCCAGTGATCATATCCCCCAAAGTTGTCATCAATTCTTCACAATTGCGAAAATCAGTGAGGTCCGTATTGATCTCAACAAGATGATCAACTTCATCATTTAGCTTGGTCCTCGAAACAGCAACCACCAAAGTATTTGGCTTTTCCAGAACTTGCTTGCGCATTTCCAAACCCAAACCTTTACTTGCTCCTGTAAGAATAACTATCTCTTCATATGCCATGCG
>JBIIZO010000121.1:0-6640 GCA_044346245.1 Crocinitomicaceae bacterium
CCTCAAAGTTACCGAGATGGTGAAAGCCGAAGACCGCATGCAGCCTACCAAGAAAGCATTCGTACTCGAATCCTTGCGTTATGTTGCAGATTACTACTCTAAGTCTGCGAATAAAGACCTCGACAAAGCCAAAAAATACTTTGAAGAAATCTTAGCAATGGAGCCAAACGATGCAGTGGCTAAAAAAGCCCTCGGTATCAAAGATCCAGTGCCAGCGACAACAACTACACCAAAACCAGCTGCGCCTGTTCGCAACTAATAAACAAGTTCATTCGAAATAAAAATGGCGGCCCTCCGGGCCGCCATTTTTGTTATCAAGTATTGCTGAGCACTGACTTATTGTTGCAAACTCAAGTAGCGCGCTACGTATTTACCGATGATGTCAAATTCTAGATTCACAATAGTTCCTTCTTTGATTTCCTTGAAGTTTGTATGCTCATAAGTATATGGAATGATGCAGACCGAGAATTGCCCTTTTTGCGCATCCACAACAGTTAGGCTAGTACCGTTTACCGTAATAGACCCCTTTTCTACCGTAACAAAAGCATCTGGGTGCTGAAAAGTAAAACGCCAAGAGCCGTTTTCATCTAAAACCGAAACACACGTGCCGACACAATCTACATGACCCTGGACCATATGGCCATCTAGCCTGCCTCCCAATTGCATGCAGCGCTCGATATTCACCTTAGTGCCTATTTGCCAAGTGCCTAAATTGGTTTTCAATAGTGTTTCGTGGATGGCCGTAACAACATGCTGTTGATCGTTCTGATCCACAACAGTGAGGCAACAGCCGTTGTGCGCCACACTTTGGTCAATTTTAAAGCCCTCCGACAAACCAGAAGCAATGGTAAAATGGATGTTTCCTGCTTCTTTTTCTATGGCCATTACTTGGCCCACTTCTTCGATGATTCCTGTAAACATGTTGCAAACTTACGCAAACTAAGCGCTCGCACACAAATCTTGGAGCACGAGTTGCAGCGTTGTGCGGTTCATATACGTATTGGAGCTGATCTGAAAAACGATATCGATGAAGACACCAACTGCCAGCTCTGTTTCAAAGGAGGCAAGTTGAAATCCGATGGCGTCGATTGGTACCTGAGAACCCTCTTGGATGACCTTGAGTTTGAGATGCGCGCCCTTGAGTACTTTGTATTCCAATACCATGCAATTTTTGGCCAAAAAGACCGGATGCATGTTACCGGGCCCACATGGTTCAAAAGCCTCTAAAATTTGGAGGATGCGTAAAAAGTGAACCTGCGGATTGGAGCCCAACTCTTTGAAATCAAGTTCCGTATCGATGTCGATTTGCCTTTTTAACTTTTTCTCTGAGAGCGCTGCTGATACAGCATTTTCAAATGCCACTTTGAAAGCAGGAAGCTGCTCAGGCACTAACGTCAGACCCGCTGCAAATTGATGTCCGCCAAATTGTATTAGATGTTGTTGGCAGCGCTCGAGTAAGTCATACAAATTAAGGGGCTGCATACAGCGCGCAGAACCGGTGAGCACTCCGTTAGACTCCGTGAGTACGATTGTTGGCCGGTAATGCGTTTCGATGAGCCGAGAGGCTACAATGCCCACAACGCCTTTATGCCAATTAGGGTCTTGTACAATGGTGGCAAACTGATCCGGGAACAAAGGATCTGCCTCAATTTGTGCCAAGGCTTGGGCCGTCATTTCTTGATCTAAGGCTCGGCGCGTGGTGTTGTCTGTATTGATGTCCTGGGCGAGAGCCGAGATTTCGGCGTCGTTGGTACTGAGCATCCAGTCGACGGCACGCTTGCCAGAGGCAATTCGGCCCGCGGCATTGATGCGCGGTGCCAAAATAAAAACGACGTCGCGTAATGAAAGTGGAAGCGCCTTTTTAGCCAAGGCTAAAATGGCTAAAAATGCTGGCCTAGGTGCACTATTGAGTTGGGCTAAGCCTTTGGCACATAAAACCCTGTTTTCATCTGTCATTTCCACTATATCAGCGCCAATTGACAGCGCTACAAGATCTAAACTTTGAAATAAAGCGCTTTGCTCAATATTTAAATATTGATAAAGTCCTTGTAACAATTTGAAGGCGACACCACAACCAGAAAGTTCTTTGAACGGATAAGTGCAGTCGTTTTGCTTTGGATTCAAAATGAGCGCCTTAGGTAGGTTGTCGTCTGGTTGGTGGTGGTCACAGACAATAACGTCTATACCTGCCGCCTTGGCACGCGCGAGTTCTACTTGTGCTTTGATACCGCAATCTAGTGTAATGAGCAAATGAAAGCGTTCGGCAATTGCGTAGTCGATACCTGCTGCGCTCACGCCATAACCTTCTTTGTAGCGGTCTGGAATGTAATAAGCGCACTGCAAACCGAGTAAAGCGAGCTGTTCTGCCATGAGCGCTACTGCGGTGGTGCCATCGACGTCGTAATCGCCGTATAACAGCACCTTTTCTTGCTTGGCGATGGCTCGATGGAGTCGGTGCACAGCAGCCTGCATATTGCGCAATAAAAAAGGATCATGCAAGGCATTTTGCTGTGGCTTGAAGAAAGCTACTGCGCTTTGTCTGTTGGCAATGCCGCGTTGCACGAGCAATTGCGCTGCAAAATTTGGGATTTTGAGTTCTTCAGCGAGCGTATTCACTACAGACAAAGGCTCTTGAGCACGGAGTTTCCAGGATGCGTTCATTTGGTAAAATTACACGGTTCAGGCATGCGCGCCTTCCGTTAATCTACGTAAGAGAGCTTCAACATATTGGAACCACCGAGATCTTCTAGTGGAATTGAGGCGACGTTGATCACGACGTCTCCGGTCTGAAGATGACCGCCCTCTTTCATGATGTATTTGATATCTGCAATTGTGTGGTCGGTAGAAATGCGTTTATTGTAGTAAAAGGCGCGCACACCCCAAACTAAATTGAGCTGAGTCAGAATTTTGCGGTTGCTGGTAAAGACAAAAATTTGGGAAGCAGGTCTTTGTGATGCAATTTTGTAAGCAGTATAGCCCGAAAAAGTCATGGTGATGATTGCATTTGCTTCCACGCGCTGTGCCAAACGGCAAGCGTTGAAACAAATGGAGTCGGAGATGAAGCGCGGGTTTCCTTTTGGCGGCAGTTCTTCTTTGTGATACATACTCGGATGTTGCTCCATTTCTTTAATAATATTCGCCATCGTTTGAACCACCTGAACCGGATACTGGCCTACAGAAGTTTCGCCTGAAAGCATGACCGCATCAGCGCCATCTAGCACCGCGTTGGCAACGTCATTGACCTCTGCCCTACTTGGCGTGAGGCTATTGAGCATGGATTCCATCATTTGGGTAGCGACAATGACTGGTTTGGCCTTCGAAATAGATTTGCTGATGATCATCTTTTGCATCAGGGGCACATTTTGATATGGAATCTCGACGCCGAGGTCTCCACGAGCTACCATAAGCGCATCGCTTTCTTCGATGATAGCATCTATATTTTCTAAGGCTTCTGGTTTTTCTATTTTAGCAACAACTTTAGCAATACTGCGTTTTTTGGCGATTCTTTCCTTGAGGTCGATAATGCAATTAGCCGTGCGCACAAAGGAGAGGCCAATCCAGTCTACGCCCAATTTAAGGGCGTAGTTGAGGTCTTCGATGTCTTTCTCAGTAAGTGAAGGCATCGAAATTTTGGTATTTGGAAAATTGACACCTTTTTTGGAACACAACAAGCCGCCTTGTACGACTTCGCAGCGGATGCGTTCCTTTCCGTCGGTTTCTAAGACCGATAAAACCAACTTGCCGTCGTCAAGTAGGATTTGCTCCCCTGGATTGACGTCGCGAGGTAACAGGTTGTAATTGATGGAAAACCGCTTATTGTTGCCTAAGACTTTCTCTACAACAACATCTATTTGTTGTCCGACTTCGATGAGCACACCATTATTTTCCATTTCATGGGTGCGGATTTTTGGGCCTTGGAGGTCGGCCAGAATAGCTACATTCAAACCCAGCTCCTCGTTGAGTTCGCGTATCAGGGCAACTGCACCGGCGTGGTCTTGGTGGCTGCCGTGCGAAAAATTGAGTCGGCAAACGTTGAGGCCAGCGCGCATCATGTCGGCTAGTGTTTCTTTCTTGAGCGATGCGGGGCCCATTGTGGCCACAATTTTAGTTCTTTTCATGTTAACTAGTAAGGTAATCTAATATGTCAAATTCTTCGTAATTGAAACTAAAGACGGCTACGATGCCGTTTATTTTTCTGAGCTGCTCAAGCAAGACCTCTGACTTGTGTGAAAAATTATCCTTGAGGACCAGGAAATAATCAATCATGGGGCGGTCTGCTTGCAAGAGTTGCTGATCTTGTTTGTTTTTGATCAAAAAGAAACGCGTCAGGAGCTCTTGATCTTCGTAAGAAAAATAACTAAACGCATGCTGCGCCTTGAGTTTGGGCACAAAGAGTTCAAAGCGCTGTTGTCCTTTTTCTAGGTGAATTCCGAGCATTTGGTTGAGTTCCCAAGTGAGGCGGTAATCGGCAAATGCAGTAGAAATTCCGTAAACTTCGAAGGGCTGTTCGTCGTCGAGGGTGAGGTCGTATTTTTTAACTTTTCCCATTCTTTTCAAATTTACTCATTTAATAGCAAACGGCACATCAACAATAGATTGTCAATTCATTTATTCCGAATAAACTGCTACCCTAGTGATATTGACTAAATTTGTACTTAGAATCGAACGCATGCGCCAACAACTTACCCTATTTTTCAGTCTCCTTTTTGTCTTGATCCAAGCAACTGCATTTGCACAACCAGATAAAATGATCACCAACCGAGACAATTATTTTTGGCAGTTCGGACTCGCCTGGACCACCACCGACGACGACGGCCAAGAACTCAACCCAATGCCATTTGATCAACTTCATGGCTTGCCTTTCCCTTCAAGATTATACGTTGATCGCTATATTTACAATGGTTGGAGTACAGAAGCAGTACTCGGCGCACAAACTTACAAACCTGAGAGAAAGGTCAATGACTCTATCGGTGTGAATGGTTTTATCGGATATTTTGATGCCGCACTTAAGTATTCTTTTTACAAGCAACTCGGCCGAGGTGCAATTGACCCTTATTTAGGTGCTGGTCTTGGGTTCAGCCTGCGTTCCGCAGACCCTAAACAAAGTGCACCGTTACTCAGCCCCACAATTAATTTATCAGCTGGTTGTACATTTTGGCTCAGCAAGCAAATTGGCTTGCAAGCACAGGGTGTCTATAAATTTGGTCTGGTCGATATCTTCGGGAGTTCTTCTTACACGCAATATAGCTTAGGTTTGGTGTATCGCATCGAAAAAACCGACGGCTACAAAAGCGATTTTCACAAGCCCAAATACAAATTGCCTAGAAAACCTTCTCGCATCAAAATTGAGAAATCTAGCGACGAATCTTAATTAGCGATGGTCATGCGTTTTTTGGTCTCCTGATCTGAGGTCATGATGCCATAATAATAAACGCCATTGGCAAGCTTCGTGCTGTCGAAACGCAAAATATGGCCGCCTTTTTCATAGGTGCCCTGCGCTACCTCACAGACAATTTGATTGAATTGCCAAATGGCAAACCTAACCTCACAAGCCTCCGGACACACAAAGTAAAATGCCAACTCACCTTGCGCAGGTTCTTGATCGAGGTTGTACAACTCACAAAATTCTTTATGAACCACCTGGCCGCGTTGGAACTTTTTGAGTAGCAATCGGTATGCGATTACACCGAGTAAAATCAATAAGGAGACGAATAAAAATTGTAGGACTGCTTCCATTAAAGAGAGATTATTCCCGGTATCAGGGCCGCACGTTCGTAAACTGCAATGATGTCTGCTGCCGAAAGCATGACTTCTTTGGCGCTCACACTCACGTATTTTCCTGTTCCGGAATGATGATAACTAATTTCACTATTGCTATCGAATAGCGCTGTGACTTGTGCGAGATGATGGTTGTCGTTGGGGACAATGAATTTAAACAAATAGACATTTGGCCAATCTTGTTCTTCGAGTTGTGCTCTGAGTGATTCAAATGTTCCCATGACACAAAATTACGAACTTGCGTTAGACCAAAGCAATCAATTTTTATATTTGTTTCAATGCGGGTTTATCATATCTTTTTTTTTGTAATTAGTTTTGTGCTTTTGGCTTTTGCATATTGGCCTGCTGAGCCTACAACTACCCTCACGCCCACAAAAAGTCTGGATGGAAACTCATTTCAATATCCAGAGACAGATCCACACATTTATACCGCCCAACTCAACAACCGTTTGGTAGAATACATGGACCGCTCCGTGAGGCAAGGCATCCAGCCCGTTGCAAACACAAATGGCTTGCGCAAAGCATTTCGAGCCAAAAAACTTGTGCTCGTTTCGCCTTCAAATGGATTCATCTTAGATACTTTTCAATATTCCTATGCATTTCTAACGCCATATGCCGCTCAAATCTTGAAAGAAATCGGTAGCGCGTTCCAAGATTCTTTGGCAAAAAGCTCCCTAAAAGACTGCCAATTGGTTGTAACTTCCATGACCCGCACCAAGCACACCGTTGCAAAATTAGTTCGCAAGAACCGCACCGCTGTCAAGCGAAGTCCTCACTTGAACGGTAATAGCTTTGATATCTCTTTTTCTAGATTCAATGCTGCTCAACCGCTTACCGAAGTCGAGAAACAGTATTTGCAATC
>JBIIZO010000021.1:0-20387 GCA_044346245.1 Crocinitomicaceae bacterium
TCGGTTACTGCCGAGGTGAATCCGAAAGCGGCACACACGCGTCACGAACAAGGTTGGGTCGATGAAATCATTTCAGACCTAGACCAACTCGTTGCGCGCGTCAAAAAAGCACAAGCTGATAAAGAAGTTGTGTCTATTGCCTACTTGGGCAATGTTGTTGACGTCTGGGAGAAATTCGACCAAACGGGCGTTCATGTCGATCTCGGTTCGGACCAAACTTCGCTGCACAACCCGTGGGCTGGTGGTTATTACCCCGCAGGCTTGAGTTTTGAGCAAGCCAACGACATGATGGCCAATGACCCAGAAAACTTCAAAACTTACGTTCAAGAAAGTTTGCGCAGACACGCAGCAGCCGTTAATAAACATACCGCCAAAGGAACTTATTTCTTTGACTACGGCAACGCATTTTTGCTCGAGTCTTCGAGAGCGGGTGGCGAGGTCATGGCAGCGAACCACATCGATTTCAAATATCCTTCTTACATACAAGATATTTTAGGTCCGATGTGCTTTGATTTTGGCTTTGGACCCTTCCGTTGGGTTTGTGCCAGCGGCAAGCCTCAAGACCTCGAAAAAACCGACGCCATTGCCTGCGAAGTGCTCGAGCACATGATGCAAGAAAGCCCAGCAGAAATCCAGCAGCAAATGGCAGATAACATTCAATGGATCAAAGGCGCGCGCGCCAATCAATTGGTGGTGGGCTCTCAGGCACGCATTTTATACGCTGATGCGGAAGGACGCATGCGCATTGCAGCTGCCTTCAATGATGCGATTGCCAAAGGAGAAATTGGCCCCGTTATTTTGGGTCGCGATCACCATGACGTATCCGGCACAGACTCTCCTTACCGCGAAACTTCGAATATCTACGACGGCTCTCGCTTTACGGCAGATATGGCCATCCAAAACGTCATCGGTGACAGCTTCCGAGGTGCTACCTGGGTGAGCATTCACAACGGCGGCGGTGTAGGCTGGGGAGAGGTCATTAACGGCGGCTTTGGCATGTTGTTAGACGGCTCTGCGCAAGCACAGCGCAACCTCACCAGCATGCTCCATTGGGATGTCAATAACGGAATTGCCAGACGCAATTGGGCGCGCAACGAAAACGCTACTTTTGCGATCAAACGCGCCATGGAAGCCGAGCCACTTTTGAAGGTAACGCTCCCGAATTTAGTGGATGACCAGCTCTTAGAAGATCTGTTTTAAAAACAAAGACTACAAAGCATCATCGCTTTATTTCAAAGGAAAGGCTGTTCTGAGCAACTCACCTTTGCTGGTAGGCATCTCAAAATGCAAGAGGTCTGCAATTGTTTTGGAGATGTCTGTCATTTCGGCTTCATCCGTCACTACTACACCTTTCGGCGTATCTGGCCCCAAAACCAACAGCGAGATATGGCGACAGCCCTCGCAACGACAACCGTGATTGACAAACCCTGAGCGCACCCCATCTAAGTGCCTACCGTGGTCATTGGTGATGAAAAGGGTGGTCTGATTGCGCAACTCAGGATTCTCTTGGATCATTTGCCAAAGTTTGGCGGCGTACAAATCGGTTTGGGTAATAGACTCGAGGTATTTGTCCCAGTTGTTGGCATGGCCATACACATCCACAGCTAACAAATTGATGAGCATGAGTTGCGGCGGATTGCCTGAGCGCAACAACTCTGTGGTTTTGGCAAATGTTTTGTCGTCGCGGCCATAGCCCAAACCATTACCATTTGGGCCACAATAGGTGCTGGCCACAAATTGGTTGTTCCATTTTTTGTGTGAGGTATTGACCAACACATCTAGTTTTCCTTTGCTCGCCACAACATATGCCCCGGTAGAATCTTTCCCACTTGCCCGTAAAAAATATTGAAAAATATTCGGCTGTTTTGGTAAGGCGGTGCCCGCATTTGAAATACGCTGATAGGTTCCTGTTACAATAGCTGTATGTCCCGGTACGGTAAAAGTTGGACCGTTATTTTTGAAGTTGGCATAAAAAGTACCTTCGTGTTTAAGCGAATCGCAGAGAAACGGGCTGTATTTACAGGAAGGTTCGCCGTATGTTTCTGAATAACGCGGGCCATCGATTACCAATATATAAACGTATTTCGTTTTGTAATTGGTTTGTGTATTTTGCGCACATACTTGACCGTTTAAATTCAGGCAAAGCAAAGCCAAGAAAATGATTCTTTTCATTGGCTAAAAATACACAGAAAACACTAATGTTGTTGACTACTTAGATGCGTTGCAACTTCAGTACGGTAAGTGGCATGTTGTCACTAGAACATTTCAAGATATAAAAGCCTATTTGCGGTAAAATGAGTTGCTCAGTTATCTTTGTGGCCTTCATTGTTTGTATCAATTTTCCAGAAGCATCAAATAATTCAAGCACATCTCCCGCTTTCAAACCATTAATTTGAACAGTTTCTGAAGTCGGATTCGGATAAACCGCGATCTGGGCAACCGCAACATCATTTAATCCTGCAAGATTTGCATCGTAAAGTACGCGAATTGGGATATTTTTTGTGACCGTTTGCGCTGGAGTGCCGTTGTCAGTTGTTTCAATTTGAATATGATACAAGCCAGGTTGTACCCCTGTGGCATCAAAAGTGAGGTCGTAACTTGTAAATTCATTGCTCACTAAAGAAGTTTGGTAGTTGAGTGCGGTTGGTTCGTCACAAGTAATATTTGTTGTTAACGTCTGACCGATTTCAGGCGTGCTAATACCAATTGAAAAATCTACGGCATTTAAACTTTTTAAGGTATCCCCGGTATATACATCGATGGTGTCGCAAATACCACTGCTCATGACGAGTGGCGGAATATTTGAATTGGAAGAGGCCAAATCAAAATAAATTTCTTGACCATCTAAAAAATCTACTTGGTCATTCGTATTGTATGGGCCATCAAAATTTACACCGGTTGAGTCGAACTGCCCTACTTGAAAATAATTGATGCCGTTGCCAATATTGACCCCAACTGTGGCAGGTGTTCCGCCAAATCCATTCACTCCGGAAGACGCAGATCCGGTTGTCCACTGCATGTCTCCGTAACAAAATGATACATTGTTAGCATTAGGGATGAGTGTATCTAAGCCATCTGAGATGATCAGCTGAAATGTATTGAGTTTGTCTTCCATCATATTGAAGTATCCTACATGGTCCCAAACTACTACCAACGAGTGCGCATTGACTTTATACCAAACACTTCCTCCATTGTTAGACCTCGTGTCTACATCTGCCCAAAACGGCGCAATCATGTTAAATGTTGGATCTGGAAATGGGTTAGCGGTAAACGTAGAATACGGTTGCGAAAACGAAATATTACCGTTGTTGTTAATGTACAAGCTATCATAGCTCGTGCCATAAAAACTGAAGTTAAATGGCAAAGCTATACTATTTGAATAGAAATCATCGTTAGGCAACATGGCTAACTGAAAAGTTGAATCTAATGGGATCAGGCAATCGCATAGACCTGATTTTTGAACCTGCGTTCCAGAATAATGTTGATTTACAACGGTTACATCAGGCGCTACTACCGCTACTCCATTTAGTTCATTATTTTGTTTAAGCGCTTGATAAGCCTTGGAATCCAGCGTGACTTGTTGAGCCAATGACAGTGAAATAGAAAGCAAGCCGCAAACGAGGTAAAATAGACGCATAACTTTTGTTTTTAATGAGTTCAGAGCTAAATATAGTCAAAATAAATTACATAACGTGTTAAAAAAAACGCAAACGCAAACATGCATGTAATTTCTTTGTTTAAAATCTTGCATGCAATACCATTAATGTGGTAAATTTGCAGCAAACAAAGTGTTTTATTTATAATTAATCTAAATAAAAACGAGATGTTAACCGTTACAGATGCTGCCAAAAAACAGTCGCTTCGTCTCATGGAAGACGAGCAAAAAGAAGGGTACTTTATCCGAGTAGGTGTACAAGGTGGAGGCTGTTCAGGTCTCATGTACCAACTTACTTTTGACAACCAAGAAAACGAAGGCGATATGTCCTTTGAAAACAACGGCGTCAAAGTTGTTGTCGATAAAAAGAGTTACCTCTATTTAGTAGGCACAACCCTAGATTTTTCTGGTGGGCTCAATGGCAAAGGTTTTGTTTTTCAGAATCCCAATGCCGATCGTACATGTGGTTGTGGTGAATCCTTTTCTGTATAAAGATGTCGAACTACACCGAAAACGAACTTGCACAAGACCTCGAAAACCAAGAATACAAATTTGGTTTTGTCACAGATATCGAAACCGATACCGTTCCGATTGGTCTCAACGAAGACATCATTCGCCTGATTTCTGCTAAAAAAAATGAGCCTCAATGGCTCCTAGACGAACGCCTCAAAGCTTTTGCAATTTGGCAAGACATGACCGAACCTGAATGGGCCCATGTACACTATCAAAAGCCAGATTTTCAAGGCATCGCCTATTATTCTGCGCCCAAACAAACTAAGAAATACGAATCTTGGGACGACGTCGACCCGGAGCTCAAGGAAACCATGAAAAAATTGGGTATTTCTATGGAGGAGCAACAACGCCTCACTGGCGTAGCTGTCGATTTCGTCATGGACTCCGTTTCTGTAGCCACATCCTTTAAAGCCAAACTCAGCGAACTCGGTATTATCTTTTGTTCTTTTTCGGAAGCCGTTCAAGAACATCCCGAACTCGTCCAAAAATACATGGGTACAGTTGTGCCAAGTACCGACAACTTTTACGCCGCACTCAACGGCGCCGTTTTTACCGATGGTTCGTTTTGCTACATTCCCAAAGGCGTTCGCTGCCCTATGGAACTCTCTACTTATTTTCGGATCAATGCAGGCGGTACCGGACAATTCGAGCGCACGCTTGTAGTGGCCGACGAAGGCGCTTATGTTTCTTATTTAGAAGGTTGCACGGCTCCTCAGCGAGACGAAAACCAATTGCACGCAGCGGTAGTAGAACTCATTGCCCTCAAAGATGCCGAAATCAAGTACTCAACAGTGCAGAACTGGTATCCCGGAGACAAAGAAGGCAAAGGCGGTGTATTTAATTTTGTCACCAAGCGCGGCTTGTGCGAAACCAACGCAAAAATTTCCTGGACCCAGGTAGAAACAGGGTCGGCAGTAACTTGGAAATACCCTTCGTGCATCTTAAAAGGCGACAACTCCGTTGGCGAATTCTATTCTGTAGCCGTTACCAACAACTATCAGCAAGCCGACACCGGTACCAAAATGATCCACCTCGGCAAAAACACTAAATCAACAATCATTTCAAAAGGTATCTCTGCTGGAAACTCACAAAATTCCTACAGAGGCCTTGTACAAATTCATAAAGGAGCCCAAAAAGCGCGCAATTTCTCGCAATGCGACTCCTTGCTCATGACCGACCATTGCGGTGCGCATACTTTCCCGTATATTGAATGTAAAAATCCGAGCGCCAAAATTGAACACGAAGCCACTACCTCAAAAATTGGTGAAGACCAACTCTTTTATTGCATGCAACGCGGTATTAGTGAAGAAAAGGCCATCAGCCTGATCGTCAATGGCTATTGCAAAGAAGTACTCAATCAGCTACCAATGGAATTTGCCGTAGAAGCGCAAAAACTATTGGCTATCAGCCTAGAAGGTAGCGTAGGTTAACACACAACTCAAGACCAGAACTCCACAACAATGATAAAAATAGAAAATTTACACGCGAGCATCAACGGCAAGGAAATCCTCAAAGGATTGAACCTCGAAGTAAAAGCAGGTGAAGTACATGCCATTATGGGGCCTAACGGCGCCGGTAAAAGTACACTTGCTTCAGTTTTAGCAGGTCGTGAAGATTACGAAATTACTGAAGGCAGCGTGACATTCTTAGGCAAAGACCTCCTCGAACTCGCTACCGAAGACCGCGCACGTGAAGGCTTGTTCTTGGCTTTTCAATATCCTGTAGAAATTCCGGGTGTGAGCAACGTCAACTTTTTAAGAACAGCCCTCAATGAAAAGCGTGCTTATCTGGGTCAAGACCCTATATCAGCCAAAGATTTTATGGCGCTGGTCCGTGAAAAATCTGCACTTGTAGAACTAGACGCCAAATTGGCTTCTCGTTCCGTCAATGAAGGTTTTTCCGGTGGTGAAAAAAAACGCAATGAAATCTTTCAGATGGCGATGCTCGAACCTAAACTCGCCGTTTTAGACGAAACCGATTCTGGTCTAGACATCGATGCACTGCGCATCGTTTCTCACGGCGTCAATGCGCTCAAGTCTGCAGAAAATGCAACCATCGTGATTACCCACTACCAACGCTTGCTCGATTACATCGTTCCAGATGTAGTACACGTCCTTTACGACGGTAGAATCGTCAAATCAGGGCCGAAAGAACTTGCCCTAGAACTAGAAGAACACGGCTACGACTGGATCAAAGAAAGTTTGTAAGATGGAAACCATTGTCAGCAACAAACTCGAACAATTTATTGCCGATCTAAAGGCAAGTCAAATTGAAATGCCAACAGCACTGCAAGAAACAGCGCAAGCCTATCTTTTAGGCAAAGACTTCCCAACGACCAGAGCCGAAAGGTTCAAGTACACCAGACTTGGCAAGTTGGCTGCCGCTCAGTTCCACAATGCAGTTTTGCTCAATGAAGCGCAATTACAGGCCCATTCTGTGGTTCAAGATGCTTATACAGTGCTGATCAATAACGCGCAAGTGTTCTTGCCACAAGGCTTACCGCTTGGTGTAGAGATCAAACTGCTCAGCGAGGCCAGCGCAAGCTTCCACGAAGCTTCATTTAACGATGTTTTTGGCGCGCTCAACGCACTTTATGCCCAGCAAGGTGTCAGCGTTCGTATTGCAGCCAATTGCACCTTAGACAAGCCTATTCAACTTATTCAAGTCAATAGCGGAGGCAAGTATTTCTATCGCCATCATTTTCAATTTGGCGAAAATTCCGAAGCAGCCATTTATGTTGTTTCTAAAAGTAGCACAGATACCATTGGTTTTGCACACACGCATTTTCAATATGACGTCGCAAAATCAGCACGCATCAAGGTTTGCAAAATTCAAGATTGTAGTACAGGCCATTTCGACTTCAATGAAGACCGCGCCAAACAAGATGCGCAATCTCATTTTGAAATCAACACCATTACGCTAGACGGCAGTTTTGTCCGCAATGATGCTGCAGTTGCGGTGGAAGGTCAACACGCTCAAACCTATCTCAATGGAGCCTACTGGCTCAAAGATGAGCAACACGTGGCCAACTACACCACCATGGACCACAAAGTTGCCAACTGTGAGTCTTTTGAAACCTATAAAGGTGTAGCAGACGACAAAGCTACTGCCGTGTTCAACGGAAAGGTTTTTGTGCGCAAAGACGCCCAAAAAACGAATGCTTACCAGAGCAATGCCAACGTACTGTTGTCAGACAACGCAAGCATCAATTCCAAACCAGAGCTCGAGATTTATGCCGACGACGTCAAGTGTTCGCACGGTTCCACAACCGGCCAACTCGATGAAAGCGCGCTTTTTTACCTAAGAGCAAGAGGATTAAGTGCTGCATCGGCAAAAAACCTGCTCCTACAAGCATTTATGGAAGATGTGCTGACGTATATCAAGCACGAAGAAGTGCTCGCCTACATCCATCAGCGCATCGCGCAAAGGTTCAATTGGAATTACTAGCAAATACTAAACCCCAAAAAAGTATATCAACAAAAAAGAGCGCTGAAATCAGCGCTCTTTTCATTTGAAGTTATTTGAACTCTTTTAACCATTAAGGGCCTCGGCTCCACCAACGATCTCGAGGATTTCGTTGGTAATGGCGGCTTGGCGCGCTTTGTTGTAACTGAGTTTAAGGCTTTTTTGAAGTTCACTTGCGTTGTCGGTGGCTTTGTGCATGGCAGTCATGCGCGCGCCGTGCTCAGAAGCAAATGAATCTCTGATGGCTTTGTAAAGCTGAAGTTTCATGGATTTTGGCAACAAATCTTCTACGATGTCCATTTTTGAAGGTTCAAAGATGTAGTCGCCAGATTCGGAGCTAGAAACGGTTGGTACGATTGGTAAAAACTGTTCTGTCTCGATAGCCTGGGTAGCTGCATTTACAAAACGATTGTAAACCAAAACTACTTTGTCAAAAGATTTGTTGAGGAATTCGGCCATGATTTCTTCAGCTACTTGAGCAACTAGCTCAAAACGCAAATCGGCATAGACGTCTTCCATGTTTTCCAACTTGTCATTGGCGTAGAAATTTGGTGTGCGTTTGTACACATCCTTGATTTTCTTACCTAAACAAAGTACTGAAACTTCTTTTCCTGCGTAATCTTCGGCAATGAGAGTGCCTACACGCTTGATGATGTTGTTGTTGAAACCACCGCAAAGACCGCGATTGGACGTAATACCGACAATCAGAATTTTATTGACCTCGCGCTGTTCTGCATAGGCGTTTTCTGAGAGATCAAGGCTCGCACTTAGGTTCTCGAGGATCTCGCGCAATTTGCCCGCATACGGACGCATTTGCGTTACGGCATCTTGTGCGCGTTTCAATTTAGCAGCCGACACCATTTTCATTGCAGAGGTAATCTGCATGGTGGAGCCCACTGAACTAATGCGGTTACGTATTTCTTTTAGATTCGCCATTGTAATCCTGAATTAAGGCTGTAATTATGCAAATTTAGCAGCAACTTCTTTAGCTGTTTTTGTCAAAACAGCCTCGATTTCGTCTGTGTATTTTCCTGCTTTAAGTGCGACGAGTGTATCTGCGTGGTTGGCTTCTAAAACCGTAAGGTAGTCTTTTTCGAATTCCTTGATTTTAGAAACTGGAACCGGTTGCATAAGGCCTTTCACACCAGCATAGATAATTGCAATTTGCTTTTCTACTGGATATGGGTCACCTTCGCGTTGCTTCAAGATTTCTACGTTACGTGCACCTTTGTCTAGGACCGCTTTTGTAGCAGCATCTAGGTCCGAACCAAATTTTGCAAACGCTTCAAGTTCGCGGTACTGCGCTTGGTCAAGCTTCAAGGTACCGGCCACTTTTTTCATTGACTTAATTTGGGCAGAACCACCTACACGTGATACAGAGATACCTACGTTAATTGCCGGACGGACACCTGAGTTGAACAAGTCACCTTCCAAGAAGATCTGACCGTCGGTAATGGAAATTACGTTTGTAGGGATGTAAGCAGAAACGTCACCTGCTTGTGTTTCAATGATAGGAAGTGCTGTAAGTGAACCACCACCGCGTACTTTGTCTTTCAAAGAAGCTGGAAGGTCGTTCATTTGCTTGGCGATGTTGTCATCGGCAATCACTTTTGCCGCACGCTCGAGCAAACGAGAGTGAAGGTAGAAGACGTCACCTGGGTATGCCTCGCGACCTGGAGGGCGACGCAAAAGAAGTGATACTTCACGGTAAGCAACCGCTTGCTTAGAAAGATCATCATAGACGATAAGCGCAGGCTTACCGCAGTCGCGGAAGTATTCTCCGACAGCAGCACCGGTCATTGGCGCGTAAAACTGCATTGGAGCTGGATCGGAGGCGTTTGCGGCAACTACGGTTGTGTAGGCCATTGCACCTGCATCTTCTAATTTTTTAACAATACCTGCAACGGTAGAACCTTTTTGGCCAATCGCTACATAGATACAGTAAACTGGCTCGCCGCGGTCGTAAAACTCGCGTTGGTTAATGATGGTGTCAATCGCAACAGTAGTTTTACCAGTTTGGCGGTCACCGATGATGAGCTCGCGCTGTCCGCGACCAATTGGAATCATGGCATCAATTGCCTTGATACCTGTTTGAAGAGGCTCATTTACTGGCTGACGGAAGATAACACCCGGTGCTTTGCGCTCGATTGGCATTTCGTAAAGCTCACCTTGGATGGGTCCTTTACCGTCGATAGGCTGGCCCAAAGTGTCGACAACGCGACCAACCATACCATCTCCAACTTTAACCGATGCAATTTTACCCAAACGACGTACGGTGTCACCTTCTTTAACGCTAGAAGAACGACCAAGCAATACTGCTCCGACGTTATCTTCTTCGAGGTTGAGTGCAATTCCTTGCATACCACCATCAAATTCAATGAGTTCGCCGTACTGAACGCCGTTCATACCGTAAATGCGTGCAATACCATCTCCTACCTGAAGTACCGTTCCTACTTCTTGCAATTCAGCTTCTGAGCGGAAACCTGAGAGTTGCTCTCTCAATATTGCGGAAACTTCTGCTGGTTTAATATCTGCCATGTGTACTTATTTTATTTTGTCTGTTGACGATTATACAAATTGTTGTTTAAGTCGCTTGAGCTGACTTGCAACTGAAGCATCTATTTGGTGGTCGCCCATGCGAACGATGAAACCACCAATAAGGTCAGCGTCGATTTTTTCTGTGATTTCGGCAGTACCGTTGATACTTGCTGAAATTTGAGAAAGAATGGAGGCCTTGGTGCTGTCTTCTAGTGGCTGAGCGCTGATGATGGTGATCGGAACAATTCCGCGATGCGCTTTGAGCAAGGACATGAATTGGTTAGCGATGTCGATCATGATGGATTCGCGACCGTTGTTGGCTACCAATGACAAGAAGTCGAGGGTAGTTTGATTGAAATCCTTGAAAATTTGATGAAGGATCGCAATTTTCTTGTCGGTGATGATGAGTGGTGAACTCAAGAAAACTTGGAAGTCGTGGACTTCTTCGGCTGTTTTGAGCAGTTGAAGGATGTCTGACTCGATGAGCTCCACTTTGTTGTGCTCGATAGCCAACTCTAAAAGAGCGGTAGCATAGCGAACAGCGGATTTATTGGACTTCATGGATTAGTTCATTTTGATTTCGCCAGCAAGTTGCGTTGCGAGGGCTTTTTGTTTGTCGTCTGAACTGAGTTCTTGGCGAACGACTTTCTCAGCGATTTCTAATGAAAGGCTAGCTACGTGGTTTTTGAGCTCGGCCATAGCAGCTGCTTTTTCGCTGTTGATGGTCTGGCGTGCAGATTCCACAACTTTAGCTGCTTCGTCTTTCGCTTTTCCTTTAGCGTCTTCAACCATACTTAAAGCTGCTTCTTTCGCTTCTTTTAAAATTTGATCGCGTTCTGCACGTGCTTCTTTAAGAATTTGGTCGTTCTCTGCTTTGAGCGCCTGCATTTCTGCTTTTGTTTTCTCAGCAAGTTCAAGTGCTTCTGAAATTTTTTGCTCGCGCGTATTGACCGCATTCAAAATTGGCTTCCATGCAAATTTGGCCAATAAGAACATCAAAAGGCTAAATACGAGGCCTGTCCAAACTAATAAACCAAAATCGGGTAATATCAAATCCATTTTTGTGTGTTTTTAAAATTTAAAAAAAGGAAACCGCAACCAACCGTTGCAGTTTCCTTTTGAGTTTAATTACGCTTTTGCTCCGAGAAGACCAACTACTACTCCAAACAATGCAACACCTTCGATAAGGGCTGCTGCGATGATCATCGCTGTTTGAATTTTACCAGCTGCTTCTGGGTTGCGCGCAATACCTTCTACTGCAGAACCACCGATACGACCGATTCCAAGACCTGCGCCTAAAACTGCCAATCCAGCTCCGATTGCTGCAATACTACCAAACATTCCTGTCATTGTATTTAATTTAAAAGGTTACTAATTAATGGTGTGCTTCTTCTACAGCTGCCCCAATAAACAATGCTGAAAGCATTGCGAAGAGGAAACCTTGTAAGAAAGCAACGAGGATTTCGAGCACCGAAATAAACAAAGCCATCGGGACAGACAAGCCTGCCCAAGCGATGTTTTTGTTGATAAAGATGATGGAAATCAAAGCTAAAACGATAATGTGACCAGCCGTAATGTTCGCAAACAAACGGATCATGAGGGCGAAGGGCTTAGTGAAGATGCCAATCAGCTCAATTGGAATCATGAAGATTTTCATGGGAACAGGAATACCTGGCATCCAGAAGATGTGGCCCCAGTAGTTTTTGTTACCTGAGAATACGGTGACGAGCAAAGTACAGAAAGCCAAGAAAAGCGTGATGGTAATGTTACCCGTAAGGTTGGCTCCGCCTGGAATAATTGGAATGAGGCCCAACATGTTGTTGATCCAGATGAAAAAGAAAATAGTCAGTAAGTAAGGAACGTACTTGTGGTATTTGTGTTTGTCGATGTTGGCTTTGGCGATGTCGTCGCGGACCATAACGATGATGGGCTCTAAGAACTTAGCCAAGCCTTTAGGTGCAACTGCGCCGTTCTTGCGGTAAAAACCAGCAACAGTAAGCATAATGACGAGGATCAGTAATGAACCTAACAACAATGAAGCTACGTTTTTAGTAACCGAGAGGTCTGTAGGTGTAGCGTTGTGTGGGTGTTCGCCTTCGAAATGAAGCGCGCCTTCGTTGTTGAGCTTGTAAATTTCTTCGTGATAAAGTGCGTAGCCTTTTGCTGGGCCAACACCTTCCATATAATGAAGTGTGAGGCTGTCTTTATTGGTTACCGTAACTTCTTTCCCGTGGTAGAAATATTTCGAACTGAAAAACTTAAAGCCGTTGTCGTGAAGAATTACTGGGAGGTAAATGCTGGTACCGCCGTGCTCAGGCCCGGTGATATGCCATTCATGCGCATCTTTGATGTGGTGCATGATCATTTCGCCAACGTTGAAATTTTCTTCTTCAGCGGCCTTTGCAAAAGGTTGAAAAACAAAGAATGACAATGCGAAAACGATGATTTGCAAAAGTGAAGAAAACTTACCTGCTTGCTGCATTAGATTGTGTTTTTGCGTGTTTGCGAAAAAATTTTTGCAAAGGTAACCAAACTTTCTAAAGAAACAATTTAATTTTTGAACAATTCAGGCTTGAGTTTTGCGCAATTTCTTGTAGAGTTTGATTCCTAACATCAGCGCAACGCCAACGCCAAAAAACCCAAGGGTTCCGCTGATCCAGTTCAAGTGGTTTTTCAGGACTACCAAAAACACAATAATGACCAATAATAGTGTGGCCACTTCATTCCAAATCCGGAGCTGATTAGAGGACCATTTGATCAGTCCGGCCTCTGCATTTCTCAAAAGTTTTTGGGAGTAAAAATGATATATCAGCAAGAGTAAAACGAAGCCGAGTTTGAGGTGCATCCAGGGTGCTTTGAGCAAATAAGCGGGGTTGAGGGTAAGCATCCAGACACCAAATACAAGCGTCAGAACCATTGCCGGCGTTGTAATGATCCACCACAGGCGCTGCATCATGATGACGAATTGGTTTTGTAAAATTTCTTTCTCGGGAGCAGGTTTGTCGGCAGCTTCTCTAAAATAGATGAACAAGCGTACCATGTAAAACAGCCCTGCAAACCAACTTACCATAAAAATAAGGTGCAGTGCTTTGATGAAGTCGTAGTTTGTATTCGGCATGAGACAAAATTAATCGAAAGCACTTGATTCCTGCTATATTTGTAAGAAAAGCAAGCAAATGTTGGGTCGTTTATTGTTCGTTTATCTGCTCGGCTGGAGTTTGACTACCAACGCACAAGTCGAGCTACTCTCTCTTGAAGGTACTTACCAAGAAAAAAACCTGATTGTCAATAATCCGCCGATGGCAGACGGCTTTGGCTTTTGCATCAGCAAAGTGTTGGTCAATGGCGAAATCCTACCGGCCGTTATTCAAACCTCACACTTTGAAATCGATTTTCAACTCTTTCACCTCAAAAAAGGAGCTGACGTGTTTGTGGTGCTGGAACACGCCGCTGGTTGTGAACCGCGCTTCTTGAACCCTAGTATATTATTGCCCAAAAGTACGTTTGAGTGCACGCAAATTTCGGCCCAAAAGGACGGCATCCTCAGCTGGACCACCACCAATGAGCAGGCTGTCCTGGACTTTAGTATTGAGCAATATAAGTGGGGGCGCTGGGTAGAAGTAGGGCAAGTCAAAGGTAAAGGAACTAAGGGCACTAATACTTATCAATTTCAACTGACGCCGCACTCTGGTAAAAACACCGTGAGGGTGAGTCAAACCGATAGTTCGGGCAAGCCAAGAGCTTCCAAAAGCACGAGCTTCACCTCGACTATTCCAGCCGTTAGCTTCAGCCCTACCAAAGTGCATTCCACCCTGACTTTCAAAGCCAAAAATCAAGTGGTCAAAACGAAATAC
This sequence comes from Crocinitomicaceae bacterium, assembly GCA_044346245.1. GTDB lineage: Bacteria > Bacteroidota > Bacteroidia > Flavobacteriales_D > Crocinitomicaceae > UBA952. The sequence continues at coordinate 14,026 of JBIIZO010000021.1, forward strand.
GAGATTTATGACGCCTACGGAAACCTCCTCAAAACAGGTTTCAGTTCTTCGGTAGATTGCAAAAACATTGTAAGTGGTGTGTATTTCATCAACTACGACAACAAAACGGAAAAATTCATCAAAATCGACGACTAAATTATGAAGCGCATCGAACACCTCGGCATTGCAGTAGCAAGTTTGGAGCAGTCCATACCGCTGTTTGAAGCGCTGCTCAATACGCCATGCTACAAACAAGAAGCAGTAGCATCTGAAGGGGTCAAAACCGCATTTTTTCAGGTGGGTGAATCTAAAATTGAACTCCTAGAAGCCAGCAAGCCCGACTCTCCGATTGCCAAGTTTTTAGAGAAACATGGTCCTGGTTTTCATCATGTCGCCTTTGAAGTTGCAAATATCGATGCGGAGCTCGAACGCTTAGAAAAGGCGGGCTTTCAATTGATCCATCAAAGCCCCAAAGACGGGGCCGACAACAAGCGCATTGCATTTTTACACCCCAAATCTACCAACGGTCTGCTCGTGGAGCTGTGTCAAGAAAAAAGCGCGTAAAAAGCGGTCTCGTTCTCGTAAAAATAAGTCTGTAAGCCAGCTGCCTGTGCACCTGCAATATGTTGAGGGCTATCGTCGATAAACAAGATGTCTGCTGGCGCAAAACCCATTTGGTCGCAGGTCCATAAAAACGTTTGCGGATGCGGTTTTCTCTTGCCAATTTCGTGCGATAAAAAAACCTGCTCAAAATAGCTGTCCAAGGCCACATCAGTAACCTTTTTCAAGGCTCTTGACACTTCAACGATATGCAAAGCATTGGTGTTGCTCAATAAAAAAAGCGGTATTTGTTGGTTTTTCAATTGATTTAAAAGGGCAATTTTTCTTTGCGGAAATGCGCCGATCATGGCGTTCCAGGCTGCAACAACTTGGTTGGGAGAAGTTCCTGTTTGCGTATACGGCAACAAGAGATTGACGAAGTGTTGCTCTGAAATTTCACCGCACTCCAAACGGTCAAATAGCGCATTTTGATCAAATTGCGTGTAGCGCTCTTTGAAATCGGCAACGCCTAATTTTTCAAATGCTTTTTCTGTGGCGTGGTAGTCGATATCGATGAGTACGCCGCCTAAATCAAAAAGAATGGCCTGAAAAGTTTGTCGCATGCCTCAAAGTTAAAGATCTTAGGCTATTTGAACCAATTCTAAATTAGCTATTATGACAATTCAATGACAATACTGCGGCAGCTAGCACTTAGCTTTGCACTATAGAAAAAGCGCTTTGTTGCAACAACTCCACATTATCGCCTTTACGCACCGACAACTAGAAGTCAATAAAATTGGTTTGTTGCACATCGAAAAAGAAGCGCAGGTCTTGCAATTAGCACAACTCAAAGCAGCACTAGGCCTCACAGAGCTTATGTTTCTGACAACTTGCAACCGCGTCGAAATCACCGTTATATGTAGCGCTGAACTCGACACCCCTTTTCTGACCCGCTTACTCCAAACTCTCTACCCGAAGTTAGTCCCGATTCAATTAGAAGACTTCGTGCGCAAAGCAGAAGTCTATTCGGGAAGCGCAGCTGTTCAGCACGCGCTTTCGGTAGCGTCTTCTATAGACTCCATGATCATAGGGGAGCGAGAAATCATAACACAAGTGCGCTTGGCTTACGAACACTGCAACAGCCTTCAGCTCACCGGTGACCTCCTTCGTTTACTCATGAAAAAAGTCATCGAAACGGCAAAGCAAGTCTATACCGAGACCAGCATCTCGACCAAACCTGTATCTGTTGTCTCATTGGCTTACCAATACCTAAAGCAACTCAATATTCCGCTCGAGGCACGCATTCTCATCATTGGCGCCGGTGTCACGAACACTACTATGTCTCGTTTCCTCAAAAAACACGGCTTCAAAAACTTCCAGGTTTTCAATCGCTCTTTAGAGAACGCTCAAAAACTCGCCGACGAAATTCGCGGAAATGCTTTTGCATTGGAGGAGCTGCCTAATCACCAGAGTGGTTTCGACGTACTCATCACCTGTACAGCTGCAGAAGGGGTAATTATAACACCTGCTTTGTACAACACTTTACTGAACGGCGAAACACAAGAAAAAATCGTCATCGACCTCGCCATTCCGCAAGACCTCGACCAAGCCATCCTAAATGCGCATGGGGTCAAATACCTTTCAATCGAATACCTCCAACGCATCTCCAACGAAAACGTCAAGGAGCGCTCCAAAGAATTGCAGCAGGTAGAAGAAATCATTGCCAATGCATGCTATGAGTTCCAACACCTCTTGCGCGAGCGCAAAGTAGAGATTGCCATGCGCAACGTCCCTGCTCAAGTGAAGGAGCTGCGCGCAACAGCTTATACTGAAATTTTCAAAGAAGACCTCGACACCCTCGATCCGCAAGCCAAAGAAGTGCTCGACAAAGTGGTGAGCTACCTCGAAAAAAAATACATCAGTGGCCCCATGAAGTTGGCCAAAGAAATCATCCTCAACCATGCAGACTAAACCGCTCATCCGCATTGGCACACGCGGCAGCGACCTCGCTTTGTGGCAAGCACACTTTGTCAAAAACCAACTCGAACAACTCGGCTGCGAGGTACAACTTCAGATCATCGTCACACAAGGCGATCGCATCCAAGACCTCAGCTTTGACAAACTTGAAGGAAAAGGCTTTTTTACCAAAGAAATTGAGGCAGCCTTGCTCAACAACGACATCGACCTCGCGGTCCATTCACACAAAGACCTCGAAACAACACAACCAGCCGGCCTCTGCATCGGCGCTGTCTCTTACCGCGAAGACCCATCAGAACTTTTACTCATGTGCAAGTCTGCCCAAGATCCTAACCAAAAGTGGGGCCTTAAGCAGGGTGCCATTATCGGCACCTCTTCAGCGCGCAGAAAAGCAATCATCAAAGCGCTGCGCCCCGATCTGCAGATCGAAGAATTGCGCGGCAATGTGCCTACGCGCATAGACAAACTGCGCAGTGGGGCCTATGACGCCATCCTTTTGGCCAATGCAGGTGTAAGCCGTTTGCAACTTCCACTCTCAGACCTAAACACATTGGTGCTCGACCCTACCGAATTTGTACCTGCGCCGGCTCAAGGTGTGTTGGGTTTGCAAATCCGTCAAAACGACCAACAAACGCAAGCTGTTGTTTCTCAACTCAATCATCCAGCGGTTGCAGCACACATCGCCATAGAGCGCGGCGTACTCCAAGCCATGGATGGCGGCTGTCAATTGCCGCTTGGCGTCTATTTTGGCGACACCAAAATCTATGCTGCCCACGCTTCAAATGCAAATGAAGCTGCAAAGTTTTTTCAATTCAAAATTGATGCGCACATTGCTGACATCGTTTCGGCGCTAAGCAACTAACCATGAGCCGGATCTTCCTATCAAAAGATCCAGAAGATCTCAATGAAGGCTTGTACGCGCTTCAGCAAAGTGGCATTTTAGAAGCACAAACGCTTATTGATTTTGAAGCCCTCCCCTTCGACTGCCCGACCAATTACGACATCTTATTTCTAGCGAGTATCCGTGCAGCCGAATTCTTTTTGAGCCAATGTACGAGCACTGCACCCATTGCTTGTGCCGGTCTAGAAACCGCCAAAAAAGTGGCAGAGCGCTATCAAAAAGAAGTAGCGTTCATTGCTCAACAATCGGGCCTGCCCGAAGCAGAAGCCGAACGCTTCAACACTTGGAGAGACGGTCGCAGCGTATGCTTTCCGAGCAGTCAGTTATCGATCGGGACCTACGCTGCCTTGCTTCCTGAAAGTGAAAAAATGATTGTGCCGGTATACAACACCCGATTCAAAAAACTGCACATCCAAGAAAAAGACATCTATGTTTTTTCTTCTCCGAGCAATGTCCTTGCTTTTCTAGCGCATAACACCATTCCTGCACACGCAAAAGTTGTTGCCTGGGGCAGTTCCACCGCGCAAGAATTGGAAAAACAGCAAATCAGCGTCACCAAAGTGCTCAAGGGGCAACAGCAGACCGAACTCCTGACCTGGCTCAGTAAAATCCTATAATTGCTACTTTCGCTTATGAAATTCGAACAAGCTGAGCATATTAGTACTGATTTAGTTGCGCTTTTTGAACAAACGGTGTTAGGTACAAACGGCGCCAAATACAAGCATTTAGATGTGGCGCAAAGCGTGGCGCATACCGACCACCCACTGAGTTTTTCCTTGCGCCGTCGCGAAAACCTACTTGCCAATATTACTTTCTGCAAGCGACCTTTTGGCTTGTACTTGCGCTATTTCGCTTTTGACAAGCGCTTTCAGTCCAAAGGAAAGGCGCGCATGAATCCGAAGTCGCAAATCAAGAAAGAAATCGAAAACGTCTTCTTGGACATCACGACAAAATACCCTGGAACGCAAGCCTATTGTTACGCCTACATCGACGCCAAAAATGTGCGCAGCAAATGGATGAGCGAAACGTTTGGTTTCCAAACCAAGGCCTATTTGAACACCCAAACGTTCAGTAGGGTTTTTCCGAAAGCCAATGCCCATCTGAGAAAAGAAAAGATAGAAGGTGAAGTTTTTCAAACAATAGAAAGCAACTACAGCCACTACAGCGCGTATTTTACCCACTTTTTTGAAAATGGAACGGTATATTCCCTTTTTGATAACAACGGGAAGCGCCTGGCCTTTGCACAGTTTCATCAGGTGCGTTGGGAAATCCAGCGGCTACCAGGCAAATTGGGTGGCCTTCAAGTGAAATTCCTGCCCTACATTCCCTTTTTGCGCAAACTCATTCAGCCAAAAGAACACACGTTCTTAGTGCCCGATGTAGTGTGTAATCCGTCCGGAAATATAGCAGATGTATCGCGTTTGTTTGAAGCCGTTTTAGCCCAAGAAAAACTACACACCATGCTGTGGTGGAACGATACCAGAGACCCGCTTTACCAAAAAGCACAGCAACAGTTCAAATGGGGCTTGTTGCATCAAATTATCGGCGTTGCAAAGGTCGATGTTGTGGTCAGAGGAGACTTTGAACCCAAAGAACCTGTTTTTATTGCAGCGTTTGATATGGTATAACTACGCTTGATAAGAGAGAAAGCGGGTAATCAGCAGTTCTTTAATGCGTTTATCTACTACTGATTTTTGGCTCAAATAAAACGTAAATTCTTCATTGGTAAACAAACCGCAGATCATACCAATATAACGATTGGTTAGATTTGGATTTTTCGACAGAAAATTGCTGAGTTGGGTTCGTTGTAATACCGGGTTTTCAATTAATTGAAAAGCCTTAAATAAAGGGTTTTGGAACCACTCAAATTGGAAAAGTTCATGCTGCAGTTTCAGTATTGGACGCAAAACGTCGTTTTGAAACAATTCCAATTCAGTGGATACAGTGGCTTCTTTTCTGACGCTCGGCCTAAGTTGTTTTATAGATGTATTCGACCTCATGCTTCTTCAGACAACTCAAGGAGGCGAATGTTCGGATAAAATTCTTCTAAGTAGCCAACGGAGCGCTCTTCATCGGGGTTTGTGGTAAAAAACAAAGATTTACATTTTGGCAAACTCTCGGTGAGGCGAACAATATAACCCTTGTGACCTGCGCGCATTTGATCTTCTAAGCCCAAGACAATGAACAGCTTGAGTTTTTTGATATTGAAGCCGTTCTGAAAATAAAGCTCGGCCATCCGGCGCGTGGTGCCGACAATAATTTCGGTGCCATCGAATAGGTCATTGCGCTGCTGCAGTTTGTTGCCCTTTTCGACAACGAGGTCTACGGTGAGGTCTTTGGTTTTGGCCAACTTGACAAATTCTGCGTGAATTTCTCTGGCCTGTGCATCGCTCGTGCACAGAATTATAGCCCTTGGCGAGCCTTCCTCAGGTTGCGGAATTACCTCATCGATCAAAGGCCAAAGCTTCATTTGATATTGTTGTGGTAGGGCAGAAACCAGTAAATACTGGCTAGGTTGCAACGCTTTTTGAATGGTTTCCATCAGGACTTCAGTTTGGGGTTTTCGTGATGACGCGTGGCGTCTCTTTTCGTTTTTTTCTCGAGGTTTTTGACTAATGCGGCATCGAGGTCTATGCCGGTTTGGTTGGCCAAGCAGCACAATACAAATAAGATGTCGGCCATTTCGTCGCCGAGGTCTTTGTCTTTATCGCTGTCCTTCTCGGATTGCTCGCCATAGCGCCTGGCCATAATGCGGGCAAGCTCTCCAACTTCTTCCATCAGGACAGCCATATTGGTGAGTTCGTTGAAGTAGCGTACACCGAGCGTTTGGATCCAGTGATCAACTTGAGCTTGTGCTTCTTTGATTTCCATGCTACAAAGGTATCAAAACCTCTCGTTGATATGCTTACCTTTGTGTTGTATGGAAAAATTGAGCAATTTCATCAACGGCCAATACGTCGCACCG
>JBIIZO010000122.1:0-6416 GCA_044346245.1 Crocinitomicaceae bacterium
ACCGAAGGGCAAGGTACCAGTGCAAACGCGCAAAAGCCCTATAACCTTTATCAATTGTGTGTTCCCCTCGGAATGGGTATAAAAATGAGTCTTGGAAAAATGGCTACTTTCAACATCGATCTGTCCATTCGCAAAACCTTCACAGACTACCTAGACGACGTTGGTTCAGATTTCTACACTGATCCGCAAATACTTGAAGATGAGGTTTCTGATCTGTCGGCAGCGCTTTCCAATCAAAGTCTAGACGGCAATCGTTTTGGCAAACGCGGCACCAGCAGCACCAAGGACTGGTATGTTTATGCAGGTGCAACTGTTACTTTTCGCCTAGGTAAAGGCGGGGGCTGTTTTTATTAAACCATTTCACTATGATTCAAAAAATTGTACTTTTCTCGGGTCTTTTATTTTTGGCTTCTTGCCAGTCCGAAGTTTGTGAATGTGCCGATCAATGGCTCGAAATGACCAACGCACTCAAAGCAGCAGAGGCCAAAGGTCAGCCGATAGACAAACTGCTCAAGAAATACGAGAAGCCGCTCAACAAGTGTGAAAACATGGATGCCAATAAAACGGCTGCAGAGAAAGAACAAATGCTAGAAGAGCTGCGTTCTTGTGAATCTTACAAAAAAATCGGTAAAGAGTAAGGCGCTTAGTTGCCGTTGCTTTTGGCCGCATGCAAGATAAAATTCTCCTTGAAAACTTCCTGATAGCTTTCCCAATGTTGGTAGCCTGAGATGGTTTCGTTGTGCCACAAAAAGCTAAATGCACCTCCATACTTTTGCACTTCTTGATAAAGCGCCCCAATGCGAAGTTTTGCCTCACTTGGCGTGAGTTTGAGGTATTCGAGTAAGGTGCCGTCCATGTATACAAACGGATGAACGTTTAGGTTTGTAGCCTCATTTTTCAATAAATCAAACCACTTAAAACTGCGCGCTGTGCCCGCTCTAAAGCCTGTTTGCTCGGCGTAGCCCATGGTGTAGTCGTGGGTGATTCCTACTTTAAGGAGGTTGCGATACGCATCTGGCAAGCGCATTAATAAAAAATGCTGGCGGTTGCTATTTGGACGATACCCGATGATTTGAGCGAGCCGTTGTATTTCGATTTCGAGCTGCTGTGCATTGAAAGGCGTCAGTGAACTCCCATGGATACCAATTTCGGCAAAAGCAGCTATTTCCTTGATTTTTGCTTGTTGTGCAAGATTGAGGTGAGAGAGGTTTTTATCGAGCTTCGTGTAATTGCCGAGCAGCCAGAATACTTTGGTGTCTTCGTAGTGTTGTGCGAGTGCTGCAATGTGCTCAAATGTATCGTAGGGGTCTTTGCTGCGGCCGTGTCTTACCATTTGGCGGTCATTTCGACGCTCAGTTCTTCCGTAAATGAGGTCTTTGGTATTGGCTAAAAAAGTGCGGATGGCATTTTTGTGCGCGTACGCAAAAGTGTTATCGATGTCAAATGTTGGTTGAAATGAAAACCGTGGCTTTTGAGCGTGGAGGTCGAGCTTCAGTTTTTGCTCAAGTACACGGATTAAGGCCTTGCTCCAGCGATCGCAAATGGCTTCTTGCAACCAATCGTTTTGATGCAGTATAGACGCACTGGCTTTGTACCGACCCAGCCCATCTGTGTGCGGACTATTGTATTCCTCCATTCTGCTCAAGACATAAAAGATGGACCCCAGCACGTCGGGCGTTTCTTGAAAGCTCAAACAAGTAATGTCTTCGTATTGTCCTTTGGCAGGCGCTTCTTGTTGCAACTCATCCTCAAAAAGAATCCTTGCTGGAATAATTTGAAAACCGTCTACAAAATCTCTGTGAGAGTAATTGATTTTAGGACCTTGTTCGGCCATAAAAGCAATGCCATCATTGGTGAGTTGGTACGCAACCTTGCGGTCTCCAAATACAAAGGAAAGCGTGTAGAGCAAGCGCTCGGTGATATATTCTACATAGATCAGCACTACAAGTCGCTGCAAATTTTTTCACAAATAAATGTAGCTGCGTAGCCATCGCCAAAAATAGCGGGGTCGGTCTGGATATCCAAAGCCAAGAGCTGTTGGGCTGCATCCAGTATTTGAGCCGTATGGGCGCCAGTTAGCATAGCAGCACCGGCCTCCACAACCTCTACCCATTCGGTTTGCTCGCGCAAAATGACACAAGGCTTGGCAAAGAAATAGGCTTCTTTTTGTACGCCGCCGCTGTCTGTAACAATTAAGCGCGCGTTTTTTTCAAGGGCAATCATGTCCAGAAAACCTGCGGGATCAATGAGCTGAATGCGCGTTTCACTTTTTAACAATTCTTGAAAAGCAGGGCTTAAAAGTGACTTGATTTTTCCTCTTGTTCGCGGGTGCAAGGGTAGAATGACGCTCATTTGTGTGCTTTTCACCAATTCGAGTAAAGCTTCAAAAATGCCTTGCAGCGCAGTGGCATCATCGGTGTTGCTGTCTCGGTGGATGGTACATAAAATGAAAGGTTGGTCACTTAAGGATAAATCAGAAATGATCGTCGATTTTTGAGCGCTCAGTTCGGCAAAGTAAAGGCTGTTGTCGTACATGACGTCGCCACAATGGTACACATTTGGGGCGTCAATTGTCGCTTTGGCTTTGTGGCTGAGCTCAAATCCTTCTTTGGCAAGATTAGTCATGCCAGCTTGTGTAGGAACGAAAAGCAGCGTACTCATGTGGTCTGCCGCAATGCGGTTGATTTCTTCGGGCATTGCTTTGTGAAAGCTCCGCAAGCCGGCTTCAATGTGCACGACCGGAATATGTATTTTGGCGGCAGCCAAGGCGGCGGCAATGGTCGAGTTGGTATCGCCATAAATGACAACAGCAGTTGGTTTTTCTTTTTCTAAAATAGTTTCTAGGCCGCTCAGCATAGCGGCAGTCATGTGGCCGTGCGCACCGCTGCCCACCGCCAAATTGTAGTGAGGCTTCGGAATGCCGAGTTCTTCAAAGAAAACTGCAGACATATTTTCATCGTAATGTTGGCCGGTGTGCACGAGAATTTCTTCGAGTTGATCGCTAAATTGTGCACTAATTGCACGGCTCAGGGCCGCAGCTTTGATGATCTGAGGTCTGGCCCCAATTACGGTGAGGATTTTCTTTTTGGTCATTTTTTACAAGATGCCTTCATCGGCGAAGCTAAAATAGCCATTATCTGTGAAAATGACGTGGTCTAGGAGCTTCATGTCGATCAGTGCCGCAAATTCCTTGATGTCTTTGGTGAGTGCTTGGTCTTGCGCGCTGGGTTTGCAGTGCCCGCTTGGGTGGTTGTGGCACAAAATAAGGCCTGTGGCAGCACAGCGCAAGGCTTGCTGAAAAATGCGCTTGGCGTCGGCAATGGTGCTGTGCCGACCACCCACGCTCAATTGAGAAAGTTCAATAATCTCATTGGAAAAATTCAGGTACAGCACAAAAAATTGTTCGTGATCGAGGTCGGCCAATTTGAGCTGCATTAATTCATACACATCTTTTGAGGTTTTGATGCTGCAGCGTTTGCGCACAGGTGCACTTTGGTAGCGCCGGCTGATTTCAAATACACCCATTATGCGCCGCGCCATTTGCGGCTCAATCCCGTAGATTTCGAGGAGGTCCCATTCGCTGCTTTTGGCTAAGGTGCGCCAATCTTTTTGATGCCAGCGCCAGGTGCGCTCTAGCAATCCGTCTTGTTTGGGTGGATATTGTTGGTTGGTACATACCAATGTTAGCAATTCGGCATCGCTGAGTTCTTGAAGATTAAATGATTTTTTCATACCACCTAAAAACGCAATTTGTGCAGGCGTGCGTATCCACGTGGATAACTTTTCAGCTCGACAAGAATTTATACCTTTGTGCTATGGCAAAAAAGCAACAGAAAATTCAGAATGTAGTCTATAGTACCAATCCAGATTTCGCTTATGAATTTGAGCAAGAAGAAGACGTTCAGACACTTGCGTCTCAGCAACAACGGCTGTATGTCAGCATCGATCGCAAGCAACGCGGGGGCAAAGAAGTGACCCTTGTAGAAGGATTTGTAGGCAGTGAAGACGACCTCAAAGAACTCGGAAAAATACTGAAAAGCAAGTGTGGAGTTGGCGGTAGCGTCAAAGACAACGAGATTTTGATCCAAGGCAACTTCAAGCAAAAAATCTACGACATACTGCGCAAAGAAGGCTATTCCCAGACCAAACAAAAAGGTTAATTTAAATCTGGAGCGGGCTCAATATGGATGAGTATTTCCGTTAGATAAGGAAATGTCAGCATGAGGTGGTCTTTGAGCGCGTGAGAAATGGCATGGCCTTCGGTCACACTCAGGTTGCCATCGAGCTCCAAATGGAGGTCCACGACGTAGGTCATGCCGTTTTTGCGGGCCCAGCATTTTTCTATCCCGAGCACCCCAGGTACTTCAGCAGCCGATAAATGAATTTGATCGATCAGGTCGTGATGGGTATGTTCGTCCATGATCTCACCTAACGCAGGCCTAAATATGCGGTAAGCATTATAGACAATAAAGAACGATGCAATAAGCGCCGCCCAGTCATCGGCTTTTTCAAATCCTTTCCCGAATACAAAAGTGGCAAGTATGCCCAAAAATGCAATCAAAGAAGAGATGGCATCGGAGCGGTGGTGCCAGGCGTCGGCCTTAAGGCTTGTGGAATTGGTTTGTTGACCTTTGCGGTAGACATACTGATAGCTGAGTTCTTTGATCAGGATGATAGCCGCCAGCACATAAAGGGTAAAGAAAGCAGGTTGTTCTTGTTTTTCTGTTAGATGCCTAATGCTTTCTACAGCAATAATGGTAGCCGAAACCAACAAAAAGCCCACTACAGCAAAAGTAACAAGTGGCTCCGCTTTGCCATGACCATAAGGGTGGTCTTCGTCGGCGGGCTTACTCGCATATTGAATGCCAATCAAAACAAGAAAGCTAGAAAAAATATCTGCACAAGATTCAATGGCATCTGCAATAAGGGCATCTGAGTGTCCGATGATCCCGGCCGTTCCTTTAACGCTGGCCAGCAACGCGTTGGTTACGACGCTGAATACGGCAGTTCTTTTGGCTTGTTTCAGTAGAGCTTTCACGGTTCAAAGGTAGGATAACTAAAGAGGAAGTCAAAAAAAAGCGGCTCCGAAGAACCGCTTTTCTAGATAGGGCAGGTGGACCACCCTATCTATAACCTAACTATAAACTACTACGTGGAAGGTTTTACAAATACAATGCCAAAAACGCTAAAAAAGCTGTAAAGGGGTGTTCAATTGATAAATGATTTACAATTTGATGAATTTTCCTTTTTGCTGAGCGCCTTCGATCAAGTAAACACCACTTTCGAATGCTTGAATATCGATGGTTTGGCCAAGGCCAACTTGTTCATTGAATATCACTTTTCCGTTGATATCTTTGATTAGAACTTGGGATGGCTCAGTTAAACCTAAACTAATTTGTGTTTGTGCCGGATTCGGATAAATGGAAAGGCCGCCGTTTATTTCATTAATTTGATCGAGCCACATATTTTGATGAAAAGTCGTGTTGGTGATGATGGGATCATTCCAGTCAAAATAGATATAAGCGGTGTTTTCGATCGTAGACATGATCGGGTTATTGGCATTTTCTGAAATGCGATAAGTCAAATGACCATGGCTTTGTGGCTCATTAGTCGTTGAGTCTGGCAACCAAATTTGATTGAATTCAAAGCGCAAGATGCCATTCCCAAGGTTTACAACCTGAATAGGGTGGGTCGCTTCTAAGAGCGTAAAACTAGACCAATCGAGTTGCGTACTCAACGTATCAATGATATAGATATTCTGAGCTGGTGCAGTTCCGGTGTTTTGAAAACGAATGGTATAGTTGAGGGCGTCGTCCGTAAAAGCATCTAGATAGCCCAAAGGATAGTTTTCATTGCTGTAGTCGGTACTCGCATTTTTGTCGTTCGGGTCGTAGCTGTTGCCGAGAATTTGTAGTAAAGAACCAGTATTATTATAGGTTCCACAATCATTTATAACACCGGTTGGTGCAATACTTGAGGTGAAGAAGTGTTGCGCACCGTTGATCAGGCCACCAGGTACACTGAACTGAATGACGTCGTAATTGCTGAAGCTACTCGCTGCGCTATTGAGGTTCCAAGTAATAGTGTTGCCTGAAATGCTGTAATTGGCGTTTTGAATTGAGGAAAGAATTGGGCTCACGCCTGCAGGACACGTGAAGCTGAGGGTGTAGTTGCCAATAATGCCAGGGCCATAACTTCCCCAATTGATTTTGACATAAGCAGTGCTGTTTTGATAATAACCAATCCAAGGGGTAACGGTGGTCCAGAGGTCGGCACAAGGAGCAGTAGTGCCACCGCAATTGACGGCAATCATGCCTGGTTGTACTTGAGCGGTTACAAATCCTTGTAGCGTTGTATAAGAAGTGGAGCCCGTAAAACCATTGTAGACGAGCCAAGTTGGGCTTACTTGCGCTAAG
>JBIIZO010000123.1:0-6329 GCA_044346245.1 Crocinitomicaceae bacterium
CATACATGGTGCTGCCCAATTGGCCGAATGAAAATAAGGGCAGCGCAATCGCTATGATTAAAAAATTAAAAATCTGGTTTAAAAGCGTGTATAATTTCTGTTTCATAGTAGTTTAGGTTGCTTGAATTTACGACTATTACTTTTGCTTTTGACGTTTAGTCGTCTAGGTAAAACTAACTTCCGCAGTATAAACAACCGTCGTCGTCATCTTGTTCGGGTGCGTGCTCAATTGCAGGGTTGAGTTGCTTTTTAAGCTCATAGATTTTTTGTTGTGTTTCGATATCCGAAAATAGGTCACCGGTAAGTTGAGACTTGAGAGCCAAAATTTGTTGTTCAATTGTTTCCATGTTTCGAAGATATATAAAATAAGTTTTTGCCCGACATGTCTTTGTTTGATGAGCATCCCGTCAAATAATTGTACCTTTGCACTTTAATAGAGCTATGGCGCATAAATCGGGTTTTGTAAATATTGTAGGTTCTCCCAACGTAGGAAAATCGACACTCATGAACCAATTAGTCGGTGAAAAGCTCTCTATCGTGAGTTCCAAGGCACAAACCACCCGTCACCGTATTTTAGGAATTGTCAACGAAGAAGACTATCAAATTGTCTTTTCCGACACCCCAGGAGTGGTCAACGCGGCCTACAAACTCCACGAAAACATGATGGAGTACGTGAATGCATCCATATCAGATGCCGATGTGCTCATTTTCATGACCGACACCCATGAAAATGAAATGAATCACAAAGAGACACTAGAGCGCATACAACGGCTCAAGGTGCCTGTTCTTTGTCTGATCAATAAAATTGATACCTCTGACCAAACTAAGGTCATGGAACGCGTGGTATACTGGCAAGAAAAACTGCCAAGCGCCAAGGTTTACGCTGTTTCAGCCTTGCATAAATTCAATATCGAGGCTGTTTGGGAAGAAATCCTTGCGCTCATTCCAGAGAGTCCGCCCTATTACGACAAAGAAGAAATTTCTGACCGCCCCATGCGTTTCTTTATTTCTGAAATCATCCGCGAAAAGATTTTCATTCATTGTCAAAAAGAAATCCCTTACAGTACGCAAGTAGAGGTAGAGGAATATAAAGAAGAACCAGGATTAACGCGCATCAGAGCCAATATCATCGTGGAGCGCGATTCACAACGCGGCATCATCATTGGCCGTGGCGGCGAAATGCTCAAGCGCATTGGAAAGGCAGCGCGCCTAGACATGGAAAAATTCCTAGAAACAAAAGTATTCCTCGAGAATTATGTCAAAGTTGACAAAGACTGGCGCCATTCAGATGCCAAACTCAAGAAATACGGATATTAAGCACAACAACCATGAGTAATATAGTTGCCATCGTCGGACGTCCAAACGTCGGAAAATCTACCTTGTTTAATCGCCTCACCGAATCTAGAGACGCCATCGTTAAAGAAGTGAGCGGCGTAACCCGAGACCGCCTTTACGGCAAGGGAGAATGGAACGGTTATCAATTTTCTGTGATCGACACCGGAGGTTATGCCACAACCAAAGAAGATATCTTTGAAGGCGAGATACGCAAGCAAGTTCAAATTGCTATTGAAGAAGCCACGGTTATTGTCTTTATGGTAGATGTCATGACCGGCATCGGAGAAATGGATCAAACCGTTGCCCAATTGCTTCGCAAAAGTAAAAAACCTGTCCTTATCGCAGCCAATAAAGTAGACAACACCGATCGTGTTGGTTTGTCTTCTGAATTTTATGCTTTCGGCTTAGGCGAGGTTTTTGATTTAAGTGCGGCCAACGGCAGTGGAACCGGAGAAATCCTCGACGAGCTCGTTAAGTACTTTAACAAAGAAGATGAAACTGTTCGCGAAGAAGACAGCCTTCCGCGCATCGCCATTGTAGGTCGTCCGAATGTAGGGAAATCATCAATGGTCAATGCCCTCACGGGTCAAGAACGCAACATCGTCACTGACATTTCAGGTACAACCCGAGATTCCATCCATACCCGCTACAAAGCATTTGGCTTCGACTTCTTGCTCATCGATACTGCTGGTATCCGTAAAAAATCAAAAGTAACCGAAGACATCGAGTATTATTCTGTACTGCGATCTGTTCGCACCATCGAAAATGCCGATGTCTGTATGTTCATGATTGATGCCGCTGAGGGAATTCAAAAACAAGATTTGAGTATCTTTTACATGTGTGAAAAGAACTCAAAAGGCGTTGTCGTTTTGGTCAACAAATGGGACCTCATCGAAAAGGATCAAAATACAATGGTCAAGTTTGAAGCTAACTTACGCGAGCAATTAGCGCCTTTTAATGACGTGCCTATCATCTTTACTTCAGCAATTGAAAAGCAGCGCATTCACAAAGCGCTCGAAACCGCCATGCAAGTATTTGAAAACAGAACCCGTAAAATTCCAACCCACGAACTCAATGAGGTCATGCTCGAGGTGATTGCCCAAACACCACCTCCTGCCATGAAGGGCAAGTATATTCGCATAAAGTTTGTTCAGCAGCTGCCTACGCATTCCCCAAGCTTTGCCTTCTTTTGTAACTTACCGCAATACCTTACAGATGCTTACAAGCGCTTTTTAGAAAATCGTTTGCGCGAACATTTCAATTTTGAAGGGGTGCCTGTTCGAATTTTCTTCCGCAAAAAATAAATGAATAACTGAGAAATGAGTACAACAAAAAAGGCGAGCTATTGCTCGCCTTTTTTGTTGCACTGTATTCGAATTTTATCTGATGAGGTTTACGCTTCCCGTGACAATCTTGCGATAGTCATTTTCTTTGGTTTCGAATTGTAATTTCCAAGTATACATACCTGACGGAACTTTGACACCGTCTGGGCCGTAGGTGCCATCCCAAGCTTGGGTAGCGTCTTGAGTTTCCCAGATGACTTCTCCCCAGCGGTTGAAAACAGCTAAATGGAAGGCGTGTGGGTCAAATCCGGTAGTGAAAATAGCTTGCCAATTTTGGTTGTGCTCGTCTTCATCTGGTGTGAAAGTATTTGGCACATAGTAAATTGGCTCAGAAATAACAGGTATATTCAGCTGGTATTCGTCTGAGCAACCTAACGAAGTATAGGCAGTTAAAGTGACAAGTAGGTCTTCTGAAACACCCTCGTACATATGGTTGGGATTCTCTTCAGTGCTAGTTGTGTTGTCATCGAAGTCCCAGAGATAAGTAAGTGCCCCAGCTGAATTGTTGACAAACTGTATCGGCATGGTGCTTTCTGTTAGTGCGCCAGGAAGCGCTGCGAAGGAAGCTTCTGGGTTGCTTTCCATGTAAATGTAGTCGTTGTAAGTTGTGGTTTCGATACAGCCCAATAAGTTGTATTCCAAAGTGATGTCGTGGTAGCCACTCGCATCAAAAGTATAAGCGAAGTTACTCCCCTGACCAATTTGGGTTCCGCCCCAATACCAAGTGTAAACGGCTCCTTGAACCGCGCCGATGGTCGAGAGGTTCACGAGTAATGGATTGCAGCCCGAGAGTGTATCGGCAACAAATACAGGCGGAACAGCCGGCACGATGGTGATTGTCATGTCTGTGGTGTCGCCGCATTGTCCTGGATCTGGGAGGAATGTATGGGTAATGATGCCAGGAATGGAGGTGTCTATGTTTGGTGGCGTCCAAGTGCCGGTGATGCCGGGTACGTTGTTGGATATAGTCGGGAAGATTGGATTGGCGTCATCTTGACACAACTGCGGAATTTGTGTGAATAGCGGCAAAATAAGTGGGTCTACCGTGATGGGGAAGGTAAGGTTAGTGGCACATTGGTTCGGGTTTGGTGTAAAGGTGTAATTCACGGTGCCGGGTGCTGTTGTGATCACCGTAGGGTTGTTCCAGCTACCCGTGATGAGCGGTCCATTCAAATAGCTTGAGGTATTAGTCGCGGTTGTTGGAATCACAACGTTCGTCATGAACTGACAAATTTGACCCATTGGATTGAATTGCGGTGTTGTAAGCGCATGTACCACGATATCCATGGTGGCAGGGAAGGCGCATTGGCCAGCAGTTGGTGTAAATGTATAGGTAAAGGTACCTGCATTGACGGTTGAAATCGTTGCAGGGCTCCATACACCTGTGTAAGGAATGTTGTTAGTAGAAGCTGTCGGTAAGGCCGGAGCTACACCATTGATGCACAAATCAGGAATTTGATTGAAAACGGCTTGTATATTTGGATTGATTTGAACTGTTATACTCGCGTTGCAAGCACCTGCACTCAATAGATAGGTGCCCGCCATGGCAGTTGTAATATTTGTTAATGTTGGATTTTGAAGATTTGAACTGAAACCATTTGGACCAGTCCAAGAGTAGTTTGTCTGTCCGCTACTTGCAATGAAATTCAAAGTTGAACCTTCACATAACGGAGGAACATTATTGATTGCTAACGTTGAATAAGAAATAATTACCTGACCATTGCCAGTCTGAAACCCTTGCGTGCAAGTACCACCTGCTGGATAAAAACTTGAGCCGCCGCCGCCGCCGCCGCCGCCGTTGGCACTAACACAACAGTTGTCAGAACCACCGCCACCGCCACCGAAATAACCGCCACCGCCACCGCCACCAGATGCAGTTGAGTACAGGCCGCCGTTTCCACCTTGCCCGATGCTACCTGCTGTTCCAGGTAGGCCGCCGTTCCATGGTGGGCCACCGTTACCGCCTGCAGTTTGCGTACCTCCACCACCGCCAATATTTGTAAATGGGGAGCCTAATCCAGTTTGGCCAATAGCACAACCGCCTTGCCCACCTGATGCTTGATAATTGGGTTGACCTGAACCGCCTGCACGGCCACCTCCACCACCCGCAACAACAATGCGGTTGTTCATGGCATATGGTGCGATACGGATATCGGAAGCTCCGCCTCCGCCTTTAGATGCATATTGATTATTTGAAGGGCTAGCTTGTCCGTTTCCTCCACCGTTCCAACCGCCTGTTGGGCCACTTGGGTTACCTCCAACATATATTTCCAACACTTGACCAGGTGTAACTGCAATACTTGGGTGCTGCACGCGTGCGCCATTGCCCCCTTGTCCGGAACCTGAAAAAGGATTGGCCAAAATACCTCCGCCTTTCGCACCGCGTACATCAACTTGTATTGAATAAACACAAGGCGGAACAGTCCAGGTTTGGACAGCGCCTGTGTAGTTAAAAGTGACAGATTGTTGCGCCTGAGTAACGAATGCGGAGAGGGTGAATAAAGAGAAGAAAATCTTCTTGAACATGTGTATGTAGGTTAGGTGGTAGGCAAATTTAAATTAATTATTCATGGCTCAAGAACGTTCATCTTTTTTTGTGGTTGCTTTTTTAGACTAAAATCTGTACCTTTTCAGTAAATATCTCTACCATGACGCCATACACAGGACCCTGGACTTCCGCACAAGCAGCTCATTTACTTAGGCGCTGTACATTTGGGGCTACTTTTACCGATATCCAAGCAGCTGTGCAAAATGGCTTGAATACGACGCTTTCGACTTTGTTTACCTCCTCAATTATAGATCAGCCACTTGCATTTGACCCAGCTGAACAAATTGTTTCACTAGGTCAAACATGGATAAATTCGGTTTATCCAACAGATAACGCTGCTAATCAACAAACCGAAGGTGCCCGAATGAAATCTCTTGGTGCTTGGATTGCCAAAAACCTCAACCAAGAGAGCTTAAGTCTGAATGAGAAAATGCTCTTTTTTTGGCAAAATCACTTTGGTGTGACTGCATCTGGTGATGCGCGTGCCATGTATCAATACCTCAATTTATTGCGTCAACACGCCTTAGGTAACGTAAAGCAATTGGTTAAAGATGTAAGCATTGATCCCTGCATGCTATTGTTTTTAAATGGTTCTACAAATTCAGTATTTTCTCCAAACGAAAACTATGCCCGCGAATTGCTAGAGCTTTTTACCGTTGGTAAAGGAGTTCAGCTTGCCGCTGGAGATTATTCCACTTTTACAGAGCAAGATGTCGCGGCAGGAGCCAAAATTTTTACAGGATATGTTGTTCAAGGCGTGCGCAGTGCAACACAAACGCAGGTAACGAGCCAATATTTACCATTACTTCACGACAACACCAATAAAACGCTCTCCTATCATTTCGCGAATCAAACAATCAGTGCCGGTGGGGCTACTGAATACGCTACTTATATCGATGTCATTTTCAATCAGGCAGATACTGCCAGCTATATTTGCCGCAAACTATATCGTTATTTTGTAAATGCTGATATTACAACTTGGGTAGAACAAAATATCATTTCTGATATGACTCAAACCTTCATTTCAAGTAATTTTGATATCGCACCTGTTCTCAACGAGCTCCTTTCTAGTGCTCATTTCTATGATTTATCTGTTCGAGGGG
>JBIIZO010000187.1:0-3302 GCA_044346245.1 Crocinitomicaceae bacterium
ATGCCTAAGATTTGACTCAAGCCAAAGCCCATCTGCATAAAGCCCATGACGCGCCCGCGTTGCTGTAAGCTGAATAAATCAGCTACAATAGCCATAGAGATCGAAGACATGACGCCCCCAAAAATTCCGGTGAAAATGCGCGCCATAACCAACTGTTCGTAGGATTGCGCCAAGCCGCAAAATAAAGTGCCTATGATAAAGCCGGAATAAAAGAAGATCAACAGGCGCTTGCGGTCAAAGCGATCGGCAAAACCAGCGGTCAGAAAGCCTGACAAACCAGCAGCGAGCGCGTAGCTCGAGACCACAATGCCGAATTGATAGGGTTTCACCTGTAGGTCTTTCATGAGGAGGTCTCCGAGCGGCGACATCACCATGAAGTCCAGTACTACAGTAAATTGAGTAAGGGCTAAAATTGCAACGACCAACCATTGGTATTTGCTGAGCGGGGTTTTATTTACTTTCACTTTGCAAAACTACATTTAATTTGTGGGCTAATGAGCTGCTGAAACAAAGATCAGTTCCTGATACAACAACGCTTGAGAGGATAAGCGGAAGAGGTAGTTGCCTGACAGAAAATCTGGCAAAAGGATTGCGTTTTTATGGTTGTATAAGTGGTTTTTATAAAGCACTTTCCCTAATAAATCACAAATTTCAAATTGCGCGCCAAGCCAATGAGTTGGAACGGTGATGGTGATCAAATCTTTAGCTGGATTCGGAAAGATACGCGGTTGCTCCGTTGTGTTTGTGTTCAAGCCGACCTCGATAAGAACTAGGTTGGTGGTGTCTAAACACCCAAAAGCATCGGTGATGATACATTGATAATGGCCATTTTCTTGAAAAACAAGGCTGTTAGCTTGTTGGTTGGGGATTACTTGCCCATTTAAATACCAAGAAAATGTAGCATTTTGTGTGCTATTTGAAACGATAAGTGTGCCGTTGTTTTCTGTAAGCTGCGGTTGTATAAATGGACTGCAATAGATAGCCTGAATGGTGTCAGAAAATGCGATGCAACCATGCGCATTGACCGCCACAAGTGCATAAGTACCACTTTGATAAATAGTTTGTATCGCCGAGGTAGCGCCGGCAATCGGCGAATTATTCATATACCATTGATACACATAGCCAAGGTCGGGCGTGCTAAGCGAGTGTGAAAGCGAGTCAAAATTAATAATTGGTGCATTAGGAAGTTCATAGATAACGACGGTGTCTGTTGTCGTGATGAGTGGTGTGGGCAAGATTTGTTGTGTTATAATGGAATAGTTTATGTTTGCGTTGCCTGCATTGCAAGCATTGCATCCATTCAAATTGAGGGTGTGGCTTCCTATGTAATCGTCGTTGCCAAAGTAGGGTTCGGCATAGCTGTCGTCGGCCTCCCAGATTTCGATTGTATAAGTATTGTTGGGGTTCAGGTTGACATTCAAAGGCCATTGCACTGGCGGGTTTTGATCGCCAATAATTCCGGACTGATACACGACGGCTCCGTTTTGCAAAAGCTTGAAATAGCTATCTGCATTGTCATAAGACGGAAAGCCGCCGCCATAATTGCTCATCGCTGTAATTTGGAGATTTTCAAGGGTAAAAACAGTCGTGGTATCTAATGAAGCATAGGCATTGTACGCGACCAAGTAAGTGCCCGGATTCTGGTAATACTGGGGTATAGGTGCCTCTTGATTGGAGAAATTGCCGTTGCCGAAATCCCAGTAGTAATAAAATAAACCTGGGTTGTTGTTGACGAATTGCACTAATGCTGGCGCACAAGCGGGTGCTCCGATACTGGTAAAGCCATCGTTTGAAATACTTGTAGTTGAAGGTAAAATAACGATTTGAAGTTGAAAAAGAATGGGGTAGCCGGAAAGTATACTTAAATCGGCAAGTACTGTTATATCAATATTATAGGTGCCCGCAAGTAGGGGTGTTCCAAAAATGTGAACACAGCCATTTGGTGACAGTTGTGGATTGTAATTACAATTGGCAGCGGCATTATTGCAGGTCCAGCTCAGACCAACAGGCAGGGCGACGGAGACAATTTGAAAATTGGTGAATTCATAGCCCAAAGTGTCTAGTGGCATGACAAATGTGAGGTCTTGATTGTAGGCTTGTCCAACAGCGCCATCTGGCAGGGTAGGAGGGTAGATGCCTACCTGGGTTTGTGTGGCATCAATTGTACAAACTTGCCCAAAAATTGGCAGATTTGATAGTAAAAAGAGAATGGGAATGAGTTTTTTCATTTTCGATAAATTAGAAAACGAAATTACCCCAGGTGCGCGCAAAAATACTCAGTAGAAATACTGAAAAAAAAGAAATTATACTTGCTGTTCCGTAGATTTACTGATGCGTGGCCCTAATTCAATGCACTCTAAATAGTGAATTTGAGTACCGCTAATCGCAAAACGAAAAATGGTTTTAACATGATGAAAACCCTTGTAGCCACACGCGCCGGGGTTGAGCCATAACATATTGAAGCGCTTGTCAAATTGAGCTAGCGCAATGTGTGAGTGTCCGCAGATAAAGAGTTGTGGGGCACCATTGGCTTGCAGTTCCTCAAGAGCTGGCCGTGCATATTTTCCTGGTCTGCCAGCAATGTGGGTCATTAAGACCTCGACCTCTTCAATCTTAAATCTCAAAAATTCTTGGGTCGCACTTCGAATGACGTGGTTGTCAATATTTCCAAACACCACGCGCAAGGGCTTGAAGTTTTCTAGGGCCTCTAGTGTGGCCATGTCACCAATATCTCCGGCGTGCCAAACTTCATCGACATCGGCAAAGTATTTCCAGATTTTTGGATCTAAATTGCCATGGGTATCTGAGAGCAAGCCGATGCGTTTCATAGTTTGAAAAATTGGTTTTAGTTAAAAAATACAAAGTAAATTAAAGAATAAATTAACAAGTGCGGTTTTTGATAAATATTCGATGAAAAGTTATTTTTATTCATTGGAATACAGTTAATATTCAAAAAAACCATCTTTTTGCAACATAATTACAAAATGAAATATCTATTCCGTAAATTTGAAACCGCATGAATAACGCTTTGTTGTTTCTTGCCATCACTTTCAAACTACAACCGTGAAAATACCTAACATCAGCCTTCCAACAACATTTTTTTATTTAATTTATGTTGTTTGTTTTAGCTATAACGCTTCATTTGCGCAGTGTACTAACACCGTTTTATTTCCTGCTTCGGCAGTCACGGCCCCTGTTGGTAGTACGTCAACTACCATATCAGTCACCTCAAGCCTTGCTCAGTACTCGCAAGTGAACAGTATTGTAGCTGGAAACCGTTACGTTGTCAATCATACTGCTGC
>JBIIZO010000022.1:0-19607 GCA_044346245.1 Crocinitomicaceae bacterium
AAGACGGTTATTTTGAGTTTTTTGTCTTCGAGGATCAGGTGATCTGAAACGCAAATGAATTCTTTGTTGGAGCCCGCTAATTGGTCTTCGGGGTAATTGAGTAGTGTTTTATCGCCGTAGGTCAAGGTAGGGTTGTAGAGTTGAAAGGGCAAACAAATATGCAGTGCTTCTTTGTCGCGGATGGCTTTTTTGTCGATGGTATAGCGCAAAATGAGTTCGTTTGGTGCTTCACTGGGTAAGACCTCCAAGCGGACATTCAAATTGGGATGCTCGAAACTTTGTTTATTTGTTTTTTGCTCCGTTTGTATGGGCAACATGATTGAAGAAACCTGAGGTGCAATCCCCAAACTATAAATGAGCCCTCCTAAGCCTATAGAATCTTGGCGCAGTAACTCTTGGCCCTGCCATTTCAAGGAACGGACACCAGACAACTCATTATCCCATTTGAGTTTGAAGTCACTTTGTATTGTAACATCGCTAGGCGCTTGCCAATTCGATATTTCTTTGAGGGCATTGAACTGTTCTTGTGCGCTTTCTAAAAAAGCTTTTTTAATGCGCCATTGTTCGGTCGTGAAATAGGTGTCTGGGGCTGAGATACTACACCAGGCGCCCCAGGTGTGTTCGTGAAAAAGAATGAGGTTGCGCTGGATTGCTCGCAAAGCTGCTCGATGCTGATTTTTTTGAATTTCGTTTAGCTGCCCTTCAAAATCAATGACTTCTTTTACCAAACGACGCATCTGGATTTCTTCGGCAGCTGTGGAGTACGCGCCGTCTTCCCAATACGGACTTATTTCACCGGATCGAACTGGTAGCTGAGCTTTATATTTCTTTAAAAAATCTGTAAACACGGTATCTAAATTAGAAAGGACCAATTGAGGTGAGCTGTATTTCAAATTCCAAGCGGCTACTAATTCACACAGCATGGTGTCTACCGGGCCGTTGTCTGCATTTTTGGTGTAGCGCAGCTGCACAATATCATATGGATAAGTATTCAACTCTTGCGCATAGGCAGAAAGGCGCTTTTCCCACTCGAAAAATTGCTGGCCTGCGGGAATATTGTGAAAATAAGAGTAGCCTTTGCCTGCGGTCCAGACGAAAAGTTGCGCAGCGCTATCGGTTTTGGACTGCCATATAAAAGGTTGATCGCCGGTTTCGCGAATGACCCCACCTACGCGGTCTCCGTGATCGGCATGGTTGGCCACGTAATTAGGGCCCAATGATAAATAAGGAATTTGCTGCTGCGCATACGCCTCAAAAGCAGCGTAGGTTTGCCCAGGAATGTCGGTCACCATGGCGTTTGAAACATGCAAGCCATATTTCTGCTCTAAATGGCGTGCGTAGGCAGTGAGCCAAGTGAATTCTTCGGGGCGCATGAGGCCGGTGAGGCAATTGGCATAGTTGGCAGACAGCACCAAGTTACCTTTCTTGACGGCCTCCACAAACTGGAGTTCTTCCGCTGGGCTTGCTTCATATAAGAAATTCTCGACTGCCCACAACGATTCTATATGCCAAATGGGCTGAATGTTACCCACTCCACCTTTTGCAATCCAGCGCAAAGCCGAACGGATATTTTCTGTTTGGATTTTGGCGACGTCGGTTTGTAAATGCGAATAGCCGATATCGTTGTGCGAGTGGTGGATGATATGAAAATCAAGACTTTTAACGGGATTTACCACTACAGGTATCCTTTGACTTTGAAGTTCCTTTCCTTGATTAAACAAAATGATCTCCACAGTATCTTGGCCAATGAAATCTATCGGATACGCCGCAAAACTCATGGTATGGTAGCCTGTTGAGAGCTGTTGTTGCTGCGCAATAAATGGCGAACGAATGACGATGCTATCTGTTCCGTTGGGGATGACACACTCTAAATTAACAGGGTGTTTTTGCTCTGTTCTCAGGACCAAACTACTGGCTTGTAGCGCGCAATCAAATTGTTCTTTGTATTTGAAAACCATGAACCAGTCTCTACTTTGCGCATTTTGGCCCACCGCTTTGAATGCTGCATTTTGATAAGCTCCTTGCAAAGGCAGTTCAATTTCAAGGTAGCCAAACATGTCCTTATTGATGTCTTTTTCGAGGAGGGAAAATCGATAATGCGCTTCAGGTGCAAATTCAGTGGCGAACTGCACAACTTCATTGCTTACCCACGCTTTCTTGGTCGTAAACGTAAATAGGCGCTTCCCATTCAAATAAAAGTCAAAATTTCGATCGGCGGCACTGGTTCCGGAAGAGAAGCCAATTAAAAACCGAAAATGGACCCTTCCATCTTTGGAATCGGGGCTTTGAGCCGTCCACTCAATAGGTGAGTTGCCATCGCAGCGGGTCAGTAAAGCCTGGTTAGCAAATTGCCTGTATGGAGAAAAATAAGTGATGGTTTCGCCACCTAGTGCTTTTTCAAAACCAGAAAACTGTTGTTGGGCAAAGAAAGACGCGTTGAGCGCTAAAAAAATGAAGAATGACAACCTGAAATGCATCCACTAAGTTAGTAAATCCTAATTTTGTAAAAAAACAATTCTGATGCGCTTTAACCTTTCTGAAATCAACGAGCTGATCCGCTCTAGACGAACCATTTACCCCGAACAATTTTCGGACAGAAAGGTCCACAAAGAGCAAATCGAATTGCTGCTCAACAACGCACAATGGGCGCCTACCCACGGCAATACCCAACCTTGGCGCTTTCAGGTTTTTATGGAAGATGGCCGCCAGAAACTCAGTACTTTTTTGGGCCAAACCTACATGGCGCTCACACCAACCGAGCAACAAGACGACGCCAAACTCGCCAAAATGCTGCGCCGCCCCCTACTCGCTTCTGCGGTGATCGCTGTATCTATGAAAAGACAAGAGAGCGAAAAAATTCCAGAAATTGAAGAAATTGAAGCGGTGGCCTGCGCCATCCAAAACCTACACTTGAGCTGCACGGCTTATGGTTTGGGCGGTTTTTGGGCCACACCTAAACTCATTTACAGCCAAGAAATGCAGCACTTTCTCGGACTCGACGAAAAAGACAAATGCTTGGGCTTGTTCTACATTGGCTATCCTGCTATTGACTGGCCGAGCAACCAACACCGTCGCCCCTTAGAATACAATTGCACCTGGATCACCGAATAACTCCCCCTTTCGGTCAAATTTTCGTTTCTTTGCGTATGCGTCTATTGCTTTTGATTTGTGTTGTTGCGCCGCTTTTGAGTTGGTCTCAGGCTTACAATCAATTGGGAAAACCCAACTATTTTGGTTTTCATTACCGCCACATTGCGCCCATGCAACAAATGCAATCGGGGCTGCAAAAATTCTCGGACAGCATACTCCTAACCAACCTCACGCCCACAGACGGCTACACCTTCGGCGGCGTGCTGCGCTACGGCCTCACCGACCTCATTTCCCTAGAAACAGGGCTTTACTACAATCAACGCAATTTCAGCATCAACAGTACGCGCACCGATAGCGCACTCAGCGTTACGCAGCGCCTGCGTTTTGTTCAGTTCGAAATCCCCATCCAAGGCAATATCGGCATCCAACTCAGCCGCTCCATTTTTGCAAACGCTGCACTTGGCGCCGCCATTCTCTACAAACCTTCCAGCGTAGCCACCTACGTCAATCCATCGGATAAACACGAGTTCAGACAAGTGGGCTTGGTAGAAATCAACAAAAAATTAGGCTTTGATTTCAGAGCCAGTATGGGCTTTGAGTTCCGCAACAAGAAATATGGTGTCTATTACTTAGGTGCTACTGCGTTTGTTCAGATGCAACCTGCGTTTGTCTTGTTGTCTCAGTATCGTTTTGAAAACTTTAGCCAAACGGCATACGGAGAGGTCTCAGCCTCCGGTTTTGGCCTAGACTTCAAGTATTTCATTCCCTACACGCGGCCTGGACGGCTCATTTTTCAGCAGGGCCCTATCGAGTAACTAGCGCTGCCCGAGTTTGTAGCCCAAATAAGCCATGGGCAAGTAAGCCGCGATTAAATCCAGTAAGATAAACCACACAGGGGTTCCGGGTAGCATCAGTACCATCATGACACCGCCAGCAAGAAAAGCAAAACCAATCGCCATGGCGTTGATCAAAGTGCGGTTCACACGCATTTTACTCACAAAAAAAGCACCTACAAAAGTACCTAGGGCGTGCGCCAAAAAAGGAAAAACAAAATGCTTGAATTCCATGAGTGGCATGGCTTTAGCCAAACCTTTTTCCGTCGATAAATCAAGTCCTAAAGGTGCTTCAATGACGCTAGAGCCAATTTGAACGAGTATCCCGTTAGTGATTGCACCCAAGATAAGGCCAAGGACAGAAAGTAAAATTGATTTCATGTGCATTAATTTGATGTTGGTGTTGTAAAAATATCGTTTTCGGTGTAAAAAACCTTGTATTTGCTTTTTGCTTCGTCCCGACTGCAGGCGTTGTAGTGCCACCATTCGGTTGGGAGTTGCCGGAACCCTTGGGCTTGCATGGCGCTGCGCAAGAGTTTTCTGTTCTGCACTTGCTGTGGGCTCAGTTGGCCCGTTCTTAAAAATGAATCTTCGTAGATCGGATAAGCGATGTGTCGGATGTCGTCGAAACCTGCGCCCATATCGAGCGGCTTGCCTTTGGCATCGAGTATGGTGAGGTCAATGGCTGCGCCCATGTTGTGCAAGCTCAGGTTTTTTGGATTGGAAACAAATTTGGCGCGCTCCAATGGTGGCAGCGAATCGAGGGCTGCCCACATTTTTTGCTGCATGGTAACTGGGCGCAAGGCGTCGTAGATTAGAAGTTTGTAGCCCGGATGTGCTTGCTGCACTGCGTTTTGCACGCGAGCCAAGCGTTCAGCGACATCTTTTTGCAAATAGGCTTTGTCGATTTTTGTATAGAGTTTTTCGCCTAAAAAATTAGCGGAAGTGGTGTATTTGAGCTCAATTTGAATGTCAGAATGGCCTTGCTGCACGTCAACTAGGTCCGGATGCGTCTGGATAATTGTTGATCCAGCGTGGCCCTGCATCGAAGGCGTTGGCGACTTCTCTATTGATTTTTGCGTTGCGTTGTGGTCACAAGCGCACAACAAGCCAACACAAATCAAAAACGCAAATACTGGATACATCTTTAAAGCCCAGCCAACAAACGCTTGGTCTCTGCTTGGATGCGGCTGCGCAAGCCCTCTGATACAGGGTAAAGCGGCATGCGCATGGTTTCTGACATCAGGCCTCGTTGTGCTAATGCAACCTTGACACCACCTGGGTTTCCTTCTTCAAAGAACATTTTGGTGACGTTGAATAAGTCGTAATGCGCTTCCTTGGCGAGGGTCAAGTTGCCTTCCATGGAGGCGTGCACCATTTGCGAAAAGCGCTCCGGAAAAGCATTGACTACCACTGAAATGACGCCATCGGCACCAGCTGCAATAAGTGGCATGGTGAGGTTGTCGTCGCCGGAAAGCACGCCAAAACCTGGTTTGCGCTGGCGAATGATATCCATGATTTGCTCCATGTTGCCAGAAGCTTCTTTGACCGCCACAACATTTTGGATTTCGGCCAGCTCTAGGGTGGTTTCTACGCTCATGTTAGAACCCGTGCGGCCCGGTACGTTGTAGAGAATAATGGGTAAGTCGGTAAAAGAAGCCAATTGCTTGAAATGCGCCACGATACCTTTTTGAATCGGTTTGTTGTAGTAGGGCGAAACAGACAAAATGCCGTCAACGCCACTTGGTAAATTTTGGAAAAGCGCCGCTAAGCCAGCGGTGTTGTTGCCGCCAATGCCATAAACTATTGGCAACTGGCCGTTGTTGACCTCCAACACGGTATCCAATACTTTGCGTTTTTCGTCCTGACTCAAAGTGGGCGACTCGCCGGTGGTGCCCTGAACAACTAAGAAGTCAGTGCCTCCTTGGATTTGAAGCGTTACGAGTTGTTTGAGTGCTTGGAAATCGATGCTGCCATCGGTCTGAAATGGCGTCACGAGCGCGACACCTGAGCCTTTGAATGTTTTCATGATTGAATGCGTTGTAGGGTGTGTTGGATGAATTCGAGTTGGCCAGCAGGGGTAGTTTGCTGGGTATTGAGCAACATGTCAAAAAGAGGATCAACCTCATTGATGCCAAGCCACTGCTTGATCGATGTTTTTT
Organism: Crocinitomicaceae bacterium; assembly: GCA_044346245.1. Taxonomy (GTDB): domain Bacteria; phylum Bacteroidota; class Bacteroidia; order Flavobacteriales_D; family Crocinitomicaceae; genus UBA952. The sequence continues at coordinate 6,086 of JBIIZO010000022.1, forward strand.
GCAATAAGCCTTTGATTTTAGACTCTGGAGAGCCAAACCACAGCAACAAATCGTAGTTTTTCTGTAATTCTGCTTCTAGCTGTACATCTTTGAGCTTGCCAAACAGCGAGTAATCGGCTGGCGAGTTATAGTAAATCAAAAAATGAGGCGGCAGGGTTTTCTTGTCGAGGTCTTTGGGGACATTCACAATAATGAGTGCGTGGGCAAATTTCTTTTGCAAAAGGAGGGCATCGATCGCTTTCACGAAGTCGCGCATTTGTTGCTCGTCTTGATACGTCCAGACGATGGCTATATGCTGTAGTTGCTCCCAAATGCTGCGCGTACTCACGTTGATATCATTTTGATGAAGTCGTTTTCTGAGAGCAAAGTTACACCTAAGTCGGTAGCTTTTTGCAATTTGGCCGGCCCCATGTTGGCTCCGGCGATTAAAAAGTGTGTTTTAGCCGATACCGAGGACCCCACCTTGCCCCCATTGCTTTCGATGAGCTCTTTGAGTTCGTCGCGGCTGAAAGTTTCAAAAGTACCTGAAATGACATACGTTTTGCCCTCGAGTAAGTCCGAATTTTTGGCCTTTTGAGCGGTTTCAAATTGCAAACCTACGGCTTGTAGTCCGTTGATGAGCTCGAGTTGTAAGGGGTTTGAAAAATAAGCCAAAATAGAACTGGCTATTTTCTCGCCGATTTCATCTACAGCTAAGAGTGCTTCTAAATCGGCACTGATGAGCGCGCTCAGGTTGCCAAAATGCTGGGCCAATTTTTTAGCGACGGTTTCCCCGACAAAGCGGATGCCGAGACCAAAGAGCACGCGCTCGAAAGGAATTTGCTTGGATGCTGCGATAGACTGCAACAGGTTATTGGCAGATTTTTCGGCCATGCGGTCTAAAGCCAGTAGTTGATCAAAAGTTAGTGAGTACAAGTCTAAAGGATTCTTAATTAAATCTTTAGCATACATTAATTCAACTGTTTCTTCACCTAAACCATCGATATTGAGTGCCTTTCTGCTGATAAAATGCATGATTTTACCGGTCACCTGCGGTCTGCAGCCCAGTTCATTTGGGCAGTAGTGCTGCGCCTCTCCGTCCTGACGCACCAGAGGCGCCTGACACTCTGGGCAAACTTCAATAAACGGAATGCGCGCTTCTGATTTTCGCAAGCTGAGATTGACACCGACAATTTTAGGGATGATCTCGCCGCCTTTTTCTACCTGAACGGTATCCGAAGCGCAGAGATCTAATTTGTGCATTTGATCGGCGTTGTGCAAAGAGGCGCGCTTCACGGTGGTGCCGCCGAGCTGTACGGGTTTTAAGTTGGCTACAGGGGTAATTGCGCCGGTGCGGCCCACCTGAAAACTCACAGAATCGAGGATCGTTTCTACTTGTTGGGTTTTGAATTTATAGGCAATGGCCCAACGCGGCGATTTTGCCGTGAGGCCTAGTTCGGCCTGCTGGGCAAAAGAATTGACTTTCAAAACCACGCCGTCGATGTCAAACGGCAGGTTGGCGCGCTGGGCGTCCCAGAAGTGTATGAAATCCATGATGCCGTCGATGCTGCTCGTCTTTTCGATCATGCGCGCTGCAGGATCTGGCACTTTGAAGCCCCATGCTTTGGCGGCTTGTACAGCCTCAAAATGGCCTTGAGCGTGCTCGGTGAGGCCATGAACGCCGTATAAATAACAATCGAGGCCGCGCTTGGCCACTTCTTTGGAATCTAAAAGTTTGAGTGTTCCGGCAGCCGTGTTGCGCGGATTGGCAAACAAAGGCTCTCCTTGTGCCTCGCGCTGTTGGTTGAGCTGCTCAAAGTTTTGCTGGGGCATGAAGATTTCGCCTCGGATCTCAAAATCTGAGGGGAAATCGGCTTGCAATTGCAGCGGAACAGTTTTGATGGTGCGCACGTTGGTCGTAACCTCCTCGCCTTGTTCGCCGTCGCCGCGGGTGAGCGCCTCTTGCAGCTGGCCATTTTGGTAGCGCATACCAATGGCTACACCATCGTATTTAAGCTCACAAACAAACTCAGAAGCCTCTTGCAGCGTTTTCTGACAGCGCTCTGCCCATTCGATGATTTCTTGCTCAGAGTAGCTATTGGAGAGTGAAAGCATCGGAATCCGGTGCTTCTTGGTCTGGAATTTTTTGGTGAGGTCGCCGCCGACGCGCTTGGTTGGGCTATTCGGGTCGGAAAGTGCTGGATATTGCTTTTCTAAAGCCTCCAACTCCTTGAGGAGCATATCGAATTCGTAATCGGAGATTTGCGGATCATTGAGCACATAATACGCGCGGTTGTGCGCATGTAGCGCGGTGGCCAGCGCCTGCATTTTACCCTTAATATCCTTTTGATCCATAGGTTAAAATTAAGCTTTTTGCGCTAAAATCATGCGTTCTTTCCCTTGCAAATCGGCATGAATTGTCACATTTTTAAAGCCGAGTCCTACAAACAGTGCTTGTGTTTCACGGGCAAAATTTTCATGGATTTCCAAAGCGAGATAAGCCTCTGTATTTAAGCACTTTTCGGCAATTTGGATGATGCGCTTGTAAAACAATAGCGGATTGTTGTCCGGAACAAACAACGCCAAGTGAGGCTCAAAATCCAACACGTTGGCTTGCATTTGTGTTTTTTCTAAATTCGGTATGTAAGGCGGGTTGGACACAATCAAATCATAAGTTTGATCGGGGTTCCAATGGAGTACATCGGCAACTTCAAATGCGAGGTCAAGGTTGTTGAGTTGCGCATTTTCTTTAGCAAGTTCAATGGCATCTGCCGATAAATCAAGGCCCCTCACCTTGGCATTCGGAAACTTCGTTTGCAGCGCAAGCGCAATGCAACCTGAGCCCGTGCACAAATCGAGAATGGCTTCAAAAGCCAGACCTAAATTGGAAACCAACGCCACCAACTCTTCGGTCTCGGGCCGCGGAATGAGTGCGCGCTTATCGGTTTTGAGTAGGACCCCAGCAAATAGGGTGTCACCGACCACATATTGAAAGGGTTCGTTTGCTTGCAAGCGCTTCACTGCGCTTCTGAAATACAGCAAATCGGATTCTGAAACCCGGGCTTCTATTTGCAGCATTTGTTCTGCAGGGCTCCAACCAAAGCGTTTCTCGAGCAATACAAGCCACATTTGCTTGCATTCACTTTGCGAAAATAAAGTGGAAAGTTCGTCAAAGAAATACTTTTTGGCTGTTGCCAAACGGTTGTCGGCTACAAACATCAGTGCTTGCGTAGTTTGATAAATGACTTGATTTTCTCGTTTTCGATGAGCACAGTGAGGTTGTAAAAGGCGATTTTCCATTCTCCATTTTCCAGAATGCAAATCCCACTGCCTCGGCAGCCCTCCATCCAAGTCGCTAAATCTTCGTCGAAATAAGCAACCGTTCCGTCGGCAGCAAATTGCCAATTTCTATTACTAGGCTTGAAATCCCAGGCTTTTCCTTTGTCAAAATAAGGTTTGCTAAAAGCCATGAATTCAGGTTTGGTCCAGCGCTCGCCAGGAGCTGTTCCCAAGAAGACAAAATTTGAACTTGTAAGGGTAAAATAGGCTTCAAAATTGGCCTGAGCTGCAGCTACATGCCAGTTGTCGAGGAGTTGGTCGAGTTGTATGTGTTGCTTCGTTGAATTTGGATTGGAAACTTGCGCAAAGCCAAATTGGAAAAACCAACATGTGAGGTAAAAAAATAAAAATCTCATGAGGTAAAAATATAGGATTACAAGGCCTCTAATTTAAAAATACAACGACCTTTGATAAACGTGCGCCAAGCATAATTCTGCACCTGCCCTGCGTCGGACACTACAGGATATTCAAAGATGGCAAAAGTAGCGTCTTTGCCTTTTTCTAAGGTACCCAACCTGCCCTCGTCAAAAGATGCAAAAGCCGCGAAAATGGTCATGCCCCGCAGCACTTCTTCGAGCGTGAGCGCTTCTTGAGCGGGTCTATTGACGGCTGCTTGAATGCTTAAAAATGGATTGGTTTGTTCTACGGGGAAGTCTGTCCCGATGGCGAGCATGCCAAACTGCCCCAAAAGCGTGCGGTACGCATAGGCGCCTTTCATGCGTGGCTTCCCAAGGCGATTTTCTGCCCAATCGGCATCAGAAACAGCATGGGTAGGTTGCACAGACGGAAACACCGCATATTTGGCAAACTTTTGAAAATCCCTAGGGTCAATGACTTGCGCATGCTCTATGCGAAAACGGTGATCTGGCTTCTGTTTGTAGACCTTTTCATAAATGGACAACACTAATGCATTTGCTGAATCGCCAATGCTGTGGGTATTCATTTGGTAGCCATTTTTGAGACAAAACTGCGCAAGGTTTTGCATGTGGGCCACTTCGGTGAGCAGCAAGCCCCTACTCTCTGGATGATCGTGGTACGGTGCTTTGAGCAAGGCCCCACGCGAACCGAGCGCACCATCGGCGAAGCACTTGAAACTGCGAATAGAGAGGTTTTTGTAGCGAAAAGGGCCGTTTTTTTGCGCAAATTGACGGTTTTGTGGTGTATCCATGAGCATGGCGTACAAATTGAGTTTCAGCTTACCTGCCTTGATGAGTTGCTTGAACCAAGCAATATGCTCAAAATCGATGCCTGCCTCGTGCACGCCCGTGATGCCGTATTGCAAGAGTTCATCTTGCACTTGCAAGAGGGCTTTGAGGTATTCTTTTTTCGAGTAATTGGGCAAAAACGGCTGAACAATATTGATGGCGTTGTCGATAAGAACACCTGTGGGCCTATAAGTTTGTAAAATGACTTTCTGGCCGAAATTTGAATCACTAGGTAAATTCAAATTCCTTGGAAATTTGATGTTTCCTTCAAGCACATCTTTGTTGAATACGACCTCACCACCCTGTAAAGTGGCCAATTGATCGAGTAAGTTACTTTTTTTGATCAAAAAATCATTGACTAACGCCGCATGGCCATCGACGCGATACAAGCAAACAGGAATATCGGGGAAAAGCGCATTGAGCTGCTGATTGGTCGGCATCTGTTGACCAGCCCACATGGTTTGGTCCCAACCCTGCCCGATGACAAATTTGAGATTGGGATGCTGGGCTTTGTATTGCTCGCAACGGTGGATGAGTTCTTGTTCGGAGCGCACACCGCGCAAGTCGATGCCCAGCAATTGTTTGGCGTACATGAGCATGTGCCCGTGCGCATCGGTCAGGCCAGGATACATTTCTTTGCCTTGGGCATCTATGGTTTCATCAGAACGGTATTTGTTGAGGATTTGACGCTCGGGCCCTACTTCTACAATTTTACCGTTGCGAATGGCGATGGCCTCGTGAACTGTATTGGATAAGTCGAGGGTGTAAATTTTGGCATTGTGCACAATCAGATCGACTTTTTCTCCTTTCATGCAAGCCGAAAGCAGGAAGAACAAAACGATTACAGGGGCAAGATTTTTCATGTTAAAACGGATAACCAATTCCAAAATTGAGGTAATTCGGCAAAAACGGCCGCGGCATAATAGCCTTGACCTGATCGAGACTCATATTGAAATGCTGCATGCCTTCTGCGTAGTAGGTTTCGCGGGTTTTGAAGTCTTGAAACACCCAACGTGCGCCATCAGCAAATGCGGGGTCGAAGATTGGGAACCCGACATCTAGGCGCAAAATAAAGAAGTCGAGGTCCATGCGCAAGCCCAAGCCAGCAGAGATGGCGAGCTGCGGCACAAACGTTTGCCAATTGAACTGGCTGCCCATGCGCGAGATGTCTTCGCGGTAGGTCCAGATGTTGCCGAAATCTGTAAAAACGGCACCTTTGAAGGTGCTGCTCATTTCAAAGCGGTACTCGAGGGCCCCACCAAAACGGATATCGCCAATTTGGGTGGCCAAGCGATTGGTGTCGAGGTGGTACTTGTAGGCGCCTGGCCCAAGTGCGCGTGCTCTCCAGCCGCGGTTGTCATTGGAACCACCGCCAAAAAAGCTGTAGTCATAAGGCATGGCGGTTTGGGAGTTGCCGTAAGAAAGGCCTGCGCCGGCATGCATGCGCAAGTGCAAGGTGCTTTTATTGACCATGCGCTTGGAGGCAATGAGTTGGTTGTCTAGGCGCACGAACTGCGAGTAAGGCTGCTTCCCGAGCAAATATTGGCCATTGAGGGTGTCTTGACGCGCGCGAAAAGCGTACAGTAGGTTTCCGGCGGCATCTAAGGTGCTATTGAAGTAAAGCGTGCCGTTGTAGCGTTTTTTTTGCCCAGGTTTGTCTTCTTTGTCTTTGTTGGAATATTCATAGGCAAATTTGAAATCTTGCCAGATGAATTGATTGCTGTAGGTGTTGTACAGAAAAAGGTCGTTGATTTGGTTGAGCTGCGCCTCAAATGCGGCAGATTTTTGAATATTGACATACTTGATAACCGAAGCACCTGGCAAACCCATCTGAAAAACTTGGGTTTTACCCACCAAGAACTTCCAGGTGTAGTTGAGCTGAAAAACGCGGCGGTCAAAAATATTGCGCTTTTCGAAGTTCATGGCCGTGCTGATGACCGTGCGGGGTTTCTGACGCTTCCCTAAAAGATTGACAGGCGTTGGAAACAAGCCCGGCAAATCGAGTTTCAAGCTTGGGCCGAGTTCAAACGTATTGAAGGTGCGCCCCGCAGTAACGAGCTGCGATTCGCTATTGGCATCAAAAACAGGTGGCTGCGACTCAAAACCTCCACCCAAGGAGAAGGTCAGGCGCTCTGCTCCACCGAAGAGGTTTTTATTGGTGTAATTGAGAGACGCTGCGGCACCGAGCAAACCAAAACTCGAGGTAAAGCGCGGGTCAAAAGCCCAAGATTGTTTTTTGGCAGGCTCTAAATAGTAATGGACATTGAGTTGGTTGCTACCCGGCACCTCTTCTATGTAAGGCTTGACAGAACTGAACACGCCAAGTTGGACCAGCGAACGATACGAGCGGTCTAGGTAATATTCTTTGTAGGTGTTGCCCTGCTCCAAATAATTTTGCATCTCGAGTACCTCCGGATTTACCCAAGGATTTGGCCCGTTGTATTTGAGTGTCATGCTGCGCCAGTTGCTTTTGGTACCGAAGGGCACTTTGAGGTCTTGGGCTTGTTTTTTAGAGTAGCGCAGTTCGTCGTACAACAGTTGATTGGTGGTGCTGACGTATTGCGGCTGCAGGGAGTCATAGATGCTTAAACCCGCCTTTGCAAGATCATTGGCAAAGGAACCCGCTACTTGCAGTGTATCGGCCAAGTGAAAAAATACCTTGTTGATTTTGGTTTCGCGGTAAGGCACACGCACCAAGCTGTCGGGGTTTTGCTGCGACGGCACGAGGCGGTCTTCGAATTTGACCACCAAATGGACGGTCATGGTTTGGCGGTTGGTATCGGCCTGAAATTGGATGCTATTGCTATTGAATTTATAGACGCTTTCGTCGCGCATGAATTTGGCAACCTTTTCTCGGTAGCTACTGAGGTAATCGAGGTCGAAGGGCTTGCCGATGAGTGGGTGGTCGTCGAGGGGTAGGTATTCTTTGCGGATGAGCTTTTGGTGGAGGTCGCGCAGCAAGCGTGGCCCAGAATAAGTGACCGAATCAATAAGGTACTGACGGCCTTCGTCTATGTGGTAAATGGCTTGGACGGTCCGCTTTTTCTCATTGAAACTCAGTTCGGACTTGACTGTACCGTAGTAATAACCTTTCTTGACGAGGTAGCGCGCGAGCTGGTCTTCGTTTTTTTGGTGCAAAACGGTATCGAAAACAACAGGTTTTTGGCCGTATTTGTATTTGAGTTTTTCGGCCCAAATGACTTGTTTAAAGGTGCTGTCTGGGAGGCTTTTGTAGCGGAAATCTGGCTTGCCATGACGCAGCGCACGGGCATTGCGCTTGGCATTGACCTGACTCACCTTTGCTTGTTGGTGGCTCAACTTCAACTGAAAATGTGCGAGTTTAGCCGCTTTCTTCTCGGCTACAGCAGCTGAATCTAGGGCGTTGTAGAGCCATAGCTTCCAGGGAGCGCCAAAAAAACGGGCGTTGGGCTGTTGACGTAAAACTTGCGAGAGCTCATAGCGGTCTAGGTTGGTTGTGAGCGGGTTGTCTAAAGCAATGGTGGTGTTGTGCAGCAAATAATTACCCTGTGGCACGTTCTTCGCCAAACGGCAACTCGCCAAGAGCAAGGTAATCACCACAAATAATTGTACTTTTGAAATCAGGCGCATTGTCATACAAAAGTAAATAATATTCACCTTGGAAAAGCTCAGTCAGCAAAAGATCAAAGACTTCAAAAAATTGCAGCTCAAAAAGCACCGCAATGCAGAACAAATGCTTTATCTAGAAGGCGAAACACTTATCAAAGACCTTTTGGACGAATTCCCACAACTCGTCTTGACGCTCGTACTCACCGAAGACAAACTCCCCGAATTCGAGCAGTACAAGAAAGAACTGCTTGTTGCGCCATTTGCAGACCTCGAAAAACTCACGCAGCTAAAAACACCTAAAAAGGTCAATGCGATTGTCAAGTATCCGAAGACCAAACCTTGGAAAGCGGGTCAAAAAGCGCTCTTGCTCGATCAAATTCAAGACCCGGGCAACCTCGGCACCATCATACGGACAGCAGATTGGTTTGGCATTCAACATATTTTTTGTGCACCCGGCACCACCGATTACCTGAGCCCAAAAGTGATCCACGCTTCTATGGCTTCGGCCTTTCGCGTGCAGCTCCACTACCAAGAACTCGCCCCCATGATCAAAAAATACGCCGACCAAACTTACGGCACCTTTATGGACGGCACTGATTTTGAACAAATTGACCCAAATCACATGCAATTTCTAGTTTTGGGCCACGAAGGACACGGCATCAGCGACAATTTAACAGCACTCCTCAAGCACCGTATTGGCATCCCACAAAAAGGAGCCGCAGAATCATTAAACGTAGCTGTGGCGGCAGGAATTTTACTGCAACATCTCAGTAAATAACAGAATTCATTAGTAAGATCAGGGAAAAGGCCGTACTTTTGCAAACTTCCCTTTTTTACGATGCTAGATCTCGATTTATACGAAGCCAAAAAACTCTATCCTTTTCAAGAAAAGACCGTCAACCAGGTCCTCGACGAACTCCGCAAAAACGGTAGCAACTTCAATTTGCTGTACCAACTCCCTACCGGAGGTGGCAAAACCGTCATTTTTTCGGAAATTGCCAAGCGCTATGTCGAAGAATCTGGTAAAAACGTCCTGATCCTCACCCACCGTATTGAGCTCTCGATCCAGACCTCAAAACAGCTAGCGGCTATTCAGGTACCCAACAAAATCATCAATTCAGAGGTCAAAACCTTAGAAGACCAAGCCGACTACACTTGCTTTATTGCCATGGTCGAGACGCTCAATAACCGCCTCAACGAAAACGACCAATTCATTGAAAACGTCGGATTGGTGATTGTCGATGAAGCCCACTACAACAGCTTTCGCAAAATCTTTCAGTTTTACGAAGATGCCAATATCCTAGGCGTAACCGCCACCCCACTCAGCAGCAACCGTAATTTACCGCTCAAAGACCACTACAACAAACTTTTGGTCGGCGAATCCATTTCCAACCTTATCGGCGACGGCTATTTATCGGATGCCGAAACCTATTCTTACGACGTCAATCTACACGGGCTCAAAATTGGCTCCAACGGCGATTTCACGGTAAGCTCCAGCGACCTGCTCTACTCCAATTACTTCATGCAAGAAAAGCTCATTTTTGCTTATGAAGAAGTGGCCATCGGCGAAAAAACGCTCATCTTCAACGCCGGTATCGAAACGTCGCGCCGCGTAGAGGAATCCTTTCGCAAACTCAAATACAATATCCGTCACCTCGACTCCACGTTTTCAGACAAAGACCGTAAAGACGTCATCAAATGGTTCAAAGAAACCCCAGACGCCATCCTGACCTCAGTGGGCATCCTCACCACAGGCTTCGATGAACCCACTGTTCAAACGATCATCATCAACCGCGCCACCCGCTCGCTTACGCTGTATCACCAAATGATTGGCCGCGGCTCGCGCAGTATTCCCAATAAATCTCAGTTCAAAATCATCGACCTCGGTAACAACGTGCGTCGTTTTGGCTACTGGCAAGACTACATCAACTGGCAAGACGCCTTTCGCTTCCCAGACCGCTTCCTGGAGTCGCGTATTTCTGAACTCGAAGACATGGAATTCGAAGTCGAATACGAGTATCCAAAAGGCTTTGAACAACTTATCAGAACTCACATCTTAGAAGAATTCTCCATCAAAGAATGCTACCTCGCAGCCATTGACCGCGGCGGAAAGGGCAAAGATGCCATAGATGCTTCCATCGAAAATCACTTCGCTGCCATCGCCGCATCTGCCACCGACCTCGATCACGCCTTAGAGTTGCAAAAGATCCTCCAAGACCACATCGAGCACCGCATCAAGCACTATACCAAGTGCATCTCTAAGTGCACAGACAACTATTTCAAATACTTACTTGAAACCTACAACCGTCAGCTGAGTCAGAAAATCAGGCTCAACATCGAAGATTAACAGGCTTTTCGTAAATTTAAGGCGATGAAAAAGTTTTCCCTCCTTTTATTGCTATTCTTCTTTGGCTTTCAAGGCCCTTTACAGGCCCAGAACAAAATCAAGGCCTACCTCGATACCAAGCAGTTTTTTGCGCCCGAAATCGGACCTTACCTAGAAATTTACATCGAATTTGCTGGCTACACAGCCCAATTTGTTCCTTGTGAAGGCGGCACCAAAGCCACAGTAATTGTCGATTGCGCCATTGCCGATGCAGCGGGTAAAATTGTTTTCAAGGATTTCTATGCCCTAGACTCCCCGATTTCTACAGATTCTACCCAAAATAATTTCTTAGAAATCCTCCGTGCACCGCTACCCAAAGGCACCTACACGCTGTCTATCCACCTCGAAGACGCCAATAGAGAAAAAAGCAAGATCTCTGGCACCATTCCATTTGAAGTCACCGACGCCCGCGACCAACTGCGCTTTTCATCTATCGAACTCGTCGACCTCGCATTTAAAAGTGAGGAGCAATCGCGCTTTACGAAATCCAATTATTATATCATTCCGCTGCTCAAAAATTACTTCAACAAAGACATGAACAACTTGCCTTATTACACCGAAATATACGGTGCCACAGGGCCAATTGTACTCGAGCGCAAAGTCATTAATGCCTTAAATGGACAAGCTTACCCGGCGCTCGCCACCATAGACACACTCCAACCAGAAGCCGTTTTGGCACTACTTCAGCAACTAGACCTTACCGACTTACTCACAGGCACCTACCAATTGCAATTGAGCGCACAAAACCTTCAAACCGGCCAACAAACGAACCAAGTATTCGACTTTGAACGTTTCAACGACAACGACATCGCCTTTGACATCAACTCCATGCTCCTCGACCCTGCTTTTCAAGCGTCTATTCAACCCGACAGCGTGGCTTATTACCTCGAAAGCCTCATCCCGATTGCCAAACAAGGAGAAATCCGCACAATCATTGAGTTACTCAAAACCAAAGACAGCGCAAACATGCGCCAACAAATCCAGGCCTTTTGGTATCAAACCTCAGGTGCAAACGCCTATGAGCAATGGGTCAAATACCAGAGCCAAGTGCGTTCTGTCGAAAAACACTACGCCAACAACTACATGGAAGGTTTCGAGACCGACCGCGGCCGCGTGTACCTCAAATACGGTCAACCCAACTCGGTTGTCGTGAAAGAATCTTCGCCTAGTGAATACCCTTACGAAATCTGGACCTACGACAAAATCGGTATCTACAGCAACCGCCGCTTTGTTTTCTACAATCCAGATTTGGTCAGCAACAACCACCGCTTACTCCACTCCGATATGGTTGGCGAACTCCGCAACCCCGCTTGGCAGCAAATTTTGGTCCGACGCAATACTGTTAATGGCTCCGTAGACGATCCCAACATGATGAATGTCAAGCATTTTGGCGGTAATTCCAATGATTTCTTCCGCCAATACTAAGCCAGATGCGCAGCGCCATTGTCATTCTCAACTACAACGGTGTTCAGCACCTGCAAACCTATTTGCCGAGCGTCATTGCCAACAGCCCCAACTGGCAAATCATTATCGCCGACAACGCCAGTACAGACGCGTCGCTGTCTTTTCTGCAGACCAACTTCCCTCAAATTGAAGTCATTCAACTTGAACAGAACTACGGCTTTGCAGGTGGCTACAACCAAGCTTTAGCGCAGTTAGAGGGCAAATACGAACTGTACTTCATCCTCAATAGCGACGTTCGCCTTAGCCCCAACTGGGACGCCCCACTGCTTGATTTTATGGCAGCGCAACCAGAAGTGGCAGCAGTTGGACCCAAAATACTGTCAGACCAAAGCCCCGAACGCTTCGAACACGCGGGCGCCGCAGGTGGCTACCTGGACAGCTTTTATTTCCCGTTTTGCCGCGGTCGCCTTTTTGACACCGTAGAAACCGATTTACAGCAATACGATAGCCCTCAAGAAGTATCATGGGTTTCGGGCGCGGCACTGCTCATCAAAAGCAAAGATTTTCACGAGGCCGGTGGCTTTGACGCAGCCTTCTTTGCCCACATGGAAGAAATCGACCTTTGTTTGCGTTTGGCCAACAAAGGCAAAAAACTGTATTGTATTCCTGCCTCAACGGTGTATCACCTTGGCGGTGGAACCCTCAGCTACGAAAGCCCGCGTAAAGTCTACTTGAATTTTAGAAATAGCCTCTGGATGCTCGTTAAGAACCAACAAAAATTCTTGCTTCCTCTGCTATTTGTGCGCATGGCCTTGGATGGCATCGCCGGCATTCAATTCCTGCTTAAAGGCAAACCCATCCTCACGTGGCAGGTTTTCTTGGCACATATGGCGTTGTACCGCCATTTTGGTACTTTTTACCAAAAGCGCCCAACTTTTGAACACCAACCCTTGCGCTATCACGGCCTCATCATCTGGGACTACTTCGGCAAAGGCATCCGCGCATTTAGCGCCCTCAACAAACGAAAATTTCATTCATGACTAAATTCAATATTGGCATTCTTTGCGTCCTACTTTCTTTGCAGAGCCTTGCACAGGTTCCTGCCCTACAGAAAGCCAGCGATAAAGCACAAAATACTTTTGGTGCTTCAAGAGAAATTCCCAAACAAAAAGAGATCTTACTCCCCACCATGCTGGTCAATCCCTTGATTGGCACAGGCGGCCACGGCCATACTTTTCCGGGGGTTTGCGCACCTTTTGGCATGATGCAACTTAGCCCCGATACCCGTTACGACGGCTGGGATGGCTGTGGAGGCTACCATTATTCAGATTCTATCATTTATGGCTTCAGCCACACGCATCTAAGCGGCACCGGCGTACCAGATTACGGTGATTTATTAGTGGTGCCCCAAAGCGGCGAAGCCAAATGGAAAGGCAAATTCGAGGACCCGAACGGCTTCGGTGCGCGTTTCAGTCATCAAAATGAAGCGGCACGCCTCGGCTTTTACGAGGTGCTGCTCGAAGACGAAAACATCCGCGTCAATTTATCTTGTACAGAAAGAGCCGGCATGCACCAGTATACCTTTCTCAATGCCAACGAACGCAAATACATCTTACTCGAC
>JBIIZO010000124.1:0-6152 GCA_044346245.1 Crocinitomicaceae bacterium
ATGTCTAGTGTTCAAGAAATATTGGATAACGTCCCTGAGGAGAGAAAAGCTGCTTTCTTGAAACTCCATCACACCATCGTTTCAAATCTTCCGAAAGGTTTTGAAGTGGGCTTGAGTTATGGAATGTTAGGGTACGTCATTCCACATAGCCTTTACCCTGCCGGTTATCATTGCAAACCTGCCGAACCGCTGCCGTTCGCAAGTATGGCTTCGCAGAAAAATTCCATCAATTTCTATCATATGGGTCTCTACGCCGATCAATCTTTGATGGATTGGTTCTTGGCCGAATACCCCAAACACTGCACCCAAAAGCTGGACATCGGCAAAAGCTGTATTCGTTTTAAAAAATGGGATCAAATCCCCTTTGAGCTCATGGGTCAACTCATGCAAAAAATGACCGCCGAAGAGTGGATTGCTACTTACGAGCGGCTCTACAAAAAGAAGTAGCTAACTCAAAGCGACTTGCGAAAAATGCAATTTTACCTACCTTATTTGCGATAATCCATTGGTTTATTTGATGTTATTGATTTAGCTTCGTGACAGAGAAATTAAATTGATCCAAATGAAATACGGCCTTATCTTTCTGTTTTTATTGATTTGCAGCGCTAGTTTTGCGCAAATTAATTCCATTCGTGTGATCAATCAATCCACAAATGAAACCGTTCAAATTGCCGAGTTACAAAAGGTAAAGATCTATACGCGGTATCATAAAACAATAGTTGGACGCTTGTATATTGTCAATGATTCGATTATTCAGGTCGATCAAGTTCCTTTCAGAATTTCAGACATTCAAGACCTTTATTATCGACCTAAAACCCAAGGAGGTAGCAGCATTGCTTTAATCGTATCAGGCTCTGTGCTATTGGTTGGCGGCGCAATTAAGTACTCTTTGACTGCCGTTTCAAATGCTTACTCCACAATAGTAGGTATCATCAATGGTTCATCTTACCAACAAGAATCTTACACCGGGAGTATAATAGCCATGAGCGGCGGCGGTGTAGCGCTTTTGGCAGGCATTGTACGCTTGACAATCAAGAAAAGGTATAGTGCTCCCATTTACAATTTTCAGGTAATTATATAAAGCCATTAAAACAACATGAAGCCAGCAAGAATTGTGAAAACAAAGCTCCTTTTACTCCTCATTTTATTGTCCGTTTCCACACTGAGTTTTGCGCAAAAGACTTTACAGGTTATCAACAAGACAACCGGTGATACTATTGTGATAAAGGAATACAATAAAGTGAAATTTTATTTGAAAAGTAGCGTGTTAAAAGGCGAAATGCAGTTTCTCAATAAGTCGAGTATCCTAGTAAAAGATGCTTATTTCACATTACAAGATATCAAAGCCATCGAGTATTCAACAAACCAAAATAAGGCTAAACGGGCAACTGGTGTTGGCTTAATTGTAGTAGGGTATTGCATGGTTACCGCTGGCGCATTAGATTTATTGTTGCATTACATTGTGAATCAAATAGGTTATGATATTCCCTACACTAGGCCGTTAGCTTTGTTAGGGGGTGGCGCAGTTTCGATTGCATCTGGCATTCGAATTTTTGGCAAGAAAATACTACTTGACAACTCTTCCTATACCTTTAAAATCCAGGACTAAACCCTGCTCTTCTGCTCATAAGTATTAACTTTAACTAAAATTCAATACATGTCAGAAGAATTACAAAAATGCCCCTCGTGTGAATCACCCTACGGATACGAGAGCGGAGAAGGTCAGTATACTTGCCCAGAATGTTCCTACGAATGGAATTTAGCCGATGTGGCTTCCGCAGATGAACTTGTTGTTTTGGATGCCAATGGCGCGCGTCTTCAAACTGGCGATTCAGTGGTTGTGGTCAAGGATTTACCAGTAAAAGGCGCTCCGAAACCGGTTATCAAAGCGGGCACAAAAGTCAAAAACATTCGCCTCAACGACGGCGATCATAACATAGATTGCAAAATTGATGGCTTTGGTGCTATGGCGCTTAAGTCAGAGTTCGTGAAGAAAGCATAATTCCTTTATATCAATAGTCATGAAGACGCTATTCATCCTGATTGCCAGTTCCTTTTTATTTGCTTCCTGCAACCGCACTTCTTGTGAAAATGCACAAGCAGCAACTATTGAAGATTACACTGGTTTAGACGGTTGTGGATTGGTCATCAAACTACAAAGTGGCGAGGTACTCGAGCCGGTCAACCTCAATGACTTCAACCTCACACCTACCGATGGTATGAAAGTTTGGGTGAAATATCATGAGAGCGAAACGTTCATTGGCAGCATTTGTATGGTAGGGCCAATTGTTGAAATCGATTGTTTGGCAAAGCGTTAAACTAAAGTGCGCAAAGCGCTTTTGTGCGCGCCACAAAATACGGGTTGACCAAATTTGCTTTGTTGTAATACAAGGGCTCACCAGTTTCGGCATGCACTACTTCACCACCTAAGGCTTCAAGAATGGCTTGCCCTGCAGCGATGTCCCATTCCATGGTGGGGGCAAAGCGCGGGTAAATATCTGCTCTTCCTGAAGCTAAGTCGAAGAATTTGAGTGCCGATCCTTTTTTGATGTAAGCGAGCTCGTGGCCTTCGGCTTTGAGTGCATTGATGATTTGCAAAACGGGGCCGCTGTGGTGGCTGCGCGAACAGGCCATGACCAGCGGTTGATTCACTTGATGAGGAAAGGCTAGTTTTTCCCAGTTTTCGGGATATTTGGCATCTGTAAATTTGAAAATAAACGCCCCGGACTCTTTTGAACCGATCAGTATTTCTTCCTGAACAGGCGAGGCAATGAGTCCAAAAATCGCTTTACCCAGTTCAATAAGCGCCATATTGACAGCGAATTCTCCGTTGCGCTTGATGAATTCTTTGGTGCCGTCTAGCGGATCAATACACCAAGACTGCGTCCAGCTTTGCCTGACCTCATAAGGCGCTTTTTCGCTTTCTTCTCCGGTAATCGGAATGCCTAAAGGAGAAAGGTATTGTTCGATGATGTTGGATGCTGCGAGGTCGGCTTTGGTGACCGGCGAGCCATCGGTTTTGTCTAGAAAGGAGAAGTCTTGTTGGTAGATCTCCATAATGGCTTTGGAGGCTGCAATTGCAGCTTCAATGGCAATCTGATATGCTTTTGGCAGCGCTTGCAATTAGAGTTGCATTTCGGGAACAAAGTCGGGGACGACTAAATCGCCTTCCGTTTTGGAAATGATTTCTTCGACGCTTACACCCGGTGCGCGTTCGAGCAAGTAAAATTTGCCGTCTTTGATTTCCAATACAGCCAATTCGGTGACTACTTTTTTAACGCAGCCTACACCAGTAAGCGGCAAGGTACAGGCTTTCAAGATTTTTGATTCGCCTGCTTTGTTGCTATGCATCATGGCCACAATGATATTCTCTGCCGAGGCAACGAGGTCCATGGCGCCGCCCATTCCTTTGACCATTTTGCCTGGGATTTTCCAGTTGGCGATGTCGCCATTTTGCGAAACTTCCATGGCGCCGAGTACGGTGAGCTGGACGTGTTGCCCGCGGATCATGGCAAAAGACATAGCGGAATCAAAAAAGGATGCGCCATTGCGGGTGGTAATGGTTTGCTTGCCTGCATTGATGAGGTCTGGATCTTCTTCCCCTTCAAACGGGAAAGGCCCCATGCCTAAAATGCCATTTTCTGATTGAAACTCGACATCGATTCCTTCCGGAATAAAGTTGGCGACGAGCGTAGGAATGCCGATACCGAGATTGACATACCAACCGTCTTGAAGTTCTTGAGCAATGCGCTTGGCGATGCCATTTTTATCGAGAGCCATAATTTAATTTTTTGGACGAACGGTGCGTTGTTCGATGCGTTTTTCGAATTTTTCACCCTGGAAAATGCGTTGTACAAAGATACCAGGGGTGTGGATTTGGTTGGGGTCGAGGGTACCGGCTGGCACCAATTCTTCTACTTCTGCAATTGTGATTTTACCGGCCATCGCCATCATGGGATTGAAGTTGCGGGCGGTAGCTTTGTAGATGAGGTTACCTTCGGTATCGCCTTTCCAAGCTTTGACAATAGCGTAATCTGCGGTGAGGGCGCTCTCAAGAATATGAGGCTTACCATTGAATATCCTGACCTCTTTGCCTTCAGCGACTTCTGTTCCGTAGCCAGCAGGCGTAAAAAAGGCAGGAATTCCTGCACCACCTGCACGGCAGCGTTCGGCCAAAGACCCCTGCGGAATGAGGTCTACCTCGAGCTCGCCGCTGAGCATTTGGCGCTCAAATTCGTCGTTTTCTCCGACATAAGAGCTGATCATTTTTTTGACTTGCTTGGCTTGCAACAAGAGCCCTAAACCAAAGTCGTCGACACCTGCGTTATTAGAGATGCAGGTCAGGTTTTTGACGCCAATCTTGACGAGTTGGGCAATCGAATTTTCGGGAATGCCGCACAAACCAAAGCCGCCCACCATGAGTGTCATGCCATCTTTGATGCCTTCTAGCGCTTGCGCTGGATCTTTTACTACTTTATTCATCTTTTAAAATTCAAATGGAACCTCAGATTCATCTACGGTTTCGGGTTGGGGAGCTGCTGTGCAGTCATAGACTGAGGGGTCGTAATCTGCGGGTTGTTCAAAATCTCGGGTGGATAGCGCTATGCCAGGGTCTTTGTAGACTTTTTGCATATAGTAGCCGTAAATTGGAAGTGCCATGCGGCCTCCTTGCCCCCAGGTCATGCTTTTGAAGCGCACAGCGCGGTCTTCTGCGCCAACCCAAACGCCCGTAACTAGTTCTGGCGTGATGCCCACAAACCAACCGTCGGAGTTGTTTTGAGTGGTACCTGTTTTACCTGCTGTTGGCGCAGAAATACCACCCCAACTGCGGCCACCACGAAGACTTCCGGCTGTTCCAAAATTGACAACACCTTTCATCATTTGCAACATTTCGTAGGCAACTGTAGAATTGAGTGCTTGCTCGCGGTGTTCGGTTGCGCTGTAAATGACTTTGCCATTGCGGTCGGTGATGCGCTCAATAAAAGTAGGACGAATGTAAATACCGTTGTTCGGAAACACACATTGTGCGGCAACCATCTGCAAAAGTGAGAGGTCCATACTGCCTAAACACATAGACGGAACGACATCATTGGGGTTCAGCTCAATTTCCATTTTCTTGAGGAGCTTTTCGATCTGATACGGCCCGCCAGTTTTTTGAACCGGGTTGAAATTCCCCATTCGGCCCATAACGGCTACAGTTACTTTGTTCGACGACTGTGCAAGTCCGTCTCGAACGGTTGGTGCCGCTGGCCCTGCAGGGCAATATTGGCCCACCACTTTATTGGTGTTGTGGTCAACGAGGTCTAGGCAGTATTCGTCGGCAGAAAAGCCTGTACAAGGATTCACGACTTTCATGGAAAGCGCTGCTGCATAAACAAATGGCTTGATGGTAGAACCCACTTGGCGCTTCCCTTGGCGCACGTGGTCGTAACCAAAGTGCTTGAAGTTGATGCCGCCAACCCAAGCTTTCACAAACCCAGTTCGTGGGTCTACGGAAACCATACCTGCATGCAAAAAGGCTTTGTAGTAACGGATAGAATCATTGGGGCTCATGACGGTGTCTTTTTCGCCTTTGAGGCTGAAGACGGTCATTTCTACGGGTTCGTTGAAGTTTCTATTGATTTCGGCTTCAGCCAAGCCCAAAGCGACTAATTTCTTGTAGCGGTCTGAGTTGTGGCGTGCGGAGGTCATGATTTGCTCTACAATTTCTGGCTTGATGCTGTTGGAGAACGGATAGTTCTTTAAGCCTTTGTTGTTGAGGTCAAATTGTGGTTGGAGCTCTTCATTGATGTGTCTTTCGACGGCCTGCTCCGCATAGCGCTGCATGGTTGGGTTCAGGGTAGTGTAAATCTTGAGTCCGTCGGCGTCGATATCGTAAGGGCTGCCGTCTTCGCGCAAGTATTTGAAGGTGCCGTCGGCTTTTTTAGCCAAAAGGATAGACTGCACTTCGGTGCGCAATTCTTTTCTGAAATACGGCGCCATTCCTTCTTTGTGGTCGAGGGAGCGGTAGCGGATTACAATTGGTGTCTTGATGAGCTTGTTGTATTCTTCTCGGGTAATTTTAGAACGCAAGGCTTCATTTCCTTTTTCACTGTTCTTAAGCCATTGAAACAAGACTTGATTGCGTCTGGAGTGTGCAATGGTAGAATCTT
>JBIIZO010000125.1:0-6120 GCA_044346245.1 Crocinitomicaceae bacterium
AATCGCTTCTTCTAGCAAATAAAGCGAATCTTCGTAACTCACCAACAGGCCTATTTTATCCAATGGGCCTGTGACGCAACGAGCGGGTGTCATTTTTGGAATATAGGTGGTTTTGTAAACAGGATTGAGACTCTGGATTTCAGCGAGTTCCCAGCCCACAAGTTGGGCAATTGTTTGCATGTGTACCCCACTCTTGACACACATGGTGTCGAGTTGTGCATTGTGTATTTTGGCCTCCATCGGAATGATGTTGTATTCAGCATGGTAGGTCATCATGTAGGCGGCTGCGATAAAGTTGGGTACATAACCTTGCGTTTCTGCGGGTAAAAATGGGCGCACCTCCCAATAGGTTTTCTTACCACCCGACTTGCGAATGGCATGATTGACATTGCCAGGGCCTGCGTTGTAGGCCGCGAGCGCTAAATTCCAATCGCCGTAGATGCCGTAGAGTTGCTTGAGGTAACGGCAAGCAGCATCGGTGGCTTTTTCAGGGTCCATGCGTTCGTCTATGTACGAGTTTTCTTCCAAACCAAAATAGAGTCCGGTTTTGTACATAAACTGCCACAAGCCGAGGGCGCCTGCACGCGATTTGACTTGAGGACGCAAACCACTTTCAATAACGGATAAAAAACGAAGCTCTAAAGGCAAGCCATATTCAGTGAGTTTTTCCTCAAAAAGATCAAAATACAGCGCTGAGCGGCCGAGTGCTACACGAATAAACCCACGTCGTTGGGCTGCAAAAAATTTGATGGTAGAGAGTGTCGCCGCATTGCAGTCGAGCTGAAAAGGCGTGAGCTCGTTCATTTTAGCCAAGCGCTCGCAAATCACTGAATCAGAAAAAGTTGGAATTTGACCGGGTGTATAGTTGAGCGCTGTTATGATCGAATCGTAATTACTGGAATTGGCGTATTCCGAATAGAAAAGTTGAAGGCTCTGCTGGACCGTATTCACAAATGGATCGGGATCGAGCGAATCTGAAGGACGCACTAAATGTGCTGGTTTTTGTCCAAAAACAGATGAAGACCAGCTGAAAAGCAATAAAAAGCTCAGCCATTTGATCATAAGACCTCTTGTGTTTTTAAAGCGGCGTGAAACAGTAAATCTTCTTCAAAATCACGGGCCATTAATTGAATACCATAAGGTAAGCCATTGCTATGCACACCAAATGGCAAGCTGATAGCAGGATTACCCGTGAGGTTGGCATGCACCGTGAAAATATCTTGCAAATACATCTGAATCGGGTCTTTGACCGCATTCATTTCAAAAGCTGTGGTGGGCGTTGTAGGCGACAAGAGTACGTCGCATTCGTTCAAGAGCGCTGATGTGCGGTCTTTGAGGATACGGCGCACCTGCTGTCCTTTGGTGTAATAGGCGTCGTAGTAGCCGTGTGAGAGCACGAAGGTGCCGGTCATGATGCGGCGTTGCACTTCGGGGCCAAAGCCTTCGCTGCGCGACTTCACGTAAGTTTGCTCAACGCCTTTTGCATCTGCACTTCTGTAACCATAGTGAACTCCATCAAAGCGAGATAAATTGGATGAGGCTTCTGCAGTTGTGAGCACGTAATACGTAGGAACCATGTAGTCGAGGAACGGAAAGCTCACCTCGATGATTTCATGACCCTTTTCACGCAAGTCAGTAAGTGTTTGCAGTAATTTTGCTTTGATTTCGGCATCTAGACCCGGATGATCCAGGCATTCTGTCAAAACCCCAATCTTGAGTTTTTCAGGTAAATTGGTGCGGAATTCGTTTTGCAAACTAGAGCTGGTTGCATCGTAGGGATCTTGCCCTGCGCTCAATGCTAGCAGTAATTGGGTATCGGCTAAACTATTGGTAAAAAAGCCAATCTGATCAAATGAGGAAGCATAAGCGATGAGGCCATAACGGCTCAGGCGGCCATAAGTTGGCTTGATGCCAAAAGTACCTGTCCAGGAAGCTGGTTGGCGAACAGAACCCCCGGTATCAGAACCTAAAGTTGCTGTACACAAATTGGCCGAAACTGCCACAGCGCTCCCACCTGAGGATCCGCCAGGGACGTAGTTGGGTTTCCAATTGTTGTGCACAGGGCCAAAGGCTGAGTTTTCGTTGGAACTGCCCATGGCGAATTCGTCGCAATTAAGGCGGCCAATGACGATAGCGTCTTGGTCGATGAGGCGTTGCAAAACCGTAGAGGTATAAATAGACTCAAAGCCCTCAAGGATTTTTGATGCTGCACTTACTTTGTGGCCTTTATAGCAAATGTTGTCTTTGATGCCGAGAATGACACCAGCCAAAGGGCCAGCAGTACCGGCTTGAATTTTTTGATCGACCAACTGTGCTTGAGCGCGTGCTGAATCGGTGAAAACTTCTAGAAATGCATTGAGGTGTGCGTGCGCGGCTATGCGAACGAGGTGTTCCTCAACGAGGTCCAATGCCGTTTTGCCAGAATGCAAGGCGTTCTGAATCTCTGCGATTGTACGATACATGCAGTTATTTTTCTTCTTTAGAAATCTCAGTTGAAGGCGCTTCCGGGTTGTTTTCGCCTTTGGACGCGTCTTTGAATTCTTTAACGCCTTTACCTAGGCCACGCATGAGTTCTGGAATTTTTTTACCTCCGAAGAATAGTAAAACAATCACGAGGATGAGAATGATTTCGGTTGGTCCAAATTTGCCCATAATTACTTTATTTATTGTCTTACAAAACTAATGAAAATTAAACTTGCCCTTCGGTAATTACAATTTTCTTGCTACTTCTACTTCTTCATAGGCTTCTATGATATCGCCTATTTTGATATCGTTGAACTTATCGATGTTCAGACCACACTCATAGTTATTTTTGACTTCCTTGACATCGTCTTTGAAGCGTTTGAGCGAACCTAAGCTGCCTGAATGCACCACAATGCCGTCGCGAATGAGGCGGATTTTGGAGCTGCGCTTGATGATGCCGTCGAGGACATAACAACCGGCAATGGTACCAACTTTCGTAATATCGAAGGTTTCGCGTACTTCGGCTGAACCGAGAACTTTCTCTTCGATGTCTGGTGACAACATGCCTTCCATTGCAGCTTTGATCTCTTCGATCGCTTTGTAGATAATGGAATACATGCGGATATCAATTTGCTCGGTTTCGGCCAATTTACGCGCTGGTAAAGTCGGACGAACCTGGAAGCCAACAATGATGGCGTCTGATGCAGATGCCAAGTTGACATCGGCCTCTGTAATGGCACCCACTCCTTTGTGAACGATATTGATCTGAATTTCTTCAGTGGACAAATTGAGTAAGGAATCGGAAAGTGCTTCGATAGAGCCGTCGACGTCACCTTTAACGATGATATTGAGTTCTTTGAAGTCTCCGATAGCCAAACGGCGTCCGATTTCGTCGAGAGTAATGTGCTTGGTGGTGCGCAAACCTTGCTCGCGGTAGAGTTGCTCGCGTTTTTGAGCAATGGATTTGGCTTCTTTTTCGTCGTCGAGGACATTAAATTTATCACCGGCGCTTGGAGCACCGTTGATTCCTAGTACAGATACGGGTTGCGCAGGGCCAGCTTCTTTAAGCGGCTGTCCGTGTTCGTCTTGCATGGCGCGCACGCGGCCATAGTAACGACCCACGAGAATGACATCGCCAATGCGCATTGTGCCTGCCTCTACAAGCATGTTGGTGACATAACCTTTCCCTTTATCCAATGATGATTCGATAACTGTACCTACCGCATTTTTAGCTGGGTTGGCCTTGAGGTCGAGGAGCTCTGCTTCGAGGAGAACTTTGTCGAGGAGTGCGTCTATGTTAAGGTTTTGTCTTGCAGAAATTTCTTGAACTTGGTATTTGCCTCCCCAATCTTCGACGAGGATGTTCATGGCTGATAGTTGTTCGCGGATGCGGTCTGGGTTAGCTCCTGGTTTGTCGATTTTGTTGATCGCAAAAATCATTGGAACGTTCGCAGCCTGGGCATGCGAAATGGCTTCTTTGGTTTGTGGCATGACGTCGTCGTCTGCTGCAACAATAATGATAGCAACGTCAGTGACCTGTGCACCACGCGCACGCATCGCGGTAAAGGCTTCGTGACCTGGTGTATCTAGAAAGGTCATTTTGCGGTTATCCTTGAGCGTTACAGAATAAGCACCGATGTGCTGGGTGATTCCTCCGGCTTCACCTTCTGTGACGTTGGCATTACGGATGCGGTCGAGAAGCGATGTTTTACCGTGGTCAACGTGACCCATGACGGTAATAATTGGCGGACGAGAGATGAGGTCTTCGGGTTGGTCTTCGACTACCGTTATCGCATCTTGTAGCTCTGCGCTGATGAATTCTGTTTCAAAACCAAATTCGTCAGCGACAATTTGAATAGTCTCGGCGTCTAGGCGCTGATTGATAGAGGCAAAAATTCCCAAAGACATACACACAGAGATAACTTGCGTTGGTTGTATGTTCATCATGGATGCCAACTCAGAAACCGTAACAAACTCTGTGAGTTTGAGTGTTTTCTCTTCGAGTTCGGCCATTGCCATTTCTTCTTGGCGACGTTGAGCGTAGTTATCGCGTTTTTGACGTCGATTTTTAGACGCTTTTGACTTACCACCTTGGTTAGATAAGCGCGCGAGAGTGTCTTTGATCTCTTTTTGGATGTCGTGCTCAGAGATTTCGGCTTTCGCTGCTTTTGGCTTATTTGCTGTTGTTGGCGTATTGCCTACTTCTACCTTTTTGATGCGTTTACGCTTGCGCTTGTTATTGGCATCTTCTGACGAAGAGGCAACAGGCGTACGCGGACGCTCCACAGGAAGCTCGATTTTACCCAATACAGTGGGGCCCGAGAGTGTTTGACGCGTGACGCGAATGGTTTCAATTTCGGGGGCTTTTGCCTCAACCGGTTCTTTGACCTCTGGCGCTGGCGCAGGGGCCGGTGTTGGTGCTGCCTCTGGTGCTTTATTCACAACTGGAGCAGCCTGAACTGGCTTTTCCGTTATTTTATCTTTTTTCTTGTCTGGACGCGTCCGTTGGTTGATTGCATCTAGGTCAATTTTACCAACAACGTTGACTTTATTTTCAGAAGCGGGCGCAGATTCTTCTTCAATTGGAGCTGCTGCCTCTTGCACAGGGGCCGCTTCGACAACTTCTTCAGTTTTTGGTTCAGGTGCTTTTTTCGGTGTATCACTCAAGACCTGACGCTTGATTTCTTCGAGATTGATGTCGTCCTCGTCCTCGTCGTCAATAACAGGAGTCGGTAGGACTTCTTCTTGTGTTTTATCTTTCAAAGACAAAGACTCTCGCTTCTCGCGACGTAGAGCAGACTTCGACTGCTCTTTCATGCTTTGATCAGCAGCGTATTCTTGGCATAGAATATCATAGTGTTCCTGCTCCAAACGCGAAGTTGGAGTGGGGTCTATGACAATGCCTTTTGAACCCAAGAACTCGACGATTGTCGGTATTCCTACATTCAATTCTCCTGCTGCTTTTCCTAAACGAATCGGTTTTCCCGCCATAATCTACTGTTGCGCTCCTTATTGGTATTAAAGTTATTCAAATTCCGCTCTCAAAATACGGAATACTTCTTCGATGGTTTCTTTTTCAAGGTCTGTTCTCGATACGAGGTCCTCGACGCTGATTTCAAGAACTGATTTTGCGGTATCGCAACCAATGGCCTTGAGCTCATCGATGATCCAGCTATCGATTTCATCTGCAAATTCTTCGAGGTCAACATCTTCGATATCGACTTCACCATCTCGGTAGACATCGATTTCAAAACCGCACAATTTGCCTGCAAGCTTGATATTGTTTCCACCTTTACCGATAGCCAAGGAAACTTGGTCTGGCTTCAGGAAGACTTTGACGCGTTTTTCGTCGTCTAAGATCTCCATTGAAGTGATTTTAGCCGGCGAAAGCGAACGCTGTATAAGCAATTGCTGATTGGAAGTATAGTTGATAACGTCGATGTTTTCATTGCGAAGTTCGCGGACAATGCCGTGAATTCTAGAGCCTTTCATACCGACACAAGCACCAACTGGGTCAATGCGATCGTCGTAAGACTCGACTGCAACTTTAGCGCGCTCTCCTGGTTCGCGGACAATCTTTTTGATGGTGATGAGGCCATCAAAGACTTCAGGAACTTCGAGTTCAAATAAGCGCTCTAAGAATTCCGGTGCGGTGCG
>JBIIZO010000023.1:0-19175 GCA_044346245.1 Crocinitomicaceae bacterium
GCCGCCTGTGTAGGCCAATAGACGCAAATTGCGCTCAATTTCAATAATTTCCGAAACATGTGGGTCTGCTTTGAGACCGGTTCGGGTAGAAGCGCTGCCTTCATTCACTTGTGCCTTGGCACTCAAAGAAGCATTGCGGGCCAGTAGCGCCACGCGTCCGCCGAAATCTTTGGTGTAGAGCAATGCACGGTGTAGCAAGCCTGCGCTCACGCTGTGGCTGTCGTCGGTAAAAAGCCTAACGCCTTGTTGGTAGAGCTCAAACATTTCGGCGAGTTCTTCTCCAGCATTGCCTTTGGATAGCGCACCATTGACGCCCAGTAAAATAGTACTGTTCACGCTTTGCTGTTGCACATAGCTCACGAGCGCTTTGTTGTCGATGACAGGTTGTGTGCCCGGCTGAATATAAACACGGGTATAACCGCCTGCACTTGCAGCATCCAAACCAGAAACGATTGTTTCTTTGTGCTCATGCCCTGGGTCGCAGAAGTCTGCTTTGAGGTCTATCAAACCAGTAGTTAGGCAAAGTTGGGGTGACTGCACTTGCAGTGCATCTGGATGATCTAGATTGGGGGCTATTTCAACAATTTGGCCATCTGAGATGAGAACATCACATGTTTGGTTGTTCCAGCTGGATTGCGGGTCTAGGATTGTTGCGTTATTCAGTTGAATTTTCATTTCCACCATTTTAACAATGAGAGTTCGGTCAAAAGACAAAGCAGTCCAAAAACGAGAAAGTAGCGCCAATAACTTTGGGTGTCTTCGAGCTGGATGGCGGTCAGGCTTTGTCCTTCTTTGATTTGGTTAAAAGTACAATTTTTTATACCGTTGGTTTCTAAAAGTTCGAGTAAAGCCGTTTGGTCGAGTAGCTCGAGCTTAGATTCCGAGCGATTATTGTTGAGCGCGAGCTGTGCCAGCACATCCGTGCCCTTGAGCGTATAAATGCCTGCTTTTAGTCTTTCTAGGGCTGCACTACCGCCAATTTGAATGCGCAATTGATTGGGCGAGGCGATGTATTGGGCAATGAATTCTGTTTGCTCGGAAACAAAACGGAGCGGAGCTTCTTCTTGGTGCTTGGCGCGCACTTTGATTTGGGCATCTTTACCTAAAATGGCATATGCCGGGTAGCGCTCGCTAGCGTATTCACCACAACGCAATAAAATTGTTGGGAACAACGACTGATTGACAAGGCTGCCAAACGAATTTTGTAGCGCGGTTGTAAACAAAAACGCAGAATTGTTGGCCCTCAAGAAAAGCGCTTGTCCGGAGCGCGTAATGAGTAGGGGAGTCGCGCTGCTTTGTGCTTGGTTTTGAATGCTATAAGCCTTTTTGACCAGCGGCACGTTCAGGCGCTCTTGTTTTTTTTCAAATACACCTCTAAAAAAAGGGTCTTCGTCGTTGATGCGTTGCAGATTGAGGGCGTTGGTCTGAATAGGGCCAAGAGTGGGCAAGGAAAGAGCTGCCAGCAAGGGCTGGTAGTCGTTGCGGTTGATGTTTTCTCCTGGGATGATTAAAATGCGCTGTCCGTTTTGGTGAGCAGTACTGAGTTCGTCGCGTAGCCCACTCGATATTTCATCGAGGCCATTGAGTACAATAAGATCTGCCTCAGCGAGTGTATTGGAGGACACTTCGCCCGGCGAGGTGGTTTGAACGTTGTAGCGTGCTTCTACGGCATAGGCTCTGGCCACATTTGGGCTCGAGTTTGCTTCTTCTATGAGATAGATGTTGGTGCGCTCCGGTACTTCGTAAGAAAAATACCAAGTGTCGTCGAAATGAATTTGTTGGTCGTTGATCTGAACCTGCCCCTGGACAAAGCCTTTGTTTGTTTCGTTGTAGGGAAAGCTCGCAGTTTGGTTGTTGTTGGCTCCAATTTGCATGAACATGGTGCGCTTGAGCTTGCCAATTTTTACCTGTAGTTCTAAGCGTTTTTTGGCTTGTTCTCCAAAGTTTTGTACGCGCACCATGAGTGTTTGTTCGGTTTGGCGCTGATGGGTGGGTTTGGCAAACCAAATGCTATCGATATAAGCATTTTGAATTTGCTGTGCCTTGAGCTGATACGCATAGAAAGACTGGTTAGCTTGTGGCTTTTGGGTGTTCAGTTTGGCTTGGCTTTGTTGGAAATCGGAGATGAAAATTTGTTGAATTTGACCAAGTTTTTCTTTTTGAATTTGGTGCCTGTCGATCTGACGCTGCTGCCATGTGAATACGTCGTTAAGCGAACGACTAATAGCATAAATATCGAGTTTGTCTAGGTAGCGCAAAGCTTCTGCTTTGCTTTGGAAACGCTGTTCGGAATGAGTGAGCTGGTTGCTGCAAATCAAAACGCGCGTATCGGGCTTGACTTGTCCGAGCATTCTTTTAGCCAGCTCTCTGCCTTCAGAGAAAAGCGAGCCTTCTGTACCTATGGCGCTCATCGAAAAAGAGTTGTCTAGGTAAATGAGTAGGGCGGGCTTGCCTGCATTTGCTGAAGCGGATTTCGGAGCCTGCGGCTGCGCAAAAGCAAAAATAATGGCCATGAGCGCGAGAAGTCGTGTCAGTAAGACCAATAAGTGTTTAAGTTTTCTAGTGCTTTGCTGCTCTTTTTCAAGGAATTGGATAAAGCGCAAGGAAGAAAAGTAGAGCGTCTTGCGTTTTCTGAAATGAAAAAGGTGAATAACGATAGGAATCAGTAGCAAGAAAAGGAACCATAAGCGTTCTGGGTGTACAAATTCCATATTTCAAAGGTAGTAAAAATGTGCAAAGAGTTCAAAAAAAAACTGCCCGCAAGTCGGGCAGTTTCAAAGGTGTAAAACAGTATTAGTTTTTCAGCGCATCTAGGCGCTTCTTGTATTCTTGCGCTTTGTCGATGTTCCCTAGTTTCATATTGGTTTTGTAGAGAATATCTAAAATTGAACATGCTGAAGTGATTTCTGATTTCTGAGATTCTAGAAGTTCTTTATTATCAAATTTACCACTTTCAAACTTTTCCTTGTAACTTAATTTTATTCTCTCAACCTCTTTTTCAGAAGGGTTCAACTTGTCATATTGTTCCAATGGAGATAATGCTTGCTTGAAGAGGTCCATTGCTTCGGCTTCTAATTTGACGGCTTTAGGGTCTTTGTAATCAAGTTCGATGGTGGCGTTGCGTTTTTCTACGGCGAGGTTGTAGAGGTGCGCGCCCAATTGATAAAGTGCTTCATTGTATGACGGGTCAATTTCTAAGGCTTTTTGTAGCGCTGCAGTAGCCTTTTCATTCTCCTTTTTATCCATATAGCTAGTGCCGAGGACATAGTAAAGTTGCTTGTTTTGCGGATCGAGTTCAAGTGCTTTGTTGATGTATTTTTCGGTAGCTGCTACATCGCCTTTTTGCAGGTTGATATTGACCAAGCTGATCAAGATATCGATATTTTTTGGCATGGCCTCAGATATTCTGCTCGCAAAAACTAACGCTTCGTCATATTTTTTGGCGGAGAGGAAGTCTTCCACAGCGTAGTTGGCAGCCAAAGAAGTATTGACCTCTGCGTCTTTGAAATCTTCACCTAAAAAGCTCTTGATTTCGTGTGCGGCCATAAATGCATCGGCAGCTGCTTCATATTTTTTAGCGTTGTAGGCAGCAATTCCTGCATTGAAAACGAAATCGGCGCGGCCGTTGATGAAATTTTGTGCATCGGCAGTGAAGGTTTTCTTAGGATCTTCTAAGACTTTCTTGAAACTTGCCACAGACGTTTCTTTCCATTTTTGAGTAGTAGCTGCATCGGAAACACCTTTGTTTTCCATTGCGTTCACTTCAATTAAAGAATAGTAAACTTGGGCGCGGCAAAGGTGCATTTTGAAGTCTTCAGCGGTTTCTGGATTGACTGCAGCGAGATCGATGAAGCTCATGGCCTCGGTAACTATTTTTTTGTTGGCAGCGATATCGCCTGTTGGGTTGTATTTGCGCATTAAGAGGATGGCGTCGGTGACGTTTTTCTTCTGGGCAAATGTAGCTGTGCTCAAGACAAGACTCAGACCAGCAAGGAGGAGTTGTTTTTTCATGGTTTAATTTTTATTCGCTTTGCGCTTCGTTGTTTTCAATTTCCGTGCCACTTTCTGTGTTGTCGCTGGTCGTTTCTTCTTCTTCGTCCTCGGCGCGCGGTACGCGGGCAATGGCTGCAATTTCTGCGTTGCCTTTGAGGTTGATGAGCTTCACGCCTTGAGCAGCGCGGCCCATAGTGCGAA
This sequence comes from Crocinitomicaceae bacterium, assembly GCA_044346245.1. Lineage (GTDB taxonomy): Bacteria > Bacteroidota > Bacteroidia > Flavobacteriales_D > Crocinitomicaceae > UBA952. The sequence continues at coordinate 4,195 of JBIIZO010000023.1, forward strand.
GCGTATCGATGTGCATGCGGATGGTAACGCCCGATTTGGTGATGATCATGAGGTCGTCTTCGTCGAATACGTTTTGGATGGAAAGAAGCTTACCTGTTTTCTCGGTGATGTTGAGTGTCTTGACACCTTTACCACCGCGGTTGGTGATGCGGTAAACGGGCTCTTTGTCTTCTGGATCGTTAAGGAAGGTACGCTTGCCATATCCTTTTTCGGAGACAACTAGAATGGTAGAGAAGATGTCCTCGACGCAAATCATGCCGATCACGCACTCTTGATCAGAGCTGAGGTTCACGCCGCGCACACCAGAAGCATTTCGGCCCATTGGACGCACAGTAGATTCATTGAAGCGAATGGCGCGGCCGTCGCTGGTGGCTAATACAATTTCATTGCTGCCGTTGGTGAGTTTCGCTTCGAGTAGTTCGTCGTTGTCGCGGATACCGATGGCGTTGATACCGTTGCTGCGCGGACGCGAGTAAGCTTCGAGTGAAGTCTTTTTAATGACGCCTTGCTTGGTGCACATTACGATAAAGTTGTTCTCAACGTATTCTTTATCGGTAAGGTCGAGTACCTTGACGTAAGCCTTGACTTTGTCGTCGCCAGGAATATTGATGAGGTTTTGGATGGCGCGACCTTTCGAGGTCTTGCTGCCTTCAGGAATTTCGTAAACACGCATCCAGAAACAACGTCCTTTTTCTGTAAAGATAAGGAGGTAGTTGTGGTTGGTGGCAACAAATAGGTGCTCGAGGAAGTCTTGGTCTCTGGTAGCGGAGCCTTTAGAGCCCATGCCGCCGCGGTTTTGCACTTTGTATTCGGCCAAATTGGTGCGTTTGATGTAGCCAGCGTGTGAGATCGTGACCACCACTTCTTCGTCGGCAATGAGGTCTTCCATGCGCATTTCGCTGGAGTTGTACTCGATGCTAGAGCGGCGTTCATCGCCGTATTTGGCGCGCACTTCGATGAGTTCATCTTTGATGATTTGCATGCGGCGCTCTTCCTTGTCTAGGATGTCTTTGAGGTCGGCGATGAGCTTCATGAGCTCGTCGTATTCTGCGCGCAGTTTGTCTTGCTCGAGGCCAGTTAGTTGGCGCAGGCGCATATCTACGATGGCGCGCGTTTGGATGTCTGACAAACCAAAACGGGTAGCCAAGCGATCGCGGGCGTCGTCTGGGCTAGCTGATGTTTTGATGATCTCAATGACTTCGTCTATGTTGTCTGAAGCAATGATCAATCCCTCTAAGATGTGCGCGCGTTCTTCGGCCTTGCGCAAGTCGAATCTGGTGCGGCGGATCACGACTTCATGACGGAATTCAACGAACTCTTGAATGAGGTCGCGGACGTTGAGCAATCTTGGACGACCGTCTACTAGACAAATGTTGTTGACAGAAAAGGACGTCTGAAGCTGAGTGAACTTATATAATTTGTTGAGGACGACATTGGCAATGGCGTCGCGCTTGATTTCAAACACAATGCGCATCCCGTTGCGGTCAGATTCGTCGCGGAGGTCGGAGATTCCTTCAATTTTTTTGTCGTTGACCAAGTCGGCGATCTTTTTGATCATTTCGGCCTTGTTGACTTGGTATGGGATTTCGGTCACGATAATTTGCTCGCGGCCGTTCTCTTCTTCGATTTCAGCCTTTCCACGGATCACGACACGACCGCGTCCGGTAAGAAGTGCATCGCGCACGCCTTCGTAACCGTAGATAATACCTCCGGTCGGGAAGTCTGGTGCTTTAATGTAATTGAGGAGTTCTTCTGGGGTGATGTCTCGGTTTTCAATATAAGCGATGGTGCCATCTACTACTTCTGTGAGGTTGTGTGGCGCCATGTTAGTGGCCATACCGACGGCAATACCTGCCGCTCCATTCACCAAAAGATTTGGGATTTTGGTTGGGAGTACACTAGGCTCTTGTAAAGAGTCGTCAAAGTTAGGGCGGAAGTCGACGGTTTCTTTTTCGAGGTCGTCGAGCATTTCTTCGGCAATTTTGCGCAAACGGGCCTCTGTGTAACGCATGGCTGCTGGGCTGTCGCCATCTACGGAACCAAAGTTACCTTGACCGTCTACTAATGGATAGCGCAAAGACCATGGTTGAGCCATACGCACCATAGTGTCGTATACAGAGCTATCGCCGTGCGGGTGGTACTTACCCAAAACCTCACCAACGATTCTAGCGGATTTCTTGTATGGACGGTTGGAGAATACACCGAGATCTTGCATTCCGTAAAGCACCCTGCGGTGCACCGGCTTGAATCCGTCGCGTACATCTGGAAGTGCGCGTGAGACAATAACAGACATCGAATAATCGATGTATGCTGATTTCATTTCATCTTCGATGTTGATCTGAATGATTTTTTCGCCTTCAGCCATATTTTTGAGTTAGTCTATGTATTCGTTAAATAGAGTTTCAAAATTAATAAAACGAAGACCCTTACGGCTTCTATCTGCCATTTTTTACTAACAAAATGAGTCTACAAATTGTGAATAAAACCGGATGCGGTGCAGAGATAAAAGTTATATTTGTATCAAGCAAACGTAAACCATGGAAGCCAAATTTTCTCCACGTGTCAAAGACATGATCAGCTACAGCCGAGACGAAGCCGTCCGCTTGTCCAACGAGTTTGTGGGTGCAGAGCATTTATTATTGGGGCTCATTCGCCTCAATGAAGGCACCGCAATCCGCATTGTACAAGAATTCAAACTCGATTTAGCTGAACTTAAGGCCGAGCTCGAAAAAATACTGGCTAAAAGCGCCGTCCGCGAGTTAGTCAACCTGAACTTACCGCTTCTTAAACAAGCGGAAAACATCATCAAGCAGTCATATTTAGAAGCCAAAGAATTCAAACAAAACATCATCGGTACAGAGCACTTATTGCTGACCATCCTCCGCTACGAAGACAGCGTAGCATGTCAGGTTCTCAATAAATACGGCATCATGTACGAAAACGCACGAGACGAATACGAACTTATGTTACAAGACAAACAACAACCTAGCGCCGAATTCCCAGGATCAGGCCAAGAAGAAGACGATAACTTTGGTCAAGCACAACGCAAAAGCGCAGACCCCAAATCCAAAACGCCCGTTCTCGACAACTTCGGTCGCGACCTCACTAAAATGGCTGAGCTCGGAAGACTAGACCCCATTGTAGGCCGCGAAAAAGAAATCGAGCGCGTCAGTCAAATTTTGTCGCGTCGCAAGAAAAACAATCCTATCCTCATCGGGGAACCTGGTGTGGGTAAGTCTGCTATTGCAGAAGGCTTGGCCTTGCGCATCGTGCAAAGAAAGGTCTCGCGCATTCTCTTCAACAAACGCATTGTATCGCTAGACCTCGCCTCATTAGTGGCGGGCACCAAATACAGAGGTCAGTTCGAAGAGCGCATGAAAGCCGTGATGCAAGAAATCGAAAAGAACCCAGATATCATCTTGTTTATCGATGAAATCCACACCATTATTGGCGCTGGAGGTGCAAGTGGTTCGCTAGATGCTTCTAACATGGTGAAGCCAGCGCTTGCGCGCGGCGAAATGCAAGCCATTGGCGCTACCACCCTAGACGAATACCGTCAGTACATCGAAAAAGATGGCGCACTCGAACGCCGCTTTCAGAAAGTGATCATCGAGCCAACGTCTATCGACGAGACCATCCAGATCCTCAATAACATTAAAGAGCGCTACGAAGACCACCACAGCGTGCGCTACACCGATGAAGCACTTGCGGCTTGTGTCAAGCTCACCGAACGCTACATCACCGATCGCCACCTACCAGACAAAGCAATTGACGCGCTAGACGAAGTCGGTTCAAGAGTACACATCACCAACTTGCATGTGCCAAAAGAAATCACCGATATCGAAGGTCAAATTGAAGGTTTAAAAGGTCAAAAAGCAGAGGTTATTCGCTCGCAGCAATACGAAAAAGCTGCCGAACTCCGCGATGCCGAGCGCAAGCTTCAAGAAGACCTCGAAACGGCCAAAAACAAATGGGAAGAAGAAGCCAAGAACAACCGTGTAGTCGTTACAGAAGAAAACGTCGCCGAGGTTGTTTCCATGATGAGCGGCGTTCCCGTGACCAAAATCTCTGAGTCTGAACTCGGTAAGTTGGTCAAAATGGCCGAAACCATCCGTGGAAAAGTCATTGGCCAAGACGACGCCGTTGCCAAAGTGGTGCGCGCTATTCAGCGCAACCGCGCCGGGCTCAAAGACCCCAACAAACCAATCGGTTCTTTCTTTTTCCTAGGCCCAACAGGTGTTGGTAAAACCCAACTCGCCAAAATCCTCGCTAAAAATCTCTTCGACTCAGACGACGCCCTAATCCGTGTCGATATGTCTGAATACATGGAGAAATTCTCGATTTCTCGCCTCGTAGGCGCTCCTCCGGGATACGTTGGCTACGAAGAAGGTGGTCAGCTCACCGAAAAAGTGCGCCGCAAGCCTTACGCTATTGTATTGCTCGACGAAATCGAAAAAGCGCATCCCGATGTATTCAATTTGTTGTTGCAAGTTCTAGACGACGGCCACATGACCGACGGTTTGGGTCGTAAAATCGACTTCAAAAACACCATCCTCATCATGACCTCCAATATCGGTGCGCGCCAGCTTGCCGATTTCGGAACAGGCATGGGCTTTGGCACCAAAGCGCAACAAGAGGCCCAGGAGCAAAATGCATTGTCGGTGGTTCAAAATGCACTGCGCAAGGCCTTCTCTCCAGAATTCCTCAATCGTGTAGACGACATGATCATGTTCAAGTCGCTTAAACGCGAAGACATCCACCTCATTATCGATATCGAACTCGAAAAACTCCTTGAGCGCATCGGCAACTTAGGTTACCATGTGAGCTGTACAGAAGCGGCCAAAGATTTTATTGCAGAAAGAGGTTACGACGAAAAATTCGGGGCGCGTCCGCTCAAAAGAGCGATCCAAAAATACATCGAAGATCCACTCGCCGAAGAAATCATCAACTCCAATTTACAAGACGGTGACACCATCGTGCTCGATTTTGAAACAGGTGCCGATGTCTTGAAGCTCAGCATTGAAAAGGCGAAACCTGCTAAGAAAAAAGCGGATCCTAAGTCGGAGTAGTGTTTGATGTAAGTGCTGTTGAAGAATTGGTTTTGGCGCGGGCTAAAAAGCCTAATTTCACCGCCTTTCATCAATTTTTCATAGAAAACCCGAAAGCCCTTCCCTTTTTGGTTGACCTTTCGCTGTCTCAAAAAACACATCCTGTACCAGCCTATAGCGCTTGGTTACTCGTTCATATTGTCAAGGCAAATCCAGGACTATTGGCACCGTTCCAAGAGCAACTTACCGCTGGCTTACTGCATACCGCCAATCACAGCGTCCAAAGAAGTTTGCTTGTCGTTTTATTGGAGTTGCCCATCAAAAGGAAATTCAAAGGCGAGCTACTCAATTATTGTTTTGAGGTTTTTGTAAATCCTGACACAGCCGTGGCCAATCGGGTTTATGCGTTGTATCACCTCAAAAGATTTGTAAAATCTTATCCAGAAATTGACCAAGAAGTGCGATCCATTATTGCTATTCTTGAGAGCCAAGAAATGAAACCAGCGCTGCGGGTGGGTGTTCGCAACTATCTGAAAGACTAGTACTTGTGTTTTATTAGTGTTTTTTCACCACTTCCCCGTAAGGGACGCGCACGCGCGCTCCCCAAATGCCAGGTTCGGTTCCGAGTCCAACGGCTACTACCATATTGATTTCCGCTCGGCGCGGTAACTTCAGGTAGCGCTTGAGTCGTTTTTCGTCAAAGCCCTCGAGTGGGCAACTATGGAATCCTTCTGCGGCCACAGATAACATAAATGTCTGTGCGGCCAATGCACAAGACTTGTGGGTAACGATGCGCACTGCTGCAGCGCCGCCTGTTCTATAAAATGGCTTGAATAGGCCGCCAAAGAAACTGATTGTAATCCTAAGTGCTGCCATCAATCGCAGTGGATCGGCGGTATAAAGCAATGGCATGACCTTGCCATAGTACTGCAACATCATTTTTTGCGCTTTGGTGGGTTCGCCCTTTATTTCGTTCTGAACCTGCGCGAGGTGCCAGTCTTTGCGTTGCTTCCAGAGGTCTGGGCGCGTGACAAAAACGACTAATTCTTGCGCTGTTTTGGCTGCAGATTGGCCGAGGCAAAGCTCTGCAACAATTGCTTTTTCTTTAGGGGAGTTGATCCAGTGAAAACCCCAAAGTTGCATGTTGCTCGAGTTGGGGGAGAGGATGCTTCTTTTGAGGCTGCGTTCAATGACCTCAGCAGGTACCGGAACATTAAGGTCAAACTTGCGGTTACTGCGTCTAAATTGGATAATTTGTTCGAAGTTTTCTTGCTGCGTCATGTTAATTTTGTTTGATCGGGGTAACGGTATAGCCCATTGATTGCAAGAGTGCGATGACGCCTTCAGGTCCACTCAAATGCCCTGCGCCTACTGCAAAAAAGGTACTTTCTTTTTGCATTTGATCACTCATGGGTGCAATCCAGCTTTGATTGCGTCGCAGCAAAAATAGTTGATTGAATTCTGGGTAGGCTGCAGTTTCTGCTGTCATGAGTACGCCGAGGTTTTCGAGGTCTTCTTTAAGGTAGTATGTCAATAGCGTGTCATAGTTTTTCATGTCGCTGTTGTAGTCTTGCTTAAGCATGTCAATCTGGGTTTCCATGGGTAGTTGATCAAAGAGGTTTAATTGAAAATCCATGGTCTCGAGGCCTTTAGTTTCCTTGTGTTTTTTCTTGGCCATTTTATTGAATTCCATCTCGTAAGAGACCATATCCGACATGCTTTCTTGAATGAGGATACTCGAGAAAAACATCGGCTTGAGTTTGCTATTGCGCGCAAACTTACTTTCGCTCCATTTGAGGCTGTCTAAGCAATACATCTTGAGTTTAGTGTAGTCTTGTTCCTCCATAAAGTCTTTGAGTGTTTTGCCATCGGGGAGCAGCACTTTTTGAGCAAGGGCAATTTTTTCAGCGCCTTTCATGTCGAGGTCCACCTCCATTATAATTGTTTTGGAGTCATCAAAAGCGCGTTTGAGGCTCTTGCTGAGTACAAACTGATCTTTGGGTAAAATATGGATGGTACCATATAAGTACGAAGCTCTAGTTAGTCCGTTTCCAGATATTTGATAAAGTAATTGGGCCTGAGAAAAGCTCGTGAGGAGCAAAAAATATAATAGCAACGTTTTCATGTCTCAAAATTACACAAACTTTACTTACTAAATGAAAACTGCTTTTTTGACACACGTGTCAGTAAAATTCTGCCAGCTTGTCTCAAAACTGCGCTTGGTCTATTATTTGTCTAGTAAAGCCCAACGAATAAATAAGTAAATATGTCAGTCGATAACGATCTACCAAACGAAGCATTTCACAACGAAGAAGAGATGCAAGATGCGCAGCCTGCTCAAGAGAACACGCAAGAGAATCCGCAAGAAACCGTGCAGCAAGACGAGCAGGTAGTCGAAGAATACAAAGAAAAATTCGTGCGCCTTTATGCCGAGTTCGACAACTACCGCCGCAGAACCAATGAAGAAAAGTTGCAATTGATAGCAACTGCAGGTAAAGATGTGATCAGCTCTATGTTGCCAGTCATGGACAACTTCGAGCGCGCCATTGCCACCAATGAAAATTTGGACGATGTTACTGCCATGAAAGAAGGTTTTCAGCTCATCTACAATATGTTTAAAGGTATTTTGGAAGCCAAAGGCTTGAAACCAATGGAGGCAAAAGGTCAAGAATTCGACAGCGATTTACATGAAGCTATTGCCAATATTCCGGCGCCAGATGCAGCGCTAAAGGGTAAAGTAATTGATGACGTAGAAAAAGGATATTACCTCAATGACAAAGTTTTGCGTTTTGCAAAAGTTGTCGTTGGTCAATAAATAAAACATGAGTAACAAGCGCGACTATTACGAAGTTCTGGGTGTTTCTAAAAATGCCGATGAGTCCGAAATCAAGAAGGCTTATCGCAAACTCGCCCTCAAGTATCACCCCGATAAAAACCCAGACGACGCCAGTGCTGAGGATAAATTTAAAGAAGCTGCAGAAGCCTATGAAGTCCTGAGTAACGCCGATAAAAAAGCGCAATACGATCGCTTCGGACACGCCGGAATGGGCGGTGCCGGTGGCTTTGGTGGTGGCGGCATGAACATGGACGACATCTTCTCCCAATTTGGCGACATCTTTGGAGGCGCATTTGGCGGAGGTAGTTTTGGCGGCAGCCGAGGTGGGTCAAGAGTGGTAAAAGGCACCAACTTGCGCGTCAAAATGAAACTCACGCTAGAAGAAATTTCTGGCGGTGTCAAGAAAAAAATCAAGGTCAATAAATTAGTACAGGCCGAAGGCGTCACCTACAAAAACTGCCCCACTTGCCAAGGAACAGGTCGCATCACGCGCGTTGCGCAAACCTTCTTAGGAGCTATGCAAACGCAGTCTGCGTGTCATGTGTGTCAGGGAGCGGGCAAGACCGTTGAGTCTAAGCCTGCCGATGCCGATGCACAGGGTCTTAAAAAGCAAGAGGAAGTCATTGAAATTGATATTCCTGCTGGCGTAGAAGAAGGCATGCAACTCAGTGTGCGCGGCAAAGGAAATGCTGGGCCGTTCAACGGTGCAGCCGGTGACCTCATTGTCGTGATCGAAGAAATTACCCACGAAGAGCTGCGCAGAGAGGGCGAAAACCTCCACTACGACGCTTTCTTGAACTTTACTGATGCCGTGCTCGGCGCCTCCATAGAAGTGCCTACAGTTGGAGGAAAGGTCAAAATCAAAGTAGATCCCGGAACGCAAAGTGGCAAAGTACTCCGCTTGCGTGGCAAAGGCTTGCCCAACGTACAGCGCTACGGAACCGGCGACCTCTTTGTGCATCTGCACATCTACACGCCAACAAGCGTGAGCAAAGAAGAACGCGAAATCCTTGAAAAACTCCGCGATTCTGAAAACTTCGACCCTTACAAAGCGCAAAAAGACAAGGGTTTCTTTAGCCGCATGCGCGATATCTTCAGCTAAAGAGATATCTTTGGTTCATGAGATTTATCGATGCTGCTAGGCTAGGCCGCAATTCTATAGGGCTTTACATGAGCGGAATCGCGGTGCTAATGGTCCTGTTTATTTTAGGTGGCTTGCCTTTGCTTTTCGATGCGCAATGGCGCTTGCCTGCCTACGCAATCGACATCGAAAACCCTGCATTTATTGAAGCATATGGCTCCACGCGCTTGCTTGTTGGAGAGCTGCTCTCCTTCTTTTTTGCCTGTGTGGGCTTTGTGTTGTATTTGCGCTATGCACACCAGCGCGCGCTGCGCTCCATTTTTACGGCTGCAAGCCGCTTTCGTTGGCAACGCTTTTTGGGCTTCGGCAGCATTTTACTATTATCGGTTTGCCTGTTCAGCTTACTTGAGGTCTTGTGGAGCGGGCAGGCTGAATTGGTGCAATGGAATTTCAAAGCGGAGCAGTTTTGGCCTTTGTTCTTCTTTTCCTTGTTGCTCATTCCATTTCAGGCGGGCATAGAAGAGTTGGTTTTTCGCGTTTATGCGTTGCAAGGATTGTATATGCGCACCAAAAGTGTTTGGCTGAGTGTCGGCCTGAGTTCAGCTATGTTTGCCCTGATGCACATCTCAAACCCTGAAATTGCTGTTTTAGGCCCGGGGCTTTTGCTCTACTATTTCATGGCGGGTCTTTTTCTTGCGCTGCTTGCCGTTCAAGACGATGGCCTAGAACTCTCGTTGGCTTTTCATATTTTCAATAACCTATTTGGTGCTTTAGTTGTCTCGAGCGATTGGAAGGCTTTTCATACCGAAGCACTCTTCTTGGACCACCGAGGCCCGGGTTCCTTGATCTTCCAATTGGTTTCCACTTTGCTCTTATTTGCCGGTATTTATTTCGTGCTCTCGAAAAAATTCAAGTGGAAACCACTTACGTCGTTGCGCTAGTCTAGATTTTTCTTAGCTTTAAGTCATGATTAAAGTAGCGCAAGTCAGTAAATCTTATCAGCGCAAGTTGGTGCTCGACGACGTCTCGTTGGAGGTTTCGAAAGGTCAAATTTTTGGTTTGCTCGGCCCCAATGGTGCTGGCAAAACAACCCTCATCCGCATCCTCAACCAAATGGCAAGCCCAGACGCAGGCTCGGTCACTTTTGATGGCCAATTGCTCGGCGAGCGCCATTTGCCACTCATCGGCTATTTGCCCGAAGAGCGTGGCCTTTATAAGAACATGGCCGTGCGTGCGCACTTGTTGTTTTTGGCCCAACTCAGGGGCTTATCCAAAACAACTGCCGCCCAAAACGTCGATCACTGGTTAGCGCATTTTGACATTCAAGATTGGCAAAATAAGCGCATTGCGACGCTTTCCAAAGGCATGGCGCAAAAAGTGCAGTTTATTGCCGCACTTGTTCATCAGCCGCAATTGCTCATTCTAGACGAACCACTTTCGGGCTTTGATCCGCTCAACGTGGAGCTCATCATGAACGAAATCAAGGCTCTCAAAACACAGGGCACCACCATTATTCTCTCGACCCACAACATGAAGAGCGTCGACGAAATTTGCGATCACGCCGCGCTGCTGCATCAAGGGCAAATCTTAGCCCAAGACACCGTTCAGCACCTGCGCCGCACGCATGCTAAAGGGCGCGTTTTTGTGCGCTTCAGAGGTCATATGCTCGCTTTTGCCAACGCCCTCTGGACCGACTTCACACTCCTCGAACAAAAAGAAACCGAACCAGGGCTTTTTGATTGCGTCTTGCAAATCCGCGGCGAGCGCAGCGTCAATGACCTCATGCGTAGCCTCCAAGACCAAGTCACCGTAGAACACATCGAATTGCTTTTGCCTTCCATGCAAGAAGTTTTTGTCGACCTCATCAATCAAAAAGAAAACCAAGATGTCTAAGTTTTTGCTACTTGCTCAGCGCGAAATCCAAGAAAGACTTGGTCAAAAGGGATTTTGGTACATGCTCGTACTGGGGCCCGTTGTGGTGCTCTTATTGTTGGTTGCTTTGCTCAAGGCTGCCGACCAAGGCAAGCAAGAACTAAGCGTTCTGATCGCCGATCCAGGTCAAATAATGGACCATCGCTTAATGGCCCAAGAAGAAAAACACATCCAGTATTACTTCCTCGACGACTACCTCGAACTCAATGAATTTGAGCGCGCCAAAGCGTATCAAGAATTTGATGTCTTGGTGGAGCTCAATGAAAAGGTCCTCAACAACAAAAAATGCTTTGTCTTTTACCGCGATCAATTGGGGCTAGACGCACGCATTCAACTCAAATTTCAAGTAGAACGACGCCTAGAAGAGCTCATTGCCGCCCAACATTCCAACCTGAGCGAGCAAGTTTTTCGCCAGATCAAGCAGGGCATTATCTTTGATTTTCGCGACCTCAAAGACCCGAAGAATGAGGCCAAAGAAGCCAATGCTTGGGCTGGTTTTATTTTAGGAGGCTTCATCCTATTTTTTGTCGGGCTCTACGGCATGACCATTTTTCGGGCTACGGTTCGCGAAAAGAGCAACCGTATAGTAGAGGTTTTGCTGGCCAGTGTGTGCCCGCAGCAACTCATGCTCAGCAAAATTGTAGGTATTGGTTTGGTGGCGCTCTTGCAGCTTTTTGGCTGGGTACTGATGTTGGCACTCGGCTTCGTTCTCCTGCGCGAGACCCTTTTTGTGGACATTCTAGATCCAAGCCATTGGGGGCAGGGAGGCCCAGAACGCCTCAACCCCTTATCAACTTTGGTATTTGAACAGCTCAATTTATCTTTTTTGTTGTTGCATTTTGTGGTGTTTTTTGCAGCCAGCTTTTTGTTTTATGGAGCGCTTTTCGCGGTTTTGGGCGCGCGTAGCGGCGCCGACGCCGACGGCCAGCAGTTTTTGCTGCCGCTTATTTTCTTGGTGTCCTTTGGCATTTTTGCGGGCATTTACGCCATCTATTTCCCCAATACCACCCTGACCCAAATCTTTGCCTATCTGCCGTTTAGTTCACCCGTTTTGGCACTCATCACCTTAGCCAAAGGCGTCAGCTTGGCGGTTTATACGAAAATCCTACTGAGTCTATTAATACTTGTTTCAAGCGCGCTTCTACTGCTCAAATTGGCGGGCCGCTGGTACAAGCATTCCATTCTTAAGTTTTAACTATGCGCCGGGCTGTCATTGATCTTGGAACCAACACCTTTAATCTGCTGATCGCCGACACCCAAACACGTCAAATTTGTTTTCAGACCAAAGAAGGCGTAGCGCTCGGCATGGGCGGCATCAATGAACAGCGCATCGGCGATGCAGCCATGAAACGTGCTTTTGCGGCACTGCATCAATTCAAGGCGCATTGTGTGCACTGGCAAGTCAATGAAATTCGCGCCATTGGTACATCTGCTTTGCGCGATGCCTCGAATGCCCAAGAATTACTCGAAAAAGTCAAATCCGAATTACAAATTAACATCGAAATCATCTCGGGTCTGAAGGAGGCTGAACTGATCTACCAAGGCGTCCGCCTGACTCATGATTTTGAAAAGCCAGCACTCATCATGGACATCGGCGGCGGCTCTACCGAATTCATTGCCGCAGACCAACAGGGCCCGTTTGTTGCACATTCTTTTGATATTGGTGTTTCTCGCTTGTTTCAGCTTTTTGACTATCAAGACCCCATGAGTCTAAATGACATTGAAAAGGTAGAAAGATATCTAGAAGAGCGCTGCGCTCTCTTTTTCAAGCAGCAATTACCAACTGTGCTCATCGGTTCTTCCGGAAGTTTTGAAACGTTCTATGAATTAATGGAAGAAAGCGTGTTTCAGGCACAAGGCCAAGCCGTTGAGGTAGATAGGGAAGCCTTTGAGCGTATGCTCCAACAAATTATTGCCTCCACACAGGCCGAGCGCGATCAAAACCCCCACATCATCTCCATTCGCAAACGCATGGCACCACTTGCAGCTATCAAAACGCGTTGGGTCTTGAGACAGGCCAACATCACTCAAATCTTGATTTCGCCTTACTCCCTCAAAGAAGGCGTCTTATTTGCTTCTTCATGATGATTTATCTCCTTTTTTGTTCGCTATTTTTTTCTTTAAGCTTTCAAGCGCAAAATACTTATGATGTGCAGCATTACCAACTTGGTGTGCGCATCGTAAAAGGGAATCAAAAGGTCTTTATTGAAGAGTCTATCACCATTCAACTCAATGAACCAATGTCTCAGCTCGCATTGGATTTAGCAGGTCCCTTGGCCGATGGCAGTGGCATGAAAGTTATTTCGGTGACTGCCCCAAATCAAAAGCTGACCTGGCAACAAACGCTTACTTCGCTTCAAATAGATTTGCCATCCAACCTTCAAAAAGGCGCGCTCAACTTGGGAATTAAATTGGAAGGAAAACCAGCAGATGGCCTCATCATCGACGCCAATAAATATGGCGACACTACCTTTTTTGCCGACAACTGGCCCAACCGTGCGCATTATTGGTATGCCTGTCACGACCACCCCTCAGACAAAGCCACCTATACTTTTTTGGTAGAGTCACCAAGTATTTATGAGGTGGTTTCCAACGGGAGCTTATTGTCTAAAACACCCAAACCAGAACGCAATGCAGTCATATGGCACTACGCCATCGAAGAACCTATTCCAACAAAGGTTGCTGTTGTGGGTGTTGCCGATTTTATCTCCAAAGAAATAGGGAAGGTGGGTCAAACTCCAATTATTGGTACTGTTTATTCAAAGGATAGTCTTCTTGGGCTTGCTTCCTTTGAAGTCGCGCCGGTAATATTGACATTCTTTGAGGCTTTGGTTGGTCCGTACCCATTTAAAGAACTCAACAATGTGCAATCCACCACACGCTACGGTGGCATGGAAAACGCAGGATGTATTTTTTACGACGAAAATTCCTTGAATGCGGATCTGCGCAGCACTCATCTTATTGCCCACGAGGTGGCGCATCAGTGGTTTGGCAATGCGGTCAGCGAAGCAGATTGGCAACATCTCTGGCTCAGCGAGGGCTTCGCTACTTATCTGACCAACATGTACATCGAAACCCATGAAGGGAAAGAAGCATTCTTAAAACAGCTTGCTAGCGACCGAATGCGGGTATATAATTTATACAACAAGGGTTTTCATCAGCCACTTGTCGATTCCATCACACCAAGCCTTTTGGATCGCCTCAATGCCAATGCGTATCAAAAAGGCGCATGGGTTTTGCATATGCTCCGCCACGAAATGGGTGATTCCTTATTCAAGGTGGGCTTGCAGCAATTTTACACGACCTACAAATACCAAAACGCTACTTCTCAAGACTTTGCGCACCTCATGGATAGCCTCAGCCCCAAAGACTTGGCGCCATTTTTCAATCAATGGTTGTATCAAGCAGGGCACCCGCAACTCAAAACGCGCATCTTGACGCAAAAAGGGAAACAGTATATCGAAATCACACAAGTACAAGCCAACCTGTTTGCTTTTCCGATGCAATTAAGGATCTCACCAAACGGTAAGCCTTCAGAACTACTTCATTTAAATGTGAGCCAGCGCAAAGAACAATTTGAAATTCCAGAAGATTTGATCGGTAAGGATGTTCAACTAACCATAGATCCGAACATGCATTTGTTATTCGAGCCGGTACATTGATTTTTAGAACTTCTCCTTTTGCTTATTTTTACGCTATAGTTGAAGCATTAAATCATTTACAATGAAAATTTTAGCCTTACTATACGGAATTTCGTTTTTCACTATAGCCTCAGCACAACTTAGTAATGGCCTCATTGCCATGTTTCCTTTTGATCAACATTTCAATGACCTGAGTTCCAATCAAATTGTACTTAATCCGCAAGGAACCAACTTTACAACAGACCGAACAGGTGTTGCCAATCAAGGTTTGGCCATGGGTGCTCAAAACTACATCACTTTTTCTGATACCGCGGTCAAGGTGCAGCCTCCGGTCACGATTTCTGTTTGGGTCAATATCCAGTCTAAAACTGCGTTCAATACCATCTTTATGAGTGACAATGTGTACAATAATTACTATGGATATTGGTTGAATATTGCCGCCA
>JBIIZO010000126.1:0-6046 GCA_044346245.1 Crocinitomicaceae bacterium
AAGTACTCTCAGACCCAAACGCCGAAGTGCGCATTTTCGGCAAGCCCACCACTAGGCCTTACCGCCGCATGGCTGTAGCCTTGGCTTTTGGCCCCGAAAACGTGGAAGATTTGGTCCAAACCGCAAAGCAACACGCGGCCAATATTCAAATGGCTTATGCAAATGAGAAAATGAATTAATTTCAATGATTTTGAATGATTTTAACACAATAAAACAAATGTAGACATGAGATCTTTTTTACTACTCCTTTTCTCCTTTTTGATCACGTTAGGGGCGAGTGCCATCGAACTGCGTTATCATTTATCGATGCCGCAACCGAACTCTCATTATTTTGCTGTCAAGATCGATGTGGATAAAAACGACCAAGCCACCCAAGAGTTCAAGCTGCCCGTCTGGACGCCAGGTTCTTATTTGGTGCGCGAGTTTTCTAAAAACCTCAATCAGGTCAAGGCCATTGACGCTAATGGAAAAGCGCTTAACGTCAAGAAGAAATCAAAAAATGCCTGGGAGGTCGAGTGTGCAGATGCGGTTTCTTACACCGTTTTTTACGAGGTCTATGCTTTTGAACTTTCGGTGCGCACGCCTTTTCTAGACAATACGCATGGTTTTGTGCCCGGCGCAGCGGTTTTTATGTACACCGAAAACAGCCGCAACCAACAAGGGGTGGTGAAGGTATATCCGCATCAATCGTTTAAAAAAGTGAGTACGGCCTTGCCAAGTGCCGATTTCAAATCAGAACCGGGCTGTCAAACTTTTGTATTCAAAGATTACGATCAGTTGGTCGATTGCCCCATTGAGATCGGCAACCAACAAGAATTTAGTTTCACCGCTGCTGGTGTCAGACATCGGGTCGCGATGTATGGCGAGGCCAATTACGACGTCAGCCTCTTGCAACGAGACATGGCCAAAGTCGTAGAGGCCGCAACTGCTGTATTCGGGAGCAACCCCAACCAAGATTACCTTTTTATTATACACAATGTTTCGGATGGTCAAGGCGGCCTTGAGCACATGAATTCTTGCGTCTTGAGCGTGAGCCGTTGGTCTTACACGGGTTCGAATTACATTGGTTTCATCAATTTAGTAGCGCATGAATATTTCCATCTTTGGAATGTCAAGCGCATTCGACCTATCGAATTAGGCCCTTTCAATTACGACCAAGAATGCTACACTTCTTTGCTGTGGGTTATGGAAGGCATTACGTCTTATTACGACGAACTTTTGTTGCGGAGGGCTGGTTTTTACACGCCTGCTGAGTTTTTAGCCAAAATGCAGTCCCAGATCAATTACGTGGAAGGATCTCCTGGTTCACGTGTTCAGCCGGTTGCGCACGCCAGTTTTGATGCCTGGATCAAAGCCTACAGACCCAACGAGAATTCTGGCAATACCACGATGACCTATTATTCGAGAGGAGCTGTTTTAGGTGCCGTACTCGACGCGTTCATCATTCAAAAATCGAAGGGTAAGCAAAGTTTAGACGGTTTCATGCAAATGCTTTACAAGAAGTATGCGCTTGATCAAAAGCGTGGTTTTACCGAGCAAGAGTTTGAATTGGAGTTGTCTAATTATTGTGGAGAAGACATGCACTCGTTTTTTACCAATTACGTCAACGGGACGCAAATCATTCCGTATCAAAAGTATTTTGAACCAATGGGCGTCAAAGTCATGGATCAGACCAGCACGCTCACCAATTTTGGTGCAGCGCTCGAATCCGGAGAAGTACTCAAAGTGCGAACGGTTCGCAGTGGTTCAGCGGCAGAGGATGCCGGAATCAATGTTGGCGATGAAATCCTTGCCTGCGACGGCTACAGAATCGACAAAACTGCGCTAGAGAACAAATACAATAACCTCCAGCCCGGCGCCAAACTCGAATTGTTATTGGCTAGAGATGGAAAGGTCTTCACGACAAAATGTGCCATGAAAACCTTCGCTAAACCTCAATTTTCACTTCAAATCAAGGATGCAAATGCGCCACTTCTTCTTTATTGGCTTCGTTAGCCTCTTCGCTGCTGAGTTACTTGCTCAACCGATCAAAAACATTCAAATTCCGCCCGTTGCAGCCAAATATGCGTTCAACGAATGCGAGCCTTCTATTGCCATTAACCCGCGCAATCCACAAGAAATAAGCGCCGGCACCGTACTTCAGGGCTACCACTTTTCTGCAGATGGCGGTCAAACCTGGACATCAAGTGCGCTCAAAAGCCCTTTTGGCGTCTACGGCGACCCCGTTTTGCAATACGACAACAGCGGTCGTTTGTACTACTTTCACTTAAGCGACTATAGCAAAGGAAGTCACTTGGATCGCATCGTGTGTCAGGTTTCAGACCAGCCAGGAAAGTTCTCAAAAGGATCTTTTCCGAAGCCCAATGGCACGAAAGTACAAGACAAACACTGGGTGGTCATCGATCCCAAAACAAATGTGGTTTACATGACCTGGACCCAATTCGACGCCTATGACTCTTCCGACCCCAAAGACACCTCTATCATTGTCTTTTCAAAGTCTATGGACAGCGGGGAAAGTTGGTCCGAGCCCGTAAGAATCTCCAAGTTTGGTGGCGATTGCCTCGATGGAGACAACACTGTAGAAGGCGCTGTACCTGCGCTAGGCCCAAATGGCGAACTTTATGTCTGCTGGACCGGCCCGCGCGGCATCATGTTTCAGAAATCTTCAGACGGCGGCCTCACTTGGTTGCCAGAAGAGCGCAAACTCGCTGACCACATCGGCGGTTGGGACATCCAAATTCCGGGTATTTACCGCGCCAACGGCCTGCCTTTTTTGATGTCGGATTTGAGCGGTGGGCCCAATAACGGAACGCTTTACCTCAATTGGTGCGACCAACGCAACGGCAGCGATAACACCGACGTATGGTTGCTCAAATCGACCGACGGCGGAACCACTTGGTCAGCGCCGATCCAAGTCAATCAAGACAAGGGCGCCAAGCACCAATTTCTGACCTCAATGGCCATAGACCCCGTCCGCGGCGACCTCCATTTTGTCTATTACGACCGCAGGCGCTATGAAGACAACCGTACCGACGTCATTTGGACCACTAGCACCGACGGCGCTCAAACTTTTAAAGAACAGCGCATTTCCGCACAGCCCTTCACGCCGAGCCCACTGGTTTTCTTCGGAGATTATTTGGGCATCGCTGCCTATGACGGGCGCGTGAGGCCCATCTGGCCGCGCATGGACAGTGGTAAAATTTCACTTTGGGTAGCGCTCATCGACCTCGAATAAATGCTCCTGGATAGTCTTCCTTCGGATTGGCAGCAAGTACTGCAAGCTGAACTTCAAAAGCCTTATTTCACTGAATTGTTGAGTAAGGTCGAAAAGGTTTATGCGTCAAATCCAGGTCAAATATATCCTCCAAAATCTCAACTTTTTGCTGCTTTTCGCTTTTGTGAAGTAGCGCATTTAAAAGTAGTCATTCTTGGTCAAGACCCGTATCCGACTAAAGGTCACGCCAATGGTTTGTGTTTTTCAGTGGCCTCTGACGTCAAACCGTTGCCGAAAAGCTTGCACAATATTTTTAAAGAAAGAAAAACCGACCTTCAAGTACCCGATTTACCCAATGGGAATCTCGAACATTGGGCAAAACAAGGCGTTTTGATGCTCAATGCTGTACTGACAGTCGAAGAGGGGAAACCAGATAGCCATAAAAATTGGGGTTGGGAACAGTTTACAGACGCCGTAATTCAAAAAATTGCCGCTGAAAAACAACAAGTGGTATTTATCTTATGGGGAGCCAAAGCTCAGGCCAAAGCAGAACATATTGACGCCAGTAAGCAATTGATTTTGAAAGCGGTGCATCCTTCTCCTTTAGCTGCCTATCGCGGTTTTTTTGGTTGCAAGCACTTCAGTAAAACAAATGCGTTTTTACGCATGGTGGGCGCGCACGAAATTCAATGGTAATTGCGTACCTTTGCACAGATGATTCAAAACGATTTATTTCTACGCGCGCACCGTGGCGAGGCCATCGAGCGCTATCCAGTATGGCTCATGCGTCAGGCAGGCCGAATCCTCCCGGAATACCGCGCCGTCAGAGCCAAATTATCGGGCTTTAAAGAACTCGTCGAGACACCCGAATTCGCCACCGAAGTCACCATCCAACCCGTAGATTTACTCGGCGTAGATGCCGCAATTATCTTTTCGGATATTTTAGTGATCCCAGAGGCGATGGGTTTGCCGTATCAAATGATCGAGCAAAAGGGGCCTTGGTTTGAAAACACCATCCGCACACAAGCGCAGCTCGATCAGCTCGACGCCGTTGTAGATGTTCAAGACCGTTTGTGGTATGTTTTTGAAGCCTTAAAGCAAACCAAAGCCGGTTTAGGTGGCCGTGTGCCGCTCATCGGTTTTGCCGGCGCTCCCTGGACTATCCTCTGCTACATGGTAGAAGGTCATGGTTCCAAAACTTTCAGTGAATCCAGAAAATTACTCTATACCCAACCGTTGCTCGCACATCAACTTTTGCAACGCATCACCGACGTCACCATCGCCTACCTCAAAGGGCAAATAGCCGCCGGAGCCGATGCACTGCAACTTTTTGATTCCTGGGCTGGTATCCTCGGCGAAGACCAATACCGCGAATTCGGTTTGCGTTACATCCAACAAATTTGTGCGGCCCTACAAGAGGTTCCGCTTACTGTCTTCTCCAAAGGCGCAATTTCCTCTTTGCCTGAAATCTCGCAAATGCCTTGCACCACCATCGGCCTCGACTGGAATATGTCTGTACCTGTGGCACGAAGTTTGGTTCAGGAGCAAAAGACTTTACAAGGCAATTTAGATCCTTGTGTACTCTATGGTAGCGCACAATTGATCGAGCAAGAAACCAAAAAAATGCTCAATTCCTTTAAAAGTCAAAGACATATTGTAAATTTGGGTCACGGAGTCTATCCCGATATTGATCCAGAAATGGTCAAAGTATTTATAAATACCGTTAAAAACTATGAAATTACAAACCACGCCAATTCGTAGCATTTTAGTTGCTTGTTCAATTCTAGCCCTATCACAAGGTGCTTTTGCACAAAAGGGCAAAAAAACCAACGAGAAAGAAATCGTCAACATCACTTTTGAAGGCGCCTCCGAAGACCTCACAGAACTCAATGGCATAGATGCAGCCGGAAAGGGCATTAGCTCCCCAACCGAAATCAAAGCCGATTTATTTTCAAAGTCTGGAACAGGCGATATCGGCATTCCTGTTAATATCTACGGTTCAGAAGAGCCAACGACCGAAAACGGCGGAAACGTTTATGCAGGTATCGTAGCCTATAAACCAGGTAAACTCGCTGGTGAGCGCTCTTACATCACCATTCAACTCATGCAAGGCAAAGAACCTGTAACACTTAAAAAAGGCCTCACATATTGCATTGAATATTCGGTTTCACTCAGTGAGTCCTCTAAATTTGCTTGCAACAACCTAGGCGCTTATCTTTCGAAAGATAAACCAGGAAATGGCGAGGCTGGTGCAATTTACATGGCTGGTGACCACGTCATGAAAGCGCAAGTCAATAAAGTATACAATGGATTCTTCGGTTGGGAGAAAGTTTGCAATACCTATACAGCCAAAGGCGATGAAAAATACATCACCATCGGAAACTTCGACCTCAACGACAAAACACAGTTTCAGGCGGTCAAGAAACCAAAAGATGCAGAAGCAGATCCACTCACTCATGCCTACTACTACATCGACAACATCATCGTTCGTTTGGTAGACAGCCCAACCGAGTGTGCTTGCTTCAATGCCAAGCCACCAAAAATCGAAGATGGCTTCTCTACATTGGTTTTTGACAAAACACCAGAAATCAACGACAAAATGAATACCGAAAAGAAGATTGCTGCGCAAACCATTTATTTCCGTGCGGGTAAAACCTCATTAACGGAAAACGCACGCGTGAACCTCGACTTCATTATTGCACAAATGAACGCCAACCCGGCCATGAAATTAGAAGTAGAAGGTCACAACGATGGTCTTGAAATCAAAGCAGGTGCCGAAAACGAAGACTACCTCGACATGGACCGCAAGCGCGTAGCAGCAGCAGTGAAGTA
>JBIIZO010000127.1:0-5914 GCA_044346245.1 Crocinitomicaceae bacterium
AAAGCACAGGGAATCCTCGATAAATTATCGACCAAAATGAAGGGCATGAAATCCTTCTACATCGAATTCAATGCCAGTGTCAAAAATAGCACAACCGGCACCAACGAAAATGAAATTGGCAAAGGTTGGGTCAAAGGCAATAAATTCTATGCTTCTTACGGAGACAACACCATGATCTGTAATGGTGTCAAAACTTGGACTATCGTCAAAGACGAGCGTTCGGTTTATGAGTCCGATGCCAGTGCCGACGACGAAGAATCAATTAATCCGAAGCGCCTCATGACCATCTGGGAAACAGGTTTCAAAAACAAATACGACCACGAAGACAAACTCAACGGAGAAGCTGTTCACGTGATCAACCTCTATCCTAAAGTTCCTTCCAAAGCGGAGTACCACACGATTGTTCTGTATATCTCCAAAACGGGCAACGAACTCTTGAAAGCGAGCATGAAAGCCAAAGACGGCACCACCATGACTTATGTTGTTACCAAGTTTACAGCGAATCCGGATATCGACGACGCTAAATTTGTCTTTGACAAAAAGAAATATCCTGGATACCCAGTAATTAAGGATTAGGATTAGCCCTTTTCAGGGTTCAGAATCAACGTCAAAAGGTTTCAGGATCAGCGTTTAAGCAAGCGATCCATCTCGCGTTTATCGTCTTTCTCCTTGAGATCTTGGCGTTTGTCGTGGAGTTTTTTACCTGTAGCGCAAGCGATTTCTAGCTTTACCCACCCTTTATCTGATAAAAACATCTTGATAGGCACGAGTGTATGCCCTTTGATTTTCAAGAACTTTTCGATGCGGATGATTTCTTTGCGCTGCAAGAGCAATTTGCGGTCTGCGCGGGGCTTGTGGTTGTAAAAAGATCCGTTTTCGTATTCGGTGATGTGCATGTTGCGCAACCAAACTTCTCCTCTTTCAAATAGGCCATATGCTTCTAGTATACTGGCTTTGCCATTGCGAATGCTTTTGATTTCTGTGCCCGTGAGCACAATACCCGCCTCGAAGACTTCGTCGAGGTGAAATTCAAAACGCGCACGTTTGTTACGGATATTGAGTTCCTTGTTGGCCATATGTGCAAAGTTACTAATTTTAACCCATGCAAATTCCATCGGTTTATTTAGAACAAGCTGTTGACCAACTCGGCAGTCTACCCGGCGTCGGACGCCGCACCGCACTGCGCCTCGCTTTGGACTTGCTCAAACGCAGCGACATCGAAATAGACGACTTCGTGTCTGCCCTGAGTGCACTCAAAGACAAAGTGCTTCGTTGCAGCTCATGTGGTAACATCACCGACACCCCAATTTGCGATATTTGCAGCAATCCGAGACGAGACAACACTATTATTTGCGTTGTTGAAGACATTAGAGATGTCATGGCAATTGAGTCTACAAGTACGTTCAATGGGCTTTATCATGTATTAGGAGGGCTCATTTCACCAATGGATGGCATTGGGCCACAAGATTTGAATCTGCTGAATTTACCGGTGCGCATTGAGAAAGACCAACCTAAAGAAATCATCTTAGCGCTCAGCCCCACAATGGAGGGAGACACCACCAACTTTTATATTTACAAAAAAATCAAAGCGTTTGATTTATTGATCACGCGCATCTCTAGAGGAATTGCAGTAGGATCAGAATTGCAATATGCGGATGAACTAACCCTTGGGCGCAGCTTGCAGCAGCGTCAAGTATTTGATTTCGGACAATAAAAAGGGTTTAAATAAAATGCTCTGATTCAAGAAAACATTAATCTGCTTTAAAGACGCGTGTTCTTTTTTTGAGGTAGCGCATGCCATAACCAAACACAACGATAAACAAAGCCATTCCAATGAAGAAATTGATGTCGCTTTGCTGCTGAAGTCCTCTCAAAACGTAGGTTTGGAACAAAAGCAAGATAAAAGCCGTGGTCATGGATGCAGCCCAGCCGGAATATTCGTTTTCGAGCACAACTTTCATTGAAAACGGCTGCGCATTGGATTTGTATTTCCAGAAGGCGGGTAGCAATAGCGGGGTTTGTTTTCTCCAATCAAGGTAGTCTTGACCAAACTTACGGGTCAAGAACTGCTCTTCTGCATAAATAATGAGTCGGTAATAAGCTACAAATAAAATCAAAAATACGGGGACTAACCAGTCGATGCCGGTAAACACGGCCCAGCCGATGTAGGTTGTGATATTGCCTAAATACAAAGGATGGCGCACCATTGAGTAAATACCAGTAGAATTGAGTGCTTCGGCAACTTGTTCGTCGCGATTGCGCCCAGAGGTATGTGCAGCGCGCTTACCCACTGCGAGTGCGCGAATGATGTGCCCAAGCACCACCAAGCCAATTGCCAAGATTGTATAGTTTGGATTGAGCCAATTCTGATGCATCGGATAGAAATGCATCAGGATAAATGCGACAAAGAAAAACAGAACAGGGATTTGACCTCGGTACTTAAAAAACTGATTCCCTAGCTTTTCCAATTGATTTTGAGCTGACATTGGCGAATTTTTAGTAAATTTAAAGAATGTCAAAGTTAACAATAAATCTCGGGGTCCATGAAAGAAAAATACAAGCTTGAGTTTCTACTCAAAACCTCACCACGTGTACTAGACAAGCTCATTAGTACCCCGGACGGCCTTGGCGATTGGTTTGCCGACGACGTCAGAGTCAACGACGACATCTACACCTTTGAATGGGATGGCAATGCCGAACACGCACGCTTAGTACAGCTTAAAATGAACTCCAAAATCCGCTTTCAGTGGCTAGAAGACGAACAAGACGGCTTAGACACCTACTTTGAACTCGCCTATATCGTTGACCCCATGACTAATTCTGTCATTTTACACATCACCGATTTTGCCACAGCCTCAGATCAAGAAAGCAGTGCAGCACTTTGGCACCAAGCCATCAACGACCTCAAGCGCATTATCGGCGCCTAATCCATAGCTCGTTTTGCCGCTTTGGTTCGGCTTAATTACTTAAATTTGCCCAAACTACACGCTTGAAACGACTCGTTAAGTTTAGCCTTAAGTCTTTTACCGGCCCCTTCATCGTGACACTCCTGATCTCGGTGTTTATGCTCATTTTGCAGTTTTTTTGGGTCTACATCGATGACCTCATGGGCAAAGACCTCAGTGTTTGGGTTATTTTAGAGCTGCTCATGTATGTTTCAGCCAGTATTCTTCCACTTGCGCTACCGCTCGCTATTTTGCTTTCATCGCTCATGACTATTGGCAACTTAGCCGAGCACAACGAACTTACGGCGCTAAAAGCAAGTGGATTTTCGCTACTGCGCATCCTCAGGCCTTTAATAATTATCGTTTTGCTATTGGCCTCTGCCACCTTCTTTTTCTCCAATTATGTCATTCCAGCAGCCAACCTCAAGTGGCACACGCTCATGTACGATATTCAGAACAAGAAAATTTCGACCATACTCACCCCAAAGGTCTACACCAAGAATTTTGAAGGCTACGCCATCAAAGTAGACGCTCTTAAGGGCAATCATTGCATAGGCGTCACTATCCACGACTACACACAGCCAGCCCAACTGCGGACCGTTCGGGCCAATGAAGCCGATGTCTATAAATCGGTCAATGGACGCTTTATATTTTTAGATCTTAAGAAAGGTAGCATTTTAGAAGAACTCGATTTGCAGAACCCGATGTACTTGCCCAACAACACCCTTAGCAATCCTTCTGGGCGCGCCTCTCGGGTCTCTACCTTTGACCAAGGAGTATACAAGCTAGATTTAGAAGGGCTCGACCTCAACCGCTCCAAAGAAGACCTGTTCACCAACAAATACGAAATGCTCAATGTGTTTCAGATCAACGAAGCCATCGATTCGATCGCTATTAAAAAGGAACGGCTGCTCGCCAATTTTGTCAAGCAAAGTACACTTGGCTTTCTGAGTCTCAATCAAACCCTGCCTAAAGTAAGCATCCACGACCCAAGTATTGCACCAAACTCCACTGAGCCTATCAAGTCCGTTCAATTCAACAAACTAAGTGCCAACGACAAACAACTGAGCTATCAATTGGCGCTCTCTAAAATCAGGCGCAATCAGCAGCAATTAGCCAATCAAGAACAGTTTTTGACTACCCTCGACCGCGAAATTGACCTGTACTGGATAGAATTTCACCGTAAATTTGCCCTCACCTATGCAATTGTGGTGCTTTTCTTTGTTGGAGCTCCTCTTGGTGCGCTTATTAAGAAAGGTGGTTTTGGCGCGCCTGTTGTCATTGCGGCACTCATTTTTATGCTCTATTTTATCCTGAGTTCAGTCGGTGCCAATTTGGCCGATACCGCAACGGTAGCCCCGTTTATGGGCATGTGGATGGCTGCCGTAATATTTACGCCTGTGGCCATCTTTTTAACGAAAAAAGCGCTAGCTGTATAATTATAGTCTCTTGAAAATACTTGTTTTCAGTCATAAACCTCCTTATCCCATTTTAGATGGCGGCTGCTTGGCAATGGCCCGCCTGCTCGAAGATTTATTGTCTTTGAAGCAAGTGACGCAAGTCCATTACCATACTTTAGCTACAGCTAAGCACCCGTTTGAAGCGAAGGCTTTTCCGGTGAATGAAAAACTCAGCGTGAAGCACTACCCGATTCGCACCAATGTAACGCTTGTGGGGGCTACCGTCAGTTTGCTCAAACAAGAATCATACAATTTGAAGCGATTTAAGGATCAGGCAATTCTGCAGCAACTTCAAAAAAAACTCAAAAATTCCACTTTTGATTTTGTCATCTTTGAAAGCCTCTTTGCCGCAGTTTATGCCCGTGCATTACGACCTTATTCAAAGGCAAAGTTCATTTACAGAGCACACAACATTGAGCACCAAATCTGGAAAGACCTCGCTGTCCATACTAAATTCATTCTGAAGAAATGGTACTTACAACAACTGGCTTATTCGCTCAAATGGGCAGAGCGCAGTATCTGGAGTGAAGACCAAGGCGGCCTCGACCTTATTTTAACGATTTCCGATACAGACCTCGGCATCATTGAAGGCCAAACCTTAACCGCGTGTCGTTACCTGCCTTCCTCTATTTCTAAGCCGCTCCAAAGCTCCACCAAAGCACCATTTCAACTCTGCTTTTTAGGCGCGTTTAACTGGATTCCGAATATTGAAGCAGTTGACTGGTTTTTAGACAACATCTTCCCGGCCTTAAGTACTGCGTATCCGCAAATTGTTTTTCACATCGCTGGAAAAGGTTCTGATGGTTTCAAGCACTGGCAAAGAACCGGCGTTCAAATACATGGCTTTGTACCAGATGCCAAACAATTCATTGCCGAACACGGTGTTTTTGTAGGTTGCTTGCAGTCTGGTTCTGGTGTCAAAATGAAAATTTTAGAGGCCATGAGCGTAGGGGCGCCAATTGTGTTTAGCACCAAGTCAGCAGATGGACTACCCTGCTTCCCGCAAGAACTGCGCCTTGACCACGCAGAAACATTTTTGGCCGAAATCTCCAACTTGCTTGATAACCAATCAGCACTTGAGCAACGCGCTCAATTTGCCAGGAGTTATTTTGAACAGTATTTTGAAGCAAGTCAGGTGCAAAAACAACTAGTCCAAATACTCGAAGAACTTCAAAATAATCGCTAATATTGTTGCATGCTCCAGTTTTTATTCATTGTCGGCCTGCTTTTTTTGATTTACAGTTATCTGCTGTATCCTTTGTTATTAAAGTATCTGCTTCAAAAAAGCGCAATCCAAGAACCGCATACAACAAAATATCCGCTTCCTTCCCTTAGCATTATCATCGCCGCCCACAACGAAGAAAAAGTTCTCCGAGAAAAACTTGACTCCATTTTAAATTGCGCTTATCCACAAGACCAAATCGAATTACTGATTGGAATAGACGCTAGCTCTGATCTCAGTTCGCTGATTGCCGAAGAATATCAAAGCAAATTTGCCGCCTGCCAAGT
>JBIIZO010000128.1:0-5898 GCA_044346245.1 Crocinitomicaceae bacterium
GTAGCCAGCCGCTTTGTTGTAGTTTTCTTTGGGGCGCGCCAAATCGATGGCTTGATGCGCTACGTTGAAATCGCCGCAAACCACAACCGGCTTGCTTTTTTCGAGATTTTTGAGGTAGTTCAAAAATGCGGCATCCCAGGTTTGGCGGTAGTCTAAACGCAGTAGTTCGCTTCCCGAATTGGGCACATAAACTGTAACGAGGTAAAAATTGGTAAACTCAGCACAAATGACGCGGCCTTCGGTGTCGTGATCAGGCATGCCGATGTCGTAGGTAACCGACAAGGGCGCTACTTTTGTTAAAATAGCGGTGCCGGAATAGCCTTTTCTATCTGCGGAATTGGCGTAAACTTGGTAGTCGCTTAGCGGCGCTACAGCTGCTGCAACTTGTTCTGGGGTAGCTTTGGTTTCTTGCAAACAGATGACGTCTGGGGCCTGGGCCTGCATGTCTGTTATAAAGTTTTTGCCAACCACCGCGCGTATGCCGTTGACGTTAAAGGACAGGATTTTCATGGACTGAGTTTAGCCCCAAAAATACTAAAATTTCAGGCGCAAAAAGCTGTAGCAAACGGGGATATTCGTCTGTTTGCCCTTAAAATATCGAAATTCTTGAGCGACTTGTAAATTTGCAGTGATGCCATACTGCCAACCCACTGATAGAGAACCAAAAGCACCAGTATCGTAAGCAAAAACAACTTGCTTTGGATCATATATAAGCTCAGTTCTCCCGACCAAATTCAGCTTCGGGTTGAGGGCATACGCCGCTTGCAAATTGGCCTGTCCCCACCACTTCAGGTTATTATCTCCATTGCGCTTTTGCGCCCCCAAATAAACGCAAGATTGCCAGTTCCAGCGCTGTATTTGGTAAGCCGCATTGAGTTCTTGAAAGAAGCGCCAGCGATTAAGCCCCAGCTCCGGCGTCAGTTTGCCAATTGGCGCGACATCGCCATAAAAATGACTCCAATTCCATTTCCATTTCTTGAATTCCCACTGAAACAATAAGCCTAGACTGGGCCTTTGCCCGGAAAAGACGAGCCTTTGCCAACCATTGGTAATGAAAAATTGAGACTTCAACTTGGGTGTCCACTGCTGAGACCAACGCAGGCCCGAAACGTAGTACGGCACATATTCTGCAGCCAAGCTTCTCGACGCATTCAATTGATCAACCCCACGAGGCGTTTCTTGGGTATACGGAGAACTAAAGGTGCCGTATGCCAACTCAGTTTTGCCCTTTTTGTACTGCAAATAACTTTCATAAATAAACCGACGATACGGCGCTTCGGCAGCGTAGTTGTTTTGCATGTAGGAACCAATCGCTGGCGAAAACTGAAATTTAAAATGATTTTGAGTGTAGGCCAATTCGACTTCAAGCAAATTGATGTCGTAGGTTCCAATTTTGGCATGAGACACCATAAATGGCAAGCTTGATATACCTTTTTTGGAAAGCGCATTGTAGGTGTCGTAAGTGCCTGAAAGCGAAAATTGCGCGTGCGAAGCAAAAATGAAGCAGGTCGCAAGTAAAAAAGAATAGCATTTTTTCATTTGAAAGGGTTATTTGGGGAGCACTTTCCCAGTTCCATATTCGGTTTTCAGTAGCGTCGCGGGCGTTTTGGAATAATACAGATTGCCCGCACCATAGAGCTGCGCTTTGAGCAAAATCTGATCGACGCGCAGCCAGCTGGACAGCGGAGACTCACTGCGAAAAGAAATGGAATCTTGCACTTGCAAGGCGGGTGCTTCAAGCGCTGCTGAACCGTCGAGGTCTACAAAGAGAGCGCCAACAGTACCGCTGATCCGCAGGTTTTGCCAACCGTAATTGTTGCGCACGGTTGCTTTTTGGGCATTGAGCGTTAAAATGACCTTACCCACTCCTTCTTTGAGAAAAATGAGCACGTCATCTTGTGTCCATTTGTTGTATGTGCTGACCACTTCGCTGTTATCGAGGTGCAATTCTTTCAAGGCTTTGTAATGCACAACGACTTTTACATCTCCATTTCGATACCTCAAAAAGCCACAGCGGTTGTGGTTATGTAATTGCAAGGTATCGTTTTCAATTGTTGCGCTCAAAAAAGACTTTAAGTTTTGGCCAGCCAACCACTCTACGTAATTGAGAGAATCATGGACAAGCACGACTTCCATGTGCGGATGCACGTGCAAAAAGCTAAACGAATCCAGTGGCAATTGTATTATTTCAATCGGGCCAGTGCCTTTCCAACAGCTACGATCAGGCGCTTTCTGACAAGCCCAGCAGACCAACAATACGGATATGTAGCTCAGGTAACGCATCTTAGAAATGATAGGCCAAACCAAATTCCATGTAGTCAGCTTTGGCATAATGTGTTTTGAGCGTCATGAGTGCCTCTAAATGCTTGTTGAGGGCGTATCGAGTACCTAAACGAATATAAACCGACTCGTCTGGTTGCAGTACATCGCGCAGGTACACTCCAGCACCGTAGATAAAATGCAAGCGGTCAAAAGACTGCACATAACCCAGGAAAAGTCCGAGTTGTAGAGGATCTAGCGCAGCAGCCTGCGGATAACTCGGATGCGACAACAAACCCACTTTATAAATCACGTCCAATGAAGCCTCTAAGCCTCCTTTCGGACCGAAATATTTGCGTGCAAAAAGATTACCTGCGTAAACCGGATAGCGCCCCACACCCAACGGCCGCATTTCTTTGGCACTGATAATAGCTGTTGCACCAAAAGTGAGGTCCGGGCGCTCGAGTTCCGTTTGCTTTTGTTCAATCGTAGGGTCTTCAAAAAAGCGCTGAACACCCAAGGACAGATAGGGCACATTGATACCGAGGTTGGGCATTTGGTAACTCGCATTTGAAAAATGGGTCATATCGATGCCAAAAGTGAGTGCGGTGTTGTTCCAACGCCAACTTTGCTTGAGTGCAAAGCACATCAAAGCATTCACCCGCGAGCCAATGGCGACATTTTCCGGATTGAGGATCGGATCAAAGGGTTTATTGGTATAGCCTAAGCCCGTTGCAAACTTGAAATCTAAGCGGTAATGCTTGAGCTTGACAATCGGCAGTTCTACAAAGCCATAGAGCCCTAAAAAACGCCCGAGGATCTGGTTATTGCCAACCGAACCAAAGAAAAGCGTGCCGCCCACTAGAGGCTGGCGATAAGCCTGATGCCATTGCTTGGCTTCAGCTGTGCGGTAAATGTAGGAAAACTCACCAGCCACAGCTGGGGCTTGAGGCAAATGGTCCATGAGGTTGCGGTGGGCAAGCAAAAAACCAAGTTTTTGGCGGTATTCAAAACCCGGCTGTGCGGCAACTTTTAAACAAAAGCTAAGGAAGAATAACAAAAAGTAAATCAGGCGCATGTTCAAATTTAATGAAAAGCTCGTTTCAACTGCTAACTTTGTACTATGGACCCACGTTTACTTGCCTTTTCCCGCTTGCTGCAAATCATGGATGAACTCCGCGAGCAGTGCCCCTGGGATCAAAAACAAACTTTTGAAACCCTGCGTCAGCTGACCATAGAAGAAACCTACGAAATGGCCGATGCCATCACCGACAAAGACTACCCTAGCTTGGAAGGCGAACTCGGCGATTTATTTCTGCACTTGGTTTTTTACAGTAAAATGGGCAGCGAACAAGACTTGTTTGACGTAACGAGCGTACTGAACAAAATCTGCGACAAATTGGTCTACCGCCACCCGCATATTTACGGAGATGTAAAGGCCGACGACGAAGAAACCGTCAAAGCCAACTGGGAAAAACTCAAGCTCAAGGAAGGTAAAAAATCGGTTTTAGAAGGGGTTCCGGCCTCGCTTCCGGCGTTGGTCAAGGCCACACGCATTCAAGAAAAAGTAAAAGGCGTCGGTTTTGAATTCGAAAAAGCCGAAGACGTCTGGGCCAAAGTGCAAGAAGAACTCTCAGAACTCAAGGTTGAAATCGACAACAACACGGATCAGATTGAGGAGGAATTCGGCGACGTGCTCTTTTCACTTGTCAACTACGCGCGTTTTTTAAAGATCTCACCCGAAAACGCCTTGGCCAAAACCAATCAGAAATTCATCAAGCGCTTTCAAGAAATGGAGCAACTTTTAGCCCATGACGGCTTGCTGGCCCAAGACCAAAGCCTAGAAAAACTCGACTTTTATTGGGAGCGCGCCAAACGTTCCGTAAAATAATACATTTCACAACCCAGTAACTCGCACACTATGGACGCTTTTTATCAATACAGCATCAAATCACTAATCCTGTTAGCCATTACGTTATTGATTCGTTTTTTTTCAGGAAAGGCCGTCACGCGATTTTTAGTCAAATTTGAAGGCGATATCAAGCGTAGACGCGTATCCATCCGCATCATCAACTTATTTTTGTCCATTTTCTTTATCTTGATTTTCGCGGCTATTTGGAATATCGAAACCAAGGATCTTTTGGTTTTTTTCACCTCCACCATTACCGTCATTGGCATCGCATTTTTTGCCAACTGGTCTATTTTATCGAATATCACAGCGAGTTTGATCTTGTACTTCAATCACCCACTCAACATCGGCGAAATTGTACGCATTTACGACAAAGAATTCGATATCGAAGGTGAGCTCATCGACCTGAGTTTCTTTTTTATGTACATCCGTTCTGCAGAAGGCCACTTAGTAACAATTCCTACCTCAGCGGTACTAAACAAAACGGTGATCATTAAGTCTCAACAAAGCCTGTAAAGACGCCGACTAACGCGGGTAGCACAAAAAGTACTTTTCTACAGGCGTAGAAAGCGCGGAAATATTGAGGTTGTCAGACGCTTTGGATAAATCCAAAATACTGCCATTTTTCAAGAGCAAATTGATGTTTTGCTTTTGTTCGTTGTAGGCTTTATTGGTCAGGCGATCCGCATAAATAAAATAGGGAAGGTCTTGCTCGGGAAGCTGGTGCTCTTCTCGAATGCGTTGCTCTACTGCAGCTATTCGTTCGGCACTAAATGGCGTCTTGGAAATTTCGATTTTGAACAATTGGCGATTGACCAAACCGGAGCAAAGGGTTGCCAAAATGTAATCGGGTGCAAACTGCCATACTTTAATAGCGCCCCAGATATCGTAGTCGTCGAGTCGTGCAAAATGCGTCAAAACCATGGGTTCTTGCTCGAAATGCTCGCTTTTGATGTCCTGAGACAAGAAAAAATGCAAGGAAGGGCTGGCAAACAATGGCGTACCGGCCTTGACCAATTCTTTGGCGCGGCGCAGGGCGTGAATGAGCATGAACTCAGCGGCCACTACTGTTTTGTGCAAATACACTTGCCAATACATGAGGCGGCGGGCCACAATAAATTTTTCTACGGAGTAAATTCCTTTTTCTTCGAGCACTAAATTCCCTTCGTGGACATTCAGCATCTCGATGAGGCGCTCGCTGCCAATGACGCCCTCTGAAACACCAGAATAAAAGCTGTCGCGATTGAGGTAGTCGAGGCGGTCCATGTCGAGCTGACTAGATACCAATTGGTGCAAAAATGGTCGGTGGTATTCGTTTTTGAAGATTTCAAGTGCCAAAGCGAGGTCTTGCCCATACTCTACAGTGAGCTCGGCAATGAAGTAAGCTGAGATTTGTTCGTGGCTGACGCCGCAAACGATGTCGTATTCTAGCGCATGGCTAAAAGGGCCGTGGCCGATGTCGTGCAATAAAATAGCCAAGCAAACCGCGCGTTCTTCTTCCTCGCTGACCGCATGACCTTTGCGGCGAATGCTCGTAACCGCTTGGGTCATGAGGTGCATTGCGCCCAATACATGATGAAAACGGGTGTGCATCGCGCCCGGATACACCAAATGACTGAGCCCTAATTGTTGGATGCGACGCAAGCGCTGCAGGTAAGGATGCTCGAGGATATCGAAAATAATTTCGTGGGGCAAAGAAATAAAACCGTAGACTGGGTCGTTTATGATTT
>JBIIZO010000129.1:0-5891 GCA_044346245.1 Crocinitomicaceae bacterium
TGCTCCTGAATGGAAAAAATACTTGAATCAATATACCACTTGGTGGAAAGAAATCATTGATTTTCATGCGCAGAAAGGAGCTACGCATTTGACGATTACCCCGGAGTTTGGTCCTTACCCTTACCTCCCTCAAGCGCCCTTTAGCCAAGCTCCGCTTGCCGATCAACACGCACTCAACCTCCAAATGAAGCAGTATTTGGAACAAAACCTGCTCTTTAAATGAAAACCTTCAGCATTCACTTGTTCTTTCTTTTTCTCTCGTTGTCAGGAGCAATCTCCACTATTTGGGCTCAGCACAACGCCGAGTTTGTCAGGCCCTTTATCGGAACCGATGGTACCGGACACACCTTTCCGGGGCCCTCTATGCCTTTTGGAATGGTGCAACCTGGGCCAGACAACCAAGATTTTGGCTGGAACCACACCAGTGGCTATCAGTACAAAGACACCTTTTTAATGGGCTTTTCGCAAACGCGCTTCAGCGGAACGGGCATCAATGAAATGGGCGACATCCTCTTGTTGCCGATCAATCCGCAACAAGCACAGCTCAAAAACACTTATTTCAAAGAAAGCGAAGCGGCAAGTGTTGGCTATTATGGACTCACCAAACAAGATGGCGTCAAGGTAGCGCTCACTTGTACCGAGCGGGTGGCCTTTCATCAGTATACTTTTCCACAAAATGACGCGCAGGTACTTGTGGATTTTCAGCATGGCCTGCGCTTTGTCTTTGAAGAAAACGATCCCAAAGGATTGGTCCTGGAAAGCGAGGTACAGTTCGAAAACGATTCTACGATTTCAGGATATTGCTATACCGACAACTGGGTCAAAAGAAAATATTTCTTTTACATGACCTTTGATCAACCTATTGCAAAATCAAATGAACTACCTCAAAAAGCAAATGATCAAGCGCCAAAATACCTCCTGGATTTTGTGCTCTCTGCGTCAAAAACCTTAAAAGTGAAAATTGCCTTATCTACGGTGGATGTAGAAGGCGCCAAACGAAACATAGAAGCGGAAGTCGACCATTGGGATTTTCAAAAAGTACGCGACACAAATCAAAACAGTTGGGAAAATTATTTGTCGAGAATTGACATCAAAGCACCCCAAAAGCAAAAAGAAATATTTTATACTTCTTTGTATCACTTGCTTTTGCAGCCCTCCAATATTGCCGATGTCGACGGGAGATACCGTGGCGCAACGGATCAAATCAGTGTGGCACCTCACAAGGTATACTACTCCACGCTTTCCAATTGGGATATTTACCGGGGTGCATTCCCGTTATTGCAAATCATTGCACCTGAAAAAATTGACGGAATGATCCAAACGATGTTGCTGCATCATGAGGCAAAGGGTTTCTTACCCATCTGGACCGCCTGGGGCCAAGACAACTATTGCATGATCGGCAACCACGCCATCCCGATGATTTTGTCTGCTGCAAACAACGGTTTCACAGGTTTTGATGCAAACAAAGCCCTCGAAGCAATGGTCGAAACCAGTACCCGAAGCCATATCAATTCAGATTGGGAGCTTTACAACAAATTCGGCTACTACCCTTATGATCTTTTAGATAACGAGGCGGTTTCGCGCACACTAGAAAGTGCTTATGATGACTGGTGTGTGGCTGCAATGGCGCGTCAATTAGGCAAACAAGACATTGAAAAAGCGTTTCAAAAGCGCGCCCTTTTCTATCAAAATATCTATGACTCCAGCACAACTTTTTTCAGGGGCAAGGATACGCAAGGCAACTGGCGAACGCCATTCGACCCCCTGATGGCCACCTCTCCCTTGAACAACCCCGGCGACTACACCGAGGCGAATGCTTGGCAATACTTTTGGACACCAGCGCAATACGATATATCAGGGCTGTTTCAATTACTGGGCGGCCAAGCAAACTTTACGAAGAAACTGAATGCCTTTTTTACGACGGAAGCACTGAGTTCAAATAAATTCCTTGGGCAAGAAGCCATGATTGGCCAATACGCGCATGGCAATGAACCGAGTCATCACATCATTTACCTGTATGCGTTTACCGATCATTTCAAAACGGGGCAAAAGTATATCCATCAGGTCATCAACCACTTTCATCAAAATACGCCCAACGGCATGATCGGCAACGATGACTGCGGACAAATGAGTGCCTGGTACCTGCTCTCCACACTAGGGTTTTATCCGGTGAATCCGGCCGCTGGCACTTTCGTCATAGGAAGTCCGCAAGTGAAGAAGGCAACGCTGCACTTACCTCAAAACAAGCGTTTTGTGATCAAAGCCCGAAATATTTCTGAAGTAAATATCTATCATGAAAACCCAACCTTAAACAACGCACCGCTGCAACAGCCCTTCATTCGCTATACTGATATCATGTCGGGCGGTGTCTTGAAATTCCAGATGAGCCCTCATTAAAAGACAATCAATTCTTTAAACGATGAAAACGACCATTCTAACTCTCTTATTTGTATCCCTGAGCCAATTGTTTTGGGCTCAAAAGCCAGTGAAAGGCGAAGTCATGTACCACGTGTGTCAGCGCAGTTTTTACGACAGCAATGGCGATTTACAAGGTGACCTCAATGGCTTAAGGCAAAAACTCCCGTACCTGCAAGACCTCGGCATTACCTCCATTTTGCTCTTTCCGCTCTATGATTCCGACTGCTACCACAATTATTTTGCCAATGATTTTGAAAAAATTGACCCGGAATTTGGCACCATGCAAGATTATATTGAATTGGTTAAGGAGGTGCACCGCCGCGGCATGAAAATCTATATGGATATGGAAACGCAGTACGTGACATCCGAGCATTTGTGGTGGAAAGACGCTGTTGGCAACTTAGATTCCAAATACAGTGACTACATTCTTTTCGACGACAGCACCCACCAGACCCCCGCAACCATGGTTTTCGATCTCAGGCTGCTGAATGGTTTTGACGGCAAAGTGATTTACGCATCCACCGTAAATTTGAAAAGCAAAAAAGTGCTCGACTACAATATCCAATTGTTCTCCTATTTCCTCGACCCGAATCAGGATGGTCAGTTCGACGATGGAATCGATGGGTTTAGGTTGGATCATGCCATGGATCATTTAGATGCCAAACCTAGCCTCACCAATCTTTTTGCCGAATTTTGGAAACCTTTGATTGCCGCGCTCAAAGACGTCAATCCGGACATCAAAATTGTGGCCGAACAAGCCAACTGGGAAGACTACGGTTTCGAATATTTCGAAAAAGCAACCGTAGACCGCATGTTTGGTTTTGGCCTGCAAAAAGCCATCATCGCTTTTGACAAAGAAAAAATCATCTCCAACGCTCAAATGATTTTATGCGCTACCCCGATAGGCAAGGAGCAATTTATTTTCATCGAAAATCACGACATCGACCGCTTTGCCTCCCTAGAATTGACACTTGAAGAACAAAAGTTAGCAGCCACGCTCATGCTGCTCGTGGGCGGCATTCCCTCGATTTATTATGGTCAGGAAATTGGGATGAAAGGCAAGGTTTATGCTTTTGGCAACACCGACGGCAATGACATCGGCCGCAGAGAAGCGTTCGATTGGTACCAAAGTGGGGCAGGAGCCGGCATGGCTTTTTGGTATCAAAATTCTGGCGCCTGGTGGACCAACGCCAATCAGAAAGCCAACGATGGCATCTCCTTAGAAGAACAAGTCAACAACCCCAACTCACTTTTCAACTGCTACAAAAAGACAATTACCTTCAAGCAACAAC
This sequence comes from Crocinitomicaceae bacterium, assembly GCA_044346245.1. GTDB lineage: Bacteria > Bacteroidota > Bacteroidia > Flavobacteriales_D > Crocinitomicaceae > UBA952. Next base: position 3,711 of record JBIIZO010000129.1, read on the forward strand.
ACAGCGCGCTCGCCACCGGCTCCTACGCTAATGCGCCCAACAACAACCCTGATGTGTATAGCTTTTACCGCCAAAGCAAAAAGCAAAAAGTCCTGGTGCTTGTCAACCTCTCTGCTGAAAAACAAGTGGTCAGCCTCAGCGATCCGATCCGTCGTGCAAAAGGATTAACCGCGGGCACGCGCCCGTTTCAGGAAGAAATATCGCTTGCGCCGTTTGAATGGATGGTGTGGGAGGTGAAGACTAAATCTGTAATGGAGTAAGTATTGCATGTTAAACAAAAAGACTAACTTGGTGTTAAGTTTACAAAACATAGCTCTATGAAGTCACTGATACTCACATCATTTATCCTGACAGCCACTTTTTCCTTCGCCCAACTAGGTTCAACCATGTACGGTCTTGCCCGCAACAGCCCATCGGGAGTATTCCTTGCGACCATGGATCCTACAACCGGAATTGCTACGAATATCAGCCCAAGCTCAATTTCTTCCTCCATTAATTTAACAGGAGCAGCCCTCAATCCGTATACCAACCAGTTTTGTTTTTTTGGCGACAATGGTTTAAAGTCTATCGATCTTTCAACTGGCTTGCTCGCAAGTACGGCAACAATTAACAATCCAAACGGAACGGGGTACTTCGATCTTTTCAGATTCAACACCTCCGATTCTCTGATGTATGGTTTATCTCGAAGAAACATTCCTAATCCGCAAACGGGAGGTCTCATGTCTGCCATGTATTTGGCTACAATAGACGCAAATACGGGTACTATTAACGAAATTTCACCCAATTCTATCGGTCAAGGATTTGCATTTTCAGGCAGCGCTATTGACCCTCACCAAATGGTGTTTTACTATTCTACTGGTGCGCAATTAGTTGGCTTAGATATGTACACAGGCGGTATTTTCTCGAGTCCGACCTTGAGTTATCCAAACGGAGGTCAGTATTTCGATAACTTCACATACAGCTGCGCCGACACCGCATTGTATGGCTTGATTCGCACCAACTACTACTCGCAATTCTACGATCCGCAAACGATGATCACCACTCAAGTTTTTGATTCAGCTGCCGTACACCTTGGTAAAGTGAATGCCATGACGGGCGAGGTAACCAAAGTCAGTACGCAACCATTAGGTGTTACTGCTTTTTCTGTTAACGGGAGCTCAACCATTGACCCCGTCAATATGATCTATTACTTCATCAGCGGCTCTGGTACAGGCCTGGCAATTTATGGCGTTTCGTTACAAACCGGCTTGGTCGTGTCACAAGGTACCATAAGCAATACGGGCGCACTTTATTTTGACATGATGCGCATCCAAAGTGATTGTTATGAATCGCGCCCGACCAGATTTGCGCCTTCGTCATCCCTTACGGACCAAGTGGTAAATCCTACTTCTATTCAAGTTGCGCCAAATCCATTTACTGATCAGGTGCACATTACAAGTAAAGCAGCACTTAAAAAAATTGAGCTCTATCAAGCCAATGGTGTGCTTTTGTATGCAGTTGATGTTACTTCAAAAGAATGGACTTTAGAAACGAGTATGCTGCAAGAAGGCATGTATTTGCTTCAAGTTACAACTGCTCAGGGAGTGGAGAGTGTGAAGATTTTAAAGTAGGCTCCGTTTTAGATTACCCTTCCCCCAATAAGATTATTCTACGGAGGTAGAGTAGGGGAACAGCTCAATCAATCTTCAAAAAGTTCCCTTTCGAGACCCCACCAGATTTGGTAGTTAGCGCGTAAAGATAAGCACCTTGTTGTAAATAACTCACGTCAATAGATGAGCTTTGGGTTGTGTCGAGTAATTTGCCGTCAAGAGCATGAATTGTGATTAGTTCAATATCCTCAGCGGTACTAAAATACAATTTTTGGCTTGTAGGATTCGGGAATACTTCGCAATTTATAACATGTTCTTCTATTGAATTGGTCAGGTTGATCACCGGAAAAATAGCCATAGCCACATCAAGTTGGTTTTGCCAAGCATCGTGTAAATTGACTAGTGTACCATCTGCTTGCACTTCAAACGAATGACTGGACGCCAACGGGAAATCGCCATTGAGATTAGACATGATACCGATGTTGTCTCCAGGGGCGGAAGGCAGTTCAATCATAACTAAAATATCTTTCGAACTTGGTATCGCTACCGGATTACTGAAAGCGACATCTAAATTGTATGGTTTGCCACCAAG
>JBIIZO010000024.1:0-18541 GCA_044346245.1 Crocinitomicaceae bacterium
GCGCCTTGGCAAGGATTCAATGCCAACGTGCATTGGTTCAGCTCAACCTACTGGCCAATTCAAGCGCAATTCAAGGTGATCAAATTGATTGAAGCGCCTACCAAATGTGGCGTATATAGCACACCAGAAGACCGCGACATGGAGAAGCAATACCGCATGGAAAACTAGAGCGGCAAGATCAAAGCGAAACTAAGCTTTAAGCAATCCAGGAAGGAAGTACTTTTTTAGGGAGGCGCTTGCTCAATCTTTTGAGTACGGAATCTCGGTCAGAGACATTGCCACAACGCAACACTTGTCTTGAAATCAGTTTGCCCTCCTTATAAATCGAAAACTCGAAAGAAACTGACGTCGCTTCATCGCGGTAGATATGATAAATACTGGTTGTTTCGAGTAGTTCTGCCAATGTTTGGGTGTCTTCGCTGGGCTTAAAAGTACGGTCATAGCCACGCACATTGACCACTAAATAAGTGTCAAAACCTTTTTGCAACAATACTTTTTGAATGGAATCATTGAGCAAATGCTGTGGGTCTTCACCTTGCTTGAGCACGTTCATGAGCGGCAAGACCTTGATTTGATAACCCTTGAGCATGTCGGTCATGAGCGCTTGCATGGCATAGCGGTCTTCTTCTTTGTCAAATTGCGTGATGACAACCGCGTTGGTGAGTTTGATGTTTTGGGCGCGCAACAAATGCGTGCACAAGGTAAGACTGATTAGTAATAAAAACTTCATGTGCTAAATTAAAAAACTTCTGTGGCAATTTGCCGAACAGACGTAGAATTTGACATCGTATAATAATGAATACAAGGTACACCAGCTGCCTTGAGTTCTTTAGATTGGGCAATTCCCCATTCGATACCGAGCTGCTCCACTTGCGCATTATTCTTGCATTTGAGCAATTCTTTGGAAAGTTCTGTTGGGTAGTCGATATGAAAAAACTTGGGCAAGAAACTAATATGGGCAAGTGATTTGATGGGCTTGAGTCCGGGGATAATCGGAACGGTAATGCCCGCTGCCCTGCACGCCGCAACGAAGTCAAAGTATTTTTGGTTGTCAAAAAACATTTGTGTCACGAGGTAACTTGCACCTGCAGCTACTTTGGCTTTGAGGTAATGAAGGTCGGTCTCGAGGTTCATGGCCTCAAAGTGTTTTTCAGGGTAAGCGGCGGAACCAATACAAAAACCAGTAGGGTCTTGGCCCTCGCCCTCTGTAAAATAATTGCCGTTGTTCATGCCCTGCACCTGATTGATGAGCTCTACTGCATAGGCGTGACCTTCGGGGTGCGCTCTAAAATTGGCTTCAGACTTGACGGCATCCCCGCGCAAAGCCAAAACGTTGTCTATGCCTAAAAAATGGAGATCGATGAGTGCGTTTTCGGTTTCTTCTTTGCTGAAGCCCCCACAGATAAGATGCGGAATAGCATCAACGTCGTATTTGTGCATGATTGCCGCACAAATTCCGACTGTGCCAGGGCGCTTGCGGACCGCTTTTTTCTCGAGCAAGCCGTGTTCGCGTTCGATGTAGATAAATTCTTCGCGGTGGTAGGTTACATTGATGAATTTTGGCTTGAATTCCATGAGTGGATCTATACCTGCATAAATAGAAGCAATGCTTCTACCTTTGAGCGGAGGTAGGATTTCAAACGAAAATAGCGTGTCTTTGGCTGCAGCCAAGTGATCAGTAACCTTCATAATTTCAATTAGCGTACAAAGATAAGTGATTGCTCAAGAATGAGCGACTTATAAGTGGTCTAATGCAGAAATGATGATTTGAGTCGCTTTGTCCCAATCTGCTTGCGCCAAATTGAGCGGAGGTGAAAGCCTAAAGCTGTAAGGATGAGACAAAAACCAAAATGTAATTAAGCCCTGCTCTAAGCAGTAGTCCACTACTTTGGCTACTTCATCTGCCGACGTTAAATCGAAGGCGAACATGGCTCCCGACCTACGGTGCGCGCGCACAGCCGGGTGCGCGGCAATTTGAGCCGCAAATGCAACTGCACGCTGTTCAAGTTCGGCCCAATTGATTTCGCTTTTCAGGACCTCAATTGTTGCCGCCGCCGCTGCACACACCATGGGGTGCCCCCCAAAGGTGGTGATGTGCCCAAGCATTGGCGCATGCGTAAAAAGTTGCAAATGCTGCTGCGCAGCCACAAGTGCACCAATTGGCATGCCGCCCCCAAGCGCCTTGCCTAAAGTAAGTACATCAGGTACGATGTCAAATTGTTCAAAAGCAAACATACTGCCGGCGCGGCCCATGCCGCATTGAATTTCGTCGAGGATCAGCAAGGCGCCTACTTCGGTGCAACGCGCGCGCAGCGCTTGCATGAAGGCGGCTGAAGGCCGCCGCACACCGGCATCGCCCTGAATGGTCTCGATAAGCACTCCGGCAGTTCGAGTGGTAATTTGATCCAGCGCAGCGCAGTCGTTATGTGGCAAAAACCGGACGTCTGGCAGCAAAGGACGAAAAGCAATTTTCTTGACCTCGTTGGCCGAAACGCTCATAGCGCCATGGGTACTGCCGTGGTAACTGCCCTTAAATGCCACGAGTTCTGTTCTTCCGGTGGCGCGTTTAGCCAACTTGAGCGCAGCTTCTATGGCTTCCGTTCCAGAATTCACAACATATACACCATCTAAAGAAGCCGGCAACACGCTCAGCAATTGGCGTACTAAATTTTGCTGTGCATCTTGAATGAATTCACCATAAACCATCACGTGCAAATGCTTTTCGAGTTGCGCGCTCAGGGCTGCCACTACCTTTGGATGTCGGTGTCCGATGTTGTTGACTGCCACACCGGCAATCATGTCTAGATAAGCTTTCCCGTTTTTATCGTAGATGTAGGCACCTGTTGCGCTATCCACCTCAATCATAAAAGGAAAGGGACTGGTTTGACCCAGATGGTCTTTAAAAAATTGGCTTTCGTTGGTCATTTCTTAGGTTGCAAGAGCGGTAAAATGGGTTTGCCGGTCATCGAGCCCGGACGTTGTAGGTTGAGCATATGCACCAAAGTGGCAGAAATATCAATGATCTGAATGGGTTCGTAAAGTGCCAAACCTGCAGGAATGCCTTTGCCGTACCACAATAGCGGAACGTGGGTGTCGTAATTAAAGGCCGAACCATGAGAGGTGCCTTGATGCGCTTTGGGTTCGTCGTGGTCTTTGGCTAAATAACCGGGCTGCAACAAGAAAATGACTTCACCGCTGCGACTCCGGTCGTAACCATTGCGCAAAAGCTCGCCCCAATAATCGGTACTTGCCGAGCCCGAGCGCAATTGTTCGCGCGTCAAAACCGTCTTGACCTCTGGCCATTTGCGCAACTCGGCCGCAGCAAAAGCAGCAACCTCATCGATGTCGAGGTGCAGCGAGTCTATTTTAGCCAAATTCAGGTAAATATTCTGATTGGTTTCGTGTTCGAGCAAATCTGCGTTGTATTTCATGATGAAATCGTCGCGGAGCACTTGCAGGCGGTCGTGCATGAAAAAGTATCCACCCGGCATTTTCATCTTGACCAACATTTCTGGTACAGGAACCACCGCGTGATCAGCCGTCAAGAACAAGACAAAACCATCTTTGCCATAACGCGTCTCTAAACTTGCAAATAAGCGCTGTAATTCGCGATCGAGGCGGGCGTACATGTCCTCGAGCTCTCGTGAATAAGGCCCAAAAGCGTGTCCGGCGATATCAGGAGTAGAATAAGAAATACAAAGGAAATCAGTAAACTGATCTTGACCTAAATTTTCTTGTTCGAGGGCTGAAAGCGCAAAATCGGTGAGCACCTCATTGGCCTGCGGTGATATCGTAAACAAAGAAGTAGCTGATGCACCAGCGGCGATCATGGCAGGAAAGTCATAAGGAAAGGAAGCGCTTGTTTTACCAGTGAGCACCACTTCATAAGGGCTTTCATCGGCCATTAGGTATGTGCTTTCTGGCAAGAGCAAACGCCAGCTGCGTAAATCCTTTGCAGGATCAAACTTGTTATTGAAGCGCTCCACCCAACTTGGCAAAGCTTGTTTGTAAAAAGTACTCGTGACAAAATCTCCGGATTGGTAATCGAACCAATAACTGCCGTCAGACAAATGGCCACCTGGCAAAATGGCACTGCGGTCTTTGATCGAAATAGAGATGACCTTCGATTGTGGAGAGGCCAACTTGAGCTGGTCGGTAATGGTGTAGGTCAGTAAATTCATGGGTGCCGCTTGGCCGCCAGTTGCGCTGCCCACCGTTTGGTAGCGCTCATCAGAAACGCTCGTGACGGTTTTTTGCTTGTCGCGGAGGTACCAATCGTTGCCCACAATTCCATGATTAGAGGGTGTGGTTCCCGTGTAGATAGAAGCATGCCCGGGTGCCGTGTAGGTCGGAACATAATTGTATTGTGTGTTGCGGCAGTTGGTTCCTTTTGTCAGTAGGCGATTGAAACCACCAGTTGTGTAGAGGTGCTGATAGCGATAGAGGTAGTCGTAGCACATTTGGTCTATGACAATACCCACCATGATTTTAGGTTGCTGCTCCGGTTTTTGCGCAAAAACGGATCCAAAAAATAGCAAAGCGATGATGGTATGTAAGATAACTTTTTTCATAGTTCAAAAATACGCAATCCCTTTTGGCAGTGCAAAGCAACTTTTTAACGAAATTTACGTCTTTAACAAAATTTAAATTTTCATCATGAAACAACTATTACCCCTACTCTTGCTCACGCTAAGCTTTATAAGCATCCAATCTGCGCGCGCACAATTTGTTGTGAATGTCATTACCGTAGACTGCAGCAGCCCTACAACTTGCGACGGCTACGCGATGATAGACTCATCAAACACCATCAATTTCACTGCAATTAGCTGGTATATGAATGGCACACTCATCCAAAATGGTGGCACCGTCATTAGCAACCTTTGCCCGGGATCTTATTCTGTCAATGCATCGGGCGGCGGCATGGTACTCACCTCCCCTTTCACTATTGGCAGCAGCATGCCCAATCCTTGTGCGAACTTCGGCGTCAACCTGACCGTCACGCCAACCAGCACACAAAGCGCTTGTGATGGTTCAATATCTGCGAATGTCTATGGTGGTTCTGCACCTTACACTTATGCTTGGAGCATTGGTGGCAGCATGACCACACAAAACGCAACAAATCTTTGTATTGGAACATATTCAGTAACTGTAACAGATGCAAATGGCTGCAACTGGAACGGTTCAACAACTGTTTCCTATGACAGCACTATCACCAACCCTTGTTTGGGTTTTGCGCCAACAGTGACTGTTACAGATTGTAGCGCACCGGGTGCTTGCGATGGCGCTGTGGACATTTCTTGCCCTACCTGTAATTCGTTTTTCGTTCAATGGAGCCAAGGTTCAAACACATATGGTATCAATAATTTGTGTGAAGGCACTTACGATGCTGTAGTAACAGACATCAATGGTTGTTCATTTACTACTTCTCAATTTGTTGGTTACAATGGCAGTGGCAACATAGACAGCATCAATGTAATTGGATCTCTTGCAACCGGTGGCAACATCACGGGTACGCTGCAATCTACCTGGATTTATAATTGTGACATCGACTTGTCTAACTTAGACACAGCTTATATGGTATCTGCAACTTTTGGCAACAACCCTGCCAACCAAGATAGCCTATACACTGTTTGGTACATGGCAGATACAACAGGTACATTTACCTACATCAACTGCGCATTTTATGCGCCAGTTAGTGTCGGCACCTTCAACTTGGTCCTACAGGTTTACTGCCCAATCAAATCTACCCCAATTTATTACAACATCGTAACCCAATTTGATGTAACAACTGCTGGTATTGCTGCAAACCAACCTATAGCACTTGCGCTTTCGCCAAACCCAGTTCAAGATGTGCTTACGGTAAAAGGTCTTGAGAATAGCAACTATGCTATTTTCAACCAAGCTGGGCAACAACTCCAAGCGGGTGCTTTCAAAACACAGATCGATGTGCGCAACCTTGCTAACGGCAGCTACTTCGTTCAACTTAACGGGCAAATGCTACCGTTCATCAAAATGCATCAATAAGCGTTCAAAAACTAGAAACGCTCTCCAATGAAAAGGGCCCGCTGTGCGGGCCCTTTTTTGTTTTCAAATGTATGTATTCAGGATTTATCCTTTGCCAGATTTAACAGCTGGCATACTTGGTTTTGGTGTGGGTGCAACAGGTTTTGGTACAACAGGAGCGCTTGGTTTAGGTGCAACAGGAGCACTTGGTTTTGGTACAACTGGGGCGCTTGGCTTGGACACCGTTGGTGAAGTTGGTTTCGGATTGACTGATTGTGTCGGTCTTGGTGAAACAGGTTCTCTTGGTGAAACAGGTTGTCTTGGTTCGGCAGGCTTTGAAATCGAGTTGTCTTTGTCTTGTGTGTTGGGTTTCTCGACGTTTGTATCAGGCTTATCTATTGTTTGCGGACGATTCGCTGGGTGCTTACCTTCGGCAAAGGTGTGGGCGTTGTTGTTGAGTGCCGGACGCTCTAACTTATTGAGAACAGCACCAATTGGGTTAGGTACATTCGGTGTTGGCGGTACATTTGGTGCAATATTGAGGTAGCCTTGGTCATAAATACAACCACCCATTTCATCTGCAGGTACTCCCATTTGCGCACAACGTTGGCGTGCTTGTTCCCTGCTTTGTGTATTCATTTGAGAGATGTTCATGTGTACTCTCGGAAAACTTCTATCTGTAAAAGAGGCTGTTGTAGTACCCGGACGGTAATCAAAAAGTGTGGTATTGTCTGTGACGCGCCAGTCTTCGGCGAAGTTTTTAGCTAAATAAGCTTGAAACTCTTGCTCGGCTAAACTATTGATTTGTGAGGCCTCTCTCGAATCAAAAGCATAAGCAGAGGCAACGGAAAGTGCTGCAATATTGTTAGGTCTCGGCATGTTGGCGCGGCTATTAAAGTCGTCGTCGGAGAAGCCATTATTGTTACCCAATAAACCTTCATATTGATTGCGATCGCAATCAAAAATGCCAACTGTCACATTAACAAAGCCGCGCATACCCAATGACCTCACGTCAATAACTGTGGTTTCGCCGGTAGGCCAAGCGATGGTGTAGTTGCGGCCATCAAGGCGGATGACCCCACCATGAGGTAGGTAATAGCTTCTGCCTTGCAACTGAATTGGCTGGCCATTGAGGCGAAGTGGCGTTTGTTGGACGTCGTCTGGCTTTTCTGCTGCATAGAAGCAAAGGCGGTCACCAGCGATATTCATGGCCACAGCTGCGTTCAAAGAAAAATTCTCGTCTTGCGCACGCTGACGCGTTTGTACTTCAAATAAGCCGTTTGTGTTTTTAGACAAAATAAATTCACCTACCGTCTGAAAAGAATAAGTAGCTCGGTCGTAAGATTTCAAATGCGGGTCTCCGTAGGAGCGGCCATAGGTACGAATGCAAAAACTGTGTTCGAGTAAAGCTGAGAAAACGCCGTAATCTGTGTTTTGGCTATTACCTGCAATGGCCACACGCTGGTTTTCTAAGACCATTTGGCGGAGGTCTTGACGTTCTTTGGCTGGCAGCATGCTCAGCATCTCATAAGGCGTGAAATCTTCGGGGAAGGTACGGTCCGGAATGGGCTGTTTGGCTGCAAGCGCTTGAATGGCATGGGCCAGCCAAGCCCCACGAATGTCGTCCCAACGTTCGAGGTGTTCTTTAATTGGGGCAAAAGCAGCGCTAGGTGCCTGTGCAAAATGTTGGTTTACGAGCAGGCAACAGCCTACAAAGAGAAGTATAGATTTTTTCATAGTTGATGTTTTAATGCTGGCCATTTAGCAAGTTTCGGGCCAAACTTATTCATTGAACTTATAGCCGACTCCTTTAATAGTAGAAATATAGTGCTCGCCAATTTTTTCGCGGATTTTACGGATGTGCACATCTATGGTGCGGTCCCCGACGATGATTTCGGTGCCCCAAACTTTTTCTAGGATTTGCTCGCGCTTGAAAACAAAATTGGGACGAGAAACTAATAGGGCAAGCAATTCAAACTCTTTGCGAGGGAGTTGCAACTCTCGACCATCTTTTTCGAGAATGTATTTTTCGCGGTTGATATGAAAACTTGGTTTGGGTTCGACAACGGGTTTGTTGTGTTGGCTGCGGCGCAGCATGGCCTGAATACGAGACAACAACACTTTTGTTTTGATCGGTTTGGCAATGTAGTCGTCTGCACCTGCATCTAGTCCTGCAATTTGGCTGTAGTCTTCATTACGAGCGGTGAGAAAGCAAATGAGGATATCTTGGTATTGTGTGTCGGCTTTAATGCGCTCGCAAACTTCGATGCCGTCCAGTACGGGCATCATGACGTCAAGCAAGATAAGGTTTGGTTTTTGTTTTTGAATGAAATTCATGCAAGCCATTCCATCTGCAACAGCATCTACGCGGTATCCTTCTTTTTGCAGATTGTATTGTAACAACACACGGATATCTTCTTCGTCGTCGACAATAAGAATGTGTACAGGATTCATTGAGTAAAGTTAGGGATTCTAAAATTGGCAAAAAGTGAGGACAAAAAAAATTTATGAAAAAATTAACAAACCAACGTAACCCAATATTAAAAAACCGCTTAACTTTGTAGTACTAGTAGTAGGTTTAGGTTAATAGTCAGGAGCTTTGGTTTACCAAGGCTCTTGGCTTTTATAGACATTCATGAAAATCAAAATCCTCATGGTAGAAGACGATATCAGCCTTGGTATCGTTGTTTCAGATCAGCTCAGAGCCGATGGCTATGCTGTTACCCTCTGCGAAAATGGCGCAGAAGCCCTGCGTCGCTTTCAAGAAGAGCCTTATCATCTCTGCATTTTTGATGTCATGCTCCCTGTCAAAGACGGTTTTACCCTTGCTCGAGACATCCGTAAGCAAAACGCCGAAATTCCCATCTTGTTCTTGTCGGCACGCAGTCGCACCGAAGACAAAATTGAAGGATTCAATGCCGGTGCAGACGACTACCTCACCAAGCCTTTTAGCGCAGAAGAATTGCAATTACGCGTCAAGGCACTGCTCAAAAGAGTCAAATTGCAACCAGATTCTCCAGAAGTGAAAGTTGTTAAAATCGGGCTCTACACCTTTGATACCGAAAACTTTACTTTGCAATCGCCAAGTCAGTTGCTTACCCTCACTAAGAAGGAGGCCATGATTTTACGCACGCTTTACAAATTCAAAAACCAGCTCATCCCTAGAGATGTCATTCTCAATTCTGTTTGGGGACAAGACGACTATTTTGTAGGGCGCAGCCTAGATGTTTTCATTACCAAGTTGCGCAAATACCTCAAGGAAGATACCAGCATTCAGATCAACAATGTGCACGGTGTCGGTTTCAAGTTCGAGTGTCAAGAATGAGCGTCATGATCCTCCACCTCGAAACGAGCACCAAAATATGTAGTGTGGCCCTCTCTCAAAACGGCACACTCCTCTCCTACCTCGATAAAACTGGTGACGGCTACATTCACGGCGAACAACTGACCCTCATGATCACCGAGGTACTGAACAACACCGATTTTCAGCTCCAAGACCTCTCTGCCATTAGCTATAGTTCTGGGCCTGGCTCTTATACCGGTTTGCGCATTGGCCTCTCCACGGCCAAAGGGCTTTGCTTTGCTTTGCAAATTCCGCTACTCGCTATCCCTACCCACCAAATTCTATTTCAAATTGCCAAAGAAACTGGTTTAACTACTGATGCTGAAGTTTTTGCGCTGCTCGATGCGCGCAGATCAGAAGTCTATTTACAAACATTTGATGCACAAGGATCTACCCTAAGTGAACTACAGTGCGCCCTCCTTGAAAATACATTAGTTACGGAGTTGCGTTCCATTATTGTTGTTGGCGATGCCAATGAGAAAGCAAAAACCTTCTGGGCCGAACCATCCATTCAATGGTTAGACCAACCACTTTCTGCAAAATTTCAAGTTAAGCCAGCCCAACAGGCTTTTGAAATGAAAGCTTTTGCAGACCTCGCCTACTGCAGCCCCATTTATTTGAAAGGCGCCAATGGCGTGCTGCTCTGAACAACCTTTTCATTACCTGCAGCATCTCTCACCCGAACTTCTATGTTTGTACCTGGCAGAAACGGAACCTCGAATTGCGCGCGCAATTGCTGATTCTTGGCATCGTAATACGCCGGAATCCATTTGCCATTTTGCCAACAGCTGTAGGTGGCTACGCCAGAAAAATCGTCTTTGAGCAACCAGGTCCAGGCGCCGTTGTTCAGGCTGTCCAGCTTGTTGTTGGCCTGACCAATGAGTGTGGGCGCGAGCTCATCTTTGCGCAAACCAAGTGTACCCAACGATTTGGCATCAGCACAGAGTTTCCCCTCTTCAAAGCGACTCGCTAAGGGTGCGCCGTTCATGGTCAGGACATACTGCGCGGCAGCTGAGCTGTCCTTGAATTGATAACTAAGATGAACCGGACGCGCGAGCTGAACCTGAGCAGACCCGATGCGTTTGGCAGTCAAATCCATGCTTTTTCGAACCGGTTCAAAAAAAGTAAAGGAATCGATTTGCAGCTTCCAAAGCCCTGCCTCATAGGTATAAGCCTCATTGGGCAACCAATGGCTTTGCGCGTTGTAGGCGTTTTTGGCAGGTATTTTCGGATGCAGATACGCCACCCAAAGTTCATATTGGCTTTCATTGCCATTGACATCCCGTAGCATAAGCGCAAAATGCGTGCTATCCATTGCACCTACCTCAAAAGCACCATCACCTTCATAAGGGTAAATTGTGAGCGGATTGTGCGGCGCCTTGAACAATTTCTGAAATTTCTTCTTGGCGCTTTGCGCATAAGCCAAATCGTGGTGCATATTGACATAGCGCGCAGCATCAAAATCTATTTCATCGAGTTCAAAAGCAAAATGCCCCTCCTTTTCGGTCCAGACTTCTGCACTGAACAAACCAAGACTCCTGCCCGCTTTTGTAAAATAATCTTCCACATGTATGGCTATTCCGATCCGGTCGCCTTGTCGGAGGAAACCTGGAGGCAGTTGCGTTTTGAGATTTTTCTGTGAAACACTAATCAGAAGCGATTTGGCAGGTACTTCAAATCCGTTTTGATCTATCGCATACAGGCGCAGCCCACTGAGCACAGGCTGCCCAGAATCACTCACCTTGAAACCATGCAGCAACGGATTGAGGGCGTGTTCTGTTTTGGTGTCGCGCAATTCAAAATGCAAATGTGGCCCGCTCGACCCGCCGGTGTTGCCTGAAAATGCAATTTGCTCTCCTTTATGCACCGGTATTTTATTGGGCCCAAGAAGGATGTCGACTTCATTTTGCGCTAAAATGGCAGAGGTGTCCAAATATACTTTTTGAATGTGCGCGGCAAAACGGTTGCAATGTGCATAAACCGAAGTGTAGCCATTCGGATGGTCGATATACAGCACCCAACCGTAGCCTACAGCCGAAACCTTCATGCGCGATACAAAACCGTCCGCGATGGCGTAAATGGGTAGGTTTTCTTTGCCTGCTGTTCGGATATCGATGCCCATGTGAAAATGATTGGGGCGCAAATCTCCAAAACCAGCACTGAGTTCGACAGGTGAGGCCATTGGTAGTGCCCAAGAAGTGTCACAATTTAAGATTTGTGTTGTCGCAAAATGAGCCAAAAACAGCGCGTAACAAAGGAAGTACTTGAGCATCTTCAAATCTACGGAAGAAAAAATATAAAAACCTTTCTGATTTTTGCAGGATGTAAACGAATGCTTGTTAACTTTGTACAAAGTCGACGCTTAACATGACTGAGAACCTCAATACGCTCATAGAAGATATCCGCTCCCGCAGCTTGCAAATTGCAGCTGAACTGAAAACCGAACGTGCTCAGCACGAGGTCCTTCAAGGTGAACTGCGCCGTATCCAAGAGCTTTATCAAGCAGAACATGCTCAGGTAAAGCAACTAGAAGCTACCATTGCAGAACTCAATGTATCATTGGCGGAGGCCCAAAACAAAGTCGTAGAGGTACCTGTTGCAACGAGCAGTCGCAACGCAGCGGAAATCGACGCACTTGTGAAAGAAATTGAATTCTGTATAGATAAGCTCAAGCAAGCCTAAATGAGTAAAGTAGCTCTTAAAATCAATATTGCTGGTCGCAGTTACCCGTTAAATGTGCCAGAAGCTGAGGCAGAAGCCGTAACAGCTGCAGCTGCCGAAATTAACAAAGCCATTGAATTGCTTCGCAAAAACTATGCAGTAAACGATAACCAAGATTTATTGGCAATGTCGGCTTTACAATTGCTTACCAAAGCAAAAGCCGAAGCAAAACCAACTGTAATTGAGCCTAATTATGCCGACATTGAAGCGGCTCTTGAAGCCCTCAGACAAGACTTGAGCAACGTTCAATAACTTTCTCGTGCGCGCAACCTCTTCCGACTACAAATGTGAGTAGAATGGAAATCGTATGGTTACTGATCGGATTACTTGGCGGCGGTGTTGCCGGTATTATCCTACAAAAGAGCATCCTCAAAAAGGATGCAGAACGCATTATCAAAGAAGCCGAATCTAAGGCAGAAACAATCCAAAAAGAGCGTGCTCTTCAGGCAAAAGAGCGCTTCTTGAAACAAAAAGAAGAGCACGAAGAAGCCATAAGAGAACGCGAGCGCCGAATGCAATCTGGTGAAGACCGCTTCAAAACTAAAGAAAAAACGCTCAATCAGAAATTAGAAGAAATCGGTAGAAAAGAAAAAGAGCTTGAGAAAGTTCAAGCAGACTATCAGACCAAAGCAGCACACTTAGAGGTGCGCACCCAAGAGCTCGACAAAATTCATCAAAAACAAATTGCCGAGCTCTCTAAAATTGCTCAGCTTTCTCCGGAAGATGCCAAGCAAAACCTCATGCAGTCACTTACCGACGAAGCGCGCACTGCAGCCATGGCTACAATCAAAGAAATCACGGAAGAAGCCAAGTTAAATGCCAACAAAGAAGCGCGCAAAATCGTTATCCAAAGTATCCAGCGGGTGGCCACAGAGCAAGCGGTAGAAAATGCGGTTTCAGTATTTAATATTGAATCCGACGAAGTCAAAGGACGCATCATTGGGCGCGAAGGACGCAACATCCGCGCACTTGAAGCAGCCACAGGTGTTGAAATCATCGTTGACGACACCCCAGAAGCAATCATCTTATCTTGTTTTGATCCAGTGCGCAGAGAAATCGCCCGACTAAGCTTGCACCAACTTGTTTCAGATGGCCGCATCCACCCAGCACGCATTGAAGAAGTTGTTGCCAAAACACGCAAACAACTCGACGAAGAAATCGCTGAAACCGGCCGCCGCACTTGCATCGACCTCGGTATCCACGGTTTGCATCCAGAACTCATGCGCATGGTTGGCCGCATGAAATTCCGCTCCTCTTACGGTCAAAACCTACTTCAACACTCCCGCGAGGTTGCCAACCTTTGTGCCATTATGGCCGCAGAACTTGGCCTCAACGTCAAACTTGCTAAACGCGCTGGTCTCCTCCACGATATCGGAAAAGTGCCTGACGAAGAACCAGAATTGCCACACGCCATCTTAGGCATGAAAATCGCTGAAAAATTCGGCGAAAAAGGCGATGTCTTGAACGCAATCGGCGCCCACCACGACGAAATCGAAATGACCACTCTTATCTCTCCAATTGTACAAGTTTGTGATGCCATCTCTGGCGCACGTCCTGGTGCACGCCGCGAGATTGTAGAAGCGTATATCAAGCGTATCAAAGAACTCGAAAACCTAGCCCTCTCTTACGACGGCGTTGGCAGTGCTTATGCCATCCAGGCGGGCCGCGAATTGCGCGTTTTGGTAGAAGCAGAAAAAGTAACAGACCAAAGAGCAGAAGAGCTTTCTTTTACCATTTCTCAGCGCATCCAGACCGAAATGACTTACCCAGGACAGGTCAAAGTAACGGTGATCCGCGAAAAACGCGCAGTCAACTACGCTAAATAAATCCAAATGCGTTCGGATCTCTTTACAAGCCTTATCTCAGGGCCCTGTTCTGCCGAAACGCTTTCACAAGTCTTGAAAACAGCGGAGGGCCTCCAAGGTCTTCCGCTTTCTTATTTTAGGGCCGGTATCTGGAAACCGCGCACCCAACCCGGCGCTTTTGAAGGCATCGGCGACGAAGGCCTTGCTTGGCTTGTAGCAGTGCGAGAACAATTTGGTTTCCCAATCTGTACAGAGGTAGCCACCGCCGAGCATGTCAAAGCTGCTACAGCGAATCAACTCGATATGGTTTGGATAGGCGCACGCTCAACAGTAAACCCTTTTACAGTGCAAGAAATTGCTGAAGCGCTACAGGGCACCGGCATACCCGTCATGGTGAAAAACCCCGTCAATCCGGACCTCAAACTTTGGTTAGGTGCCATCGAAAGATTGGAACGCCACGATGTAAAGGTCATTGGCGCCATCCACCGCGGATTCTCTGTCTATCAAAAAACCAAGTACCGCAACAACCCACATTGGCAAATTGCCATCGATTTCAAGCAAGCCAGACCCGATATCCCACTGATCATGGATCCTTCGCATATCGGAGGTCGGGCAGCGCTCATTGCTCCATTGGCCCAACAAGCTCTCGATTTGCATTACGACGGCCTCATGGTAGAAACCCATTGTGCGCCAGCTGAGGCGCTCACAGATGCCAAACAACAAATATCCCCTCTTGAACTTCAGGAGTTATTGAATAAACTGGAACCACGCACCCCAAACGACCGTGCTTTGCACGATCTTGCAGAACTGCGCGATAAAATGAGCTTGATCGACGAATCATTGATCGAATTGCTCCAAGAACGCATGGAACTCTCTTTGCAAATTGGGGCTTTCAAACGCAGTCATAACACACATATTTTGCAAGTACAGCGTTGGGAAGAAACGCTTAAAGCAAATGTCGAAAAAGGAATCAACGCAGGTCTTTCATCAGAATTTGCAGAACAATTCATCAAGATGCTGCACGAAGAATCGATCCGCATACAATTAGGCTTGCAAAGTGACAAAAGCCATGAAGCTTAACGCACGGTCATACAGCGGTCAATTAATAGCGCCTGCTTCCAAGAGCCACGGACAACGCTTGCTCATCTTGTCCCAACTTGCTGCTCAACACTGCCAAATAGACAACTTAGGTACAGATCGCGACACCCAAGCCATGAAAAATGCCTTGGAAATATTGCGCAACCACGAAAATTGTGCGCAGCGCGCGCTGATCAATGTGGGTGAGAGCGGTTTTGCACTGCGCACCCTCGCTTTTATGGCGCGTTGCTTCAGCCCTGCCTACCAACTCACGGGCAGCGGCACCCTACTTCAAAGAACGCATTGGGCTACCATTCATTTGCTTGAGCAATTAGGTCTAGATCTTGTGCACCAGAGTGGGCGCTTACCCATGACGGTGAGCGGAGAGATCAAGAACACCATTTTAGAAGTAGACGGAACCGAAGGTTCACAGTATGTTTCTGGACTATTTCTAATGGCTGCCAAACAGCCAGGAAATTGGCAGATCACAGTCAAGAACCTCAATAGCGCAGCATATTTTGAGATGACGCTGGCCGCATTGAGCCAGTTTGGATTTGTGTTTGAACGCAACGGCACAACCTATACCTTTCACGGTGGCCAAGAACTTTCTTGCCCGAGGGCCCAAGTAGAAGGAGATTGGAGCAGTGTGGCTGCCCATTTAGTGGGAGCGGCTATCCGTGGAAAAATAAACATCTCTGGCCTCCAAGCAACTAGTTTACAACCCGATCAAAACCTCTTGAAGGCACTCAGCGATTTTGGAGCCAATTATACATGGGAAAACGACAATTTGGTGCTCTCGGAAAGCAATGCAAAAAAACCCTTCGATTTTGACTGCACACACCAACCCGATTTATTCCCGGTGTTGGTGGTTTTGGCTTGTGCGGCAATAGGAACCTCCACCCTGCGCGGCATTCAACGCCTTCAAAACAAAGAGTCCGATCGTTTGGCGGTTATGTCCGAGGCCTTGACTGCTTGGGGCATAAGCTATCACATCAAAGGAGAACAAATTGAGATACACGGAAAAGGGAAAATCAGTAGCGCTGAAATCAACACACACCACGACCACCGCATTGTGATGGCTTGCTGCGTAGCGAGTTTATTGAGCCCTGACGGACAAACGCTCGATGCAGTAGATGCCGTAGAGAAGTCGTATCCAGCATTTGTAGCTGATTTCTTTCGCCTTACCCAGGCTTAGTTTCCTTGCCCAACCAATCCCGAATTGCCATTCAGAATGTAGTCCTCGAAAGTGAGGTCGAGACGGGCTAAACGCGCCTTGATATCCTTCTTCTTTTGAGTCGGGATTTTGGGTTCTTTCAAGAGCAAATTATAGTATTTGCGGACCATTGCGGTATCACGCGGCGCATTGATGTCGTAAGAACTGCCCAAACTCTCGACCACGAGCAATCTGTTTTTGTAGTCCGGGAAGCGCTCCAATAAAGTATCGCCATATGCCCTGGCCTCGCGCGGTGCACGCAGTTGCTCATAAATCATATGAATTTTGAAAAGACAATCAGCAGAAAAAGTATCCTTCGGAAAAGCCTTGTTATAAGCCTTCAAGCGATTGATCAACTCAATTTGAGCCAAACTGGTGATTTGAGCTGCCTTTTGTGGGTCTTTTTGCAAGTTGGCAAGAGAATCTTCGTAGGAGGTAATGCGCGTGCGCAAATTTTCCTGTTTACTTTGCTGATCTGTCGGGTTGCCGCACGAGAATAAAAAGAACAACGAAAGGGTCGATAGAAAAATAATACTTTTCATAGGGCTTAAATCATGCGTGGTTTTTTGCCGCCGGGGAAACTCATTTTGTAGTCTACCTGGATAGCGCCTTGGGTAATGTTTCCTAAGCGCTTGAGCAATAGTTTTTTCTTGAGCGGACTCAGGTGGTCGGTGAACAACACCCCTTCGATGTGGTCGTACTCGTGCTGTATAATGCGTGCAGCGTAACCGTCAAAGGTTTCTTCGTGAAAAACCCAGTTTTCATCGTAGTAGGTGACGAGCACTTTTTCTTTGCGATGGACGTTTTCACGGATACCCGGTATAGACAAACAGCCTTCTTGAAAGGCCCATTTGGTGCCACTCTCCTCTTCGATAATTGGATTGATAAATACCTTTTTGAAATTTTCTATGCCTGCTGCCATTGGATCTGGTTCGTCGTCTTCTTCATCGGCAAAAGGACTGCCGTCGACAATAAACAAACGGATACTCTTGCCAATTTGGGGTGCTGCCAAGCCCACGCCTTTGGCATGGTACATGGTTTCAAACATATCGGCAATCAGCTTTTGTAAATCGGGATAGTGCTGATCGATTTCTTCAGCTTCTTTTTTCAAGACTGGATCTCCGTAGGCGACAATTGGTAAAATCATGTTACAAATTTAACAAGGATTAGCTTTGCCCCAAGTATTCTTGTAAAATCATGGCGGCTGCAACTTGATCTACGAGGCTTTTGTCGTGCTTTTTCTTTTTATGACCCATTTGGTGGATTGCTTCGCTCGCCATTTTGGATGAAAAACGTTCGTCGAATAAATAAATGGGAATAGCAGGAAACTTCTTTTCCAACACCGTTTTCAATATACGAACGTTTTCAGTTACATGAGAGTCGGAACCGTCTAGGCGGGTAGGAAAACCCAATACGATTTCTACAATTTGACGCTTGGGAATTGCTTGAACGAGCCAATTTTCAAGTTGGATAGATTCTATGGTCTGTAAGGGGCTAGCGATGATCCGATTGGTGTCGCTGATCGCCAAGCCACAGCGCTTGAGTCCAAAATCTATACAAAGTACAACTGACATCTTTCAAAATTAAGCAGTTTCAACGAAGTATTTGTAAATTCGTACTGTGATTCCAAAGTTTCTCCTGCTCCTGCTTCCGCTTTTGTTGTTTTCTTGCCAAGAAACACAACAAGACGCAAAGACTTCAACTGCAACGCAATTAATTTTTGAGCCTGAATTCAAAGGCCTTTCCGCATTTCTCAATTACCAAGAAAAAGTCAATGCGCGCCAAGACCTCAAGCGCATTCCTTCGCTCTTCTTCACCCACAAAAGCGGTTATACCATCAAATCGGAAGCGTTGCTTGATAACAATGGTGAAATCCTCAAGGCCGGCCTCGAAAAAATAGACACGCTTGGGCATAAGGTTCAATATACATTTTACTTTCTCAAAGAGGTCTTGAGTATGGTACAAGTTGTCAAATCGAACATGCGCAGCTCGACACTAAGAAACGACATCACTTTTGTTTTTTATAACGCCAATCAAAGCCCCATCGCCAGCTACGCAAAAGAAGTGATCAACGGCAAACAAGTGCCTTTTAAAGCCATCAAATCAGACAAACAGACCAACTACGATATAGACAACGCCTTGCAAATGCTCTCCCAAATGCAAAACCAAAATGGCGATTTCACGCTGCGCTTTCAAGGTTTTGACGAAGCCTTCAACAAGAAATTTATTCAGTTTGGCAATGACGACTACTCCACCAACCTCGCCTACGCACCAAACGACACCGCTGTGTTGGCCATTGAAAAAAATCCAAACGCGTTCAAGCAGCAAGCTTACTCCATTCAATTCCAAGATGTACAAGAGGCTTCTGGGCTGCAATAT